>QZIJ01000099.1 GCA_003598975.1 Anaerolineaceae bacterium | reverse complement strand
CTTGTCTGTGGCGACTTCGACACTCACCATCTTACAAGAAGCCCGTCTTTCTTTCAATTCACTTCCATACCCACCGCTTGTGTTACAGAGTCTGTACTTGTGATGAGTCTGTTGTTACCAGATACCAAAAGCGCATCTCCGGACCCATGCTTGACCGCATCGACATCCATATCGAAGTCCCATGCGTGAATTACGAAAAGCTCAGCGGAAAAAACTCGGCGAAAACAGCGAGGCGATACGCAAACGTGTGCAAAATGCCAGAGATATTCAAAATCAGCGCTTCGCCAATTCCATTGATATTGTTTGCAATGCAGACATGCGCATCGGGGAGGTAAAATAATTTTGTCAGTTACAGCCCGAAGGTCAGAGTTTGATGCGGGCGGCGATGAGCCAACTCAATTTGTCAGCACGCGCTTATCATCTAATTTTGAAGTTGTCGCGCACGATTGCGGATCTAGCTGGGAGTGAAAACATCCAGCCGCTGCGTCTGGCAGAGGCGTTGCAGTATCGTCCAAAGTGATGATGGGATAACGATATCGCCTCACTCACTCATCACCACCTCATACACCGCCGCCGTGGACTCAAATGCCAGAAGTGATTCGCGCGCGCCAAGATTGGCTTCGGACTGAAGTTGCGGATCAGCGAAGACTTCGAGTGCGGCGCTTGTCTCCCAAAACGAGAGCAGGATGACGCTGGTGTAATCACCCTGCGTCTCGCGCAAGACCAACACGTCGCGGCAGCCGTCCGCGGCGCGATAAGCGGGGACCACCCGTTCACTCAGGTAGTGAAAATACTTCTCGATGACAGATGTGCGGGCGATCCCGCGCCAAATTCGCGCAAACATCGGGCAAACCTACAGATACCGTGCGACTGCCATCGCCAGCATGGCGACTGCGAGCAGGACAAGGTCGAACTGGTAGGCTTTCATCAACGATGACTGTAAGCGATTCATCTCCTGGACCTGGGCCGGATTCGGCGCGCTCTGCGCGGACTCCATCTCCGCCCCAAGTTTTTCGATCCTTGCCTGCATCTTGCCAAAGAATCCCGCACCCATCACGTACGAGCCGAGTGCCGCAACCGCGCCGACGGTGAACGCGAAGCCCGCGCCCGTTGTCCAGATGAAGCTGATTCCGCCCGCGAAGAAGCGCACATACAGCAATGCTCCTGAAAGGACGGTGACCGTGGTGACGATGCCCATCATCGCGCCAAATTTCGGTCCGAGCGTCTGCAGGAACTTCTGTCCCGCCGACTGGGCCGAACGCGCGGCGGGGATGATCAGAAGCAGGTAGAGCGTCGCGCTCCCCACCCACACGATCCCACTGCCGATGTGCAGGATGCGCAGGATGAGGATGACATAGAGGTTGGATAGAATTGTCATGAGTTTTTCTCCTTTGGTAATTGATTCCGATGTTCGCATTATGACAGTTCCATGCAACCCTTTGGTCGGGACAACCCCCACAAAAAGCCGTACAAATTTTGTGCCACCCAAAAATCAACTGGAAGAAACGCAGCCTATGCTTCCTCCAGTTTCGCCAACAGCGCGGGTAATTGCCCGATGTGTTCGAGCTGATGGAAACCAGGCTGCCCTGTGGGCGGTTCGGCGGTTTCGTGCTGCCAGGTGATTTCGTAGGGAATGTAAGCCGCGCTTCCGCCCAGTTCGATGATCGGCAGGATGTCCGAGCGCAGGGAGTTGCCCACCATGAAGAATCTGCTCGGCTCGATGGAATGTTCCGCCAACAGGCGCTCATAACTCTCACGCGTCTTGTCACTGACGATTTCGACGCGCTGGAAATATTTCCCCAGGCCAGAGCGCTGGAGCTTTTTCTCCTGGTCAAGCAGATCGCCTTTGGTGATGACCATCAGCCGATGGCGCGCGGCGAGTTGTGCGACGGTTTCACTCACGCCGTTCAACAGTTCGATGTCGGCATTCAGCATATCTTTGGCAAGCGCGATGATGGCTTTGATGTCGTGTCCCGACACGCGCCCGTCGGTGAGTTCGACAGCGCTCTCGATCATCGAAAGCGCGAATCCCTTCACGCCGTAGCCGAAGTGCTGGATGTTGCGCGCCTCGACTTCATCGAGATGAGCGCGGATGTATTCCTCCCCGCGATAATGCGCGAGTAATTTGACGAATTCGGATTGTGTCTGGGCGTAGTAACGCTCACTGTGCCAGAGCGTGTCGTCGGCATCGAAGGCGATGATATCGAATGTGGACATGGATTACCTCAATGCAATTGTATCAATTTTCTTCTATATGAATTGTGTCCCTTTTACGGGATTAATCCTGTGCTTGCTTCTCCTCCGTCCGCGAGAGACGCGCCGCGCCCGAAGCGACGGTCACGACGATAGCGGCAACAACATACAACATAATCAATATGTTCTGCTCGATTCCGCCAGGAATCGCAAACTGGACGGGCAGAAACATCCCCGCGGTGTTTTGCGCGGCGTGTAAGAGAGTTGCCAATAAGAGACTGCCGCGTGTGTTGTTATACAACCAGGTATACAAAACCGCCGCCGCGAGGCAGAAGAGCGTGTACCACAAGAAGGACTGGTCCCCGTTCAAGCCTGTCCCAAAGAATTTCGGCAGGTGCCAGATGCTCCAGACCACACCGAGAATCAGACTGGAAACGAGAGCGCTATATTTCACCTGTAGCCGCGGCAGGATGTAACCGCGCCAGCCCATCTCTTCGCCGTTGGTGAGGACTTCAAAGAGGATCCACGGGACGACGAGCGCGAGCAACGGCGTGTCGAGCGGGAGGATGTCACGAATCATCGGGTGGGAAAAATCTGCGGGGACGCGCGCCCGCCAGGAGGTCAGGAGAACCGAAGCGAATTGCAGGGCAGGTGAGAGAAACAGAGCAACCATCCACCACTTCCAATTCACGCGCCAGAGGAAGAAGCGTTTGAACAGTTTTGCCGTTTCCTCTTTGCCAAGAGTCAGCCATGTCATCAACAGCGAGACGAAGATGAATCCCCAGCCAACGGTAAGCGCGACCGCGAAGGGAACTTGGAACGGCAGGACGCCCGAGTTCGAGAGGTCGATTGTCCAGGTGTAGAGGAACATCAGGGCGATACCGATGATGAGTGAATGACGTTTGAGGAAGTTTTTCATGACCGTGCCTTGCTCAGTTTGAGATTGGTACTTTCATCGCCTCCACCAGCGATAACGCCGTGGAGATTTTTTGGCGGGGATCTGGAATCGCTCTGCCAGTGACTCCGCCAACGTTTCGGGGTCCAGGGGAATCTCGTGCTTGCCGTCATGGTCGAAGGATTCCAGCATATAGGGCCTGGTGTCACTGTTGAACAGCCACGCCGTCTCGCCGAGCATTTTGTTGATGACAACACGATTGAGAAACCAGCCTGAGGAAAGGTAGTCCGCTTCGATGGCTGCTTCGAAATTCTCAACACTGATGGGGGCATCGTTGAATGTGAAAATGTACGGGCGGGCGTGAGGCGCGCGCATGACCTCGTAGCGATTCTCTCCTCTGGGTTGGATGGTAAATTTCAGCCAGGGCGTGTAGAGATGAACCGTCGAATCGGGGTAATAGGCGAAGGCGCGTGGCAACGGCACAGAGACATCTACCAGGTATTTTTGCCCGTTGAACAGAAGCACAATCGCAGCATGACAGGCTCGCGCCTCGCTCATGTCGTTCAGGGTCATGTAGCCTTTGTATCCCAGCGCTCTCAACAAGGCAAAGAAGGCGTAGTTGATCTCGAAACACGTCCCGCCGCCGCTGAACTTCATCGCGTCGCTCCACACTTCCTGCGGAAAACGCGGACAGTCCGCCGTGGCTGGCGTGGCGTCACGTTTGATAATCCGAAACACGCTCTCCCACGGAATTCTGTGAATGAAGGCGTCGATCAACACGTTCAAATATTCGAACGTGGGTTGCTGTCTGCGCAATTTCAAAAATTCCAGGGCGTCGTCGACAAACGCGTCGTCGAGTTTCAAGTGGGTCATTCCAAACCTTTCATCATCCGACATATCCACTCGTCATCGCGAATGCAATTCGACTGGCGCGCCCAGTTTCCGCTCCAGCCCCTCGCGACCCCAGCGCATAATGGTCTCGAAGTTCGCGCGGACGATTCGCGGAGCGAACGGAATGGGAAGATTCATCCACCATCGACCCGTTCGAACGTTGACCTCGAAGCGGATCTCCGTCCCTCCATTGATAGGAGTGAATGTCCATTTGCATATACCCTCCAAGTCGCCGCTCGCGCGCCCTTCGAGCAATCTCCTGCTTTCGAGCCGAATCATCTCGAGATCGAAAACGAGCGTGTACGGAACCCAACTGTGCCACCCCTGACGTAGCACTGTGCCAACGCCGCTCTCATCGCCACGGCGCAACACTTCGACACTCTGGATGCCTCGCCACCAGGTGGGCCAGGCCGCATAGTTGGCCAGGGTCTCCCAGATTCGATCGATGGCAGCAGGTGTCCACCACACCGTTTGAAAACGGTAGCTGTTCGTCGCTTCCTCAGCGCCTTTCAATGCGACTTTGCTGATGTTCTCGGACATGGTTTTTCTCCTTTGGTAATTTTTTCAATGGTCGCATTATCGGCTTTCGCGTTGGTTTGCGGTGTGGCTTGCCCGTACAAAAAACCGTACAAATAAAAAGCGGCAGTCGCTTTGAAGCGACCGCCGCCTGCCATGTTCAGCCTGCGGACGGCAATACTCCAAAAGCGGACAGCGCGCCCAACAATGACAACAGAATGACAAGAGCGGTTAGGATGCCCAACAACCAATTGAGCCAGCGCTTTTCAGGATGATTCACCCAATAATGAGTCAGGAGGGCGAGCAAACCCGATTGGATGAAAATTTCGGGGAAGTTGACAACGTGGAACCAGGCAGGCAGAACAGTGTAGATCATCCCTTCAATGGAACTGGGCGCGGCGGCAAAAGGTGAGAGAATGCCAACGATCACCAGCGCCAGCCACAACGTCAGCCAGCCGCGTTTATGCGGAAAGATATTTTCGCGCAGGGCGTAGAACACGATCCCAAACAGAAACCCGCGCAGGATTTGAAAGAAAGGTCCCGCCATCACCAGCGGATGGTCGGTTTGGCGCAAATAGTTTGCCACTGCGGGGTCGGCATATTTCGCGGTGTAGTCTAAAAAAATGAACGACAATACTCCGACAATGAAATATGTGACCGTGTGAATAGCGGTGGTTTTTAGTGTGACGGATGTGAAAGATGCTTGTTTCATTAAGTCTCCTTTTAGTACAACAGTCGCGAACAAAACGACAGTCACTTCTCTACTCTTGAAAATTCGCGAGCGCCAATGCAGCGAGTCCCATGCCGAGCATGGATACGCCCGATTTGACATCCAGCGTTTTAAGCGTGGACAACACGATGATGGCAACACCCATTGCAAGCGCAATGCCCTTCAAGGCGATCTTGACGATGTTCTTGTACATGGTTTTCTCCTTTCTAATTGATCCACTCCACGGCGATCAGAGGCACACCTAGATCGCGGACGTAACTCAGCAAACCGAATAAGCCTGCCTGGTCACGCACGGTTCCCGTGATTGTGGTGACGACAAGTTGCCCTTCGCCTTCATACGCAACTACAAAATCGGTCAGCCAGTCGTTCCAATCGGCGGAGAGACGTCCTTGTAGTAGCAATCGGTAGCGGGCAGGTTCGTGCGAGGTGAGTGGCTTCGTGTCCATACGAACGCAATATAGCCGCTTCATTCAAAAGCGGCTTCGTCAAAAAGTAGGATTTGCAGGTAGGATTGTGAGTAGGAGGGTCAGCGCCTGGGTAGTAGTCCCAGCGACTCAGCGCGCGCGATGGCTTGCGTGCGGCTCGTCACGCCCAATTTGTTGAAAATGTTTCCCACATGAGTTTTGACAGTCGTGATCGAGATGACAAGACGGGACGCGATCTCCTGATTGGAACATCCCTCCGCGACAAGACGCAAGACTTCGCGCTCGCGTTCGCTCAACGCTTCAAACGACCCCGAAGCGGGTTCTGGCTTATCGGCCGAATCCACGCCCGAAGCGAATCCCGCCAACACCCGCGCGGCGGATGGATTCCCCGTCATCTTCATCAGCAACGCGCGGATGGTATCTCCCTCATCCACGAACACGGAAATATACTTTTCGGGTTCGGCAAGTTGTAGGGCTTCGGCGAGATGAGTCAATGCGACGGCAGTCTTGCCTTGTGCGGCGAAGATCTTCGAGAGCAGGATGTCCGCCTGAATAACATAATGATTCCGCTCGCCTGCCTTTGCCGAGGCAAGAATATTTTCCGCCAGTGTCAATGCGTCGTCCATGCGATTTGTCGAAATGAACATACGTGTCACATCGAGCAGCAGCGACTTGTTGAAAGGCGTCGGCGTGGATGAAGCCGAAAGATTGTGCAACCCAAGCCAGGTCAGGGATGAAGCGGAGTCGCCCGCCCAACTGTGTCGCAAGGCTTCAATCTGAGTCAGCAGGTTTTCGCTCTGCGGGTGGAAGTCATCCAACAGAGAGAGAGCAGTGCGAGAATCGCCGCGCCGCCTCGAAATCCGCGCGAGACCCGTGACAATGGTGAAAAGCGCGTCCCATTGATTCCAGACGCGCGCCAGCGGCAGTCCCGTTTGAAAATGATGTTCCGCTTTTTCGAGCTCACCCCACTCGTAGAGAATTTCTCCCAACCCCGCATGCGCCTGTGCGGCGTATGGCGAAATGCCCCGCGACGACTCGGAAAGCGCCTGCGTGTGCGTGCGGTGCGCGGCATGAAGTCCGCCCTGCGCGAGTTGGACGCTGGCGAGCAAGGCGGCAGAGATTTGCACAAGGTGCTGATTGTTATTTTGGCGCGAGAGCGCAATGGCTTCTTCGAGATATTGCGCGGCGAGTCGGACGTCGCCCGCAACCGTCGCGTCGAAGCCGAGACCATAAACGATCACGGGGCGCAGTGATCCAACAGTATTGAACAGACATGGCATGTCGTCGGGTAGTTGCGCGAGCCGCGTTTGTATGGCGAGCAACCGTTCGCGTGAACGGACGGTGGGATTTTCGAATATCGATTGCTGGCGTGCGATGAGGACTTCCAGAAGCGCGGCGCGGCGGGCATTGTCAAGCGAGTCGTCGGTGAGCGCGGCTTCGGCAGACAAGCCAAAATGCTGCTCGATGTACACCAGCAGTAAATCGGCGGGCTGACGCGTGCCAAGCATCGCCCACACCAGCGCCATACACAAGTTCGGATTCTTTTCCAACAACAATGGAGGCAACGTGCGTCCATGGTCCGTCAACTGCAAGAGTTCGTTGTGGAAGAAGAAAAGTCCCGCATGCGTTTGAAGCAGATCTGCAGCGCGCGCCTCGTCGGGGATGCGACGCGCGTATCGGATCGCGGCGTGAATATCGCCGTTCGCTTCACACCACCCGCTGGCCGCGCGATACAACCCAGCCACCTCCTCCGCCGATACTGTTTCGCGCAAACATTGACGCAGCAGTTCGGCAAAAAGATGGTGGTAGCGATACCAGACGCGCGTGTTGTCGAGCGGGATGAGGAACAGATTGGCGCGTTCCAACTCGATAAGTTCGACAGACGTCTTTCCCAACATCGCTTCGCACAACGGCGAGGATAGTTTTTCAAGAACTGACGTACGCAGCAGAAAATCGCGCACAGGCCCGGACTGGTGATTGAGCACCTCTTCGATGAGGTAGTCGGCGATGTAACGGTCATCGCCCGTGAACGAATCGAAGAACGCCTGCGGGTCGCTCCCGCGCATGGACAGCGCCGCCATTTGCAAACCGACGATCCAGCCTTCGGTGCGGCGTTCGAGCGCGGCGACCTGTTCGGATGTGAGGGTCAATCCCATCGTGGCATTGAGGAACACGGCGGCTTCATCATTGTCGAACCGCAAATCGACGGCGCGGATCTCGGTCATTTGCCTGCGGGCGCGGCGGCGGGCGAGATTCAATGGCGGGTCTTCGCGCGTCAGCAACATCAGGTGAAAATTGGCGGGCTGATGGTCGAGAAAAAAGTTGAGGCCGTTGTGAATGTCGGGGGATTGAATGAGATGATAATCGTCAATGACAAGCGTCAGCGGTTTGTCTGCTGCCGCGAGTTCGTTGATGAGCGTGGCGAGAATCGTTTCGAGTTCGGGCGATTGCGGCGCAGTCAACATCGTTTGCGCGGTTTCGCCGAGACCTGCACAAGGTCCCTGTAACGCGGCGATGAAATACCGCCAGAAGAGCGCGGGTTGATCGTCGCTTTCATCGAGCGAGAGCCAGGCAGGTTGCGCCTCTGTGCGTGAATGAACCCAATCTGCGATAAGCGTGCTCTTTCCAAACCCAGGCGGCGCGGAAACGAGAGTCAATGCCCCATGCGAACCCGTCTCCAGCATGGCGCGCAGACGCGGTCGCGCGATGAAATCCGTCCGCGCGGGCGGGATGTGGAATTTGGTCGCGATCAGGGGAGAAGAAGTCATGTGAGACGATTATACAACTACTCATATTGCAAACTGTAAGATAAATCACAGCGCTTCAGCAAAAATCAACTAAAATACGCCCATGCACGAAGACCTGCCCTTCGGTCTCTGGCTGAAGAAACGCCGCAAGGCGCTCGACCTTACGCAGAGCGCGCTGGCAGACCGTGTTGGCTGCTCGCTCGCCACCATCGAAAAGATCGAATCGGAAGAACGCCGCCCTTCGACTCAAATTGCCGAATTGCTCGCGGGCGCGCTGGAGATTCCGACGAACGAACGCGAACTTTTCCTGAAGGTCGCGCGCCGCCTCAAACCGACCGATGGGCTGGCTTCTGTTTCCCCAATCGTTTCCCCACCCGTAAAAACGAACGTTCCCATCCCGCCCACGCCGTTGATCGGACGCGAATCCGAGTTGGACGGAATCCGCCACCTGCTGGCGAATCCCGAATGCCGCCTCGTCAGCCTCATCGGTCAAGGTGGAATCGGGAAGACGCGGCTCGGGATCGAATTTGCACTGCGTCAGCGCGAGTCCTTCCCAGGCGGCGTGTACTACGTCGCGCTGGCTTCGATCAATTCTCCAGAACTGATCGTTCCCGCCATTGCGGATGTGTTCTCCTGTTCGTTTTCTGGACCGCTCGACCCAAAAGAACAGTTATTCGGTCATCTCGCGCGGACGGTGAGACAGCCCGCGCTATTGGTGCTCGACAATCTCGAACACCTGCTGGCGGAATCGTCTGTCGCGGCAGATCTGGTTGCGGAGATCCTCCAGCGCTTCTCGAACATCAAGATCCTTTGCACGTCGCGCGAACGGCTGAACCTGCACGGTGAGTGGATGTTCGACCTGCGCGGCTTGCCTGTGCCGCCGCTGGAACATCTCGACAGAATGGAAGAGTACAGCGCGCCAGCGTTGTTCGTCAACTCGGCGCGGCGCATCAACCCCAAGTTCAATTTAACCGACGAGGACAAACCTGCGCTCTTTCGCATCTGCCAACTGCTGGAGGGAATCCCGCTCGCGCTCGAACTTGCCGCGGCGTGGGTGGGAATGCTCACCTGTGCAGAGATCGCCCGCGAAATCGAATCGAACATGGATTTTCTCGCCACATCCATGCGTAACATCCCCGAACGTCATCGCTCTTTGCGGGCATCCTTCGACCATTCGTGGAGGCTGATCTCCAACGCGGAACGTGACACATTGAGCCGTCTCTCGATTTTTCACGGTGGCTTCGACCGCAGCGCGGCGGAAAAAGTCGCGGGCGCAAATCTACCGCAGTTGTCGTCGCTCGTCTCCAAGTCACTGGTGAGGCGCAGCGACTCGGGACGCTACAGTCTGCACGAAGTGATTCGTCAGTACGCCTATTCCCATCTCGAGGAAGACGAAACCTACTGTCACCAAACCTGCGACCGTCACTGCGACTTCTATCTTGATTTCGCGTCCGAGCATGAATCGAAATTAAAGAGCGCATCGCAACAAGCGGCAGTGCGAGCGATGACCGCCGAGTTGGACAACCTGCGCGCTGCCTGGGATTGGGGAATTAGAAACAAAAAATTCGAATCGCTCGGAAAAACCGCCCGCGCCTTTGGCTGGTATTATGAAGTGGCAGGCATGATTCACGACGGCATTGAACAACTCGAACTACTTGTGCATGCATTGAACGATTCTCCGCGCGACGCGCAAACGAACAAGACTCTGGGCACGTGCCTCGTGCAGCAGGGTTTGCTGTATTTCCGAAGTGGTCAATTTGCCTGCGCGCAGAAACTGTACAACCAGAGCATTGCCATCCTCCGCGCTGTGGATGCGCCCGCTCTCCTCGCTGACGCGCTCATCTTCAGTGGCACGCTCAAACACCTGAACGGCGATTATCACGAAGCCAAAGCGCTTATCGAAGAAGGTCTCGCGCACGCCCGTGCTTTAAACAACGATTGGTTCATTGCCTATGGCGTTTACAATCTCGGTCACGTGGATAGCCTGATGGGTGATTATCAAAAGGGTTACGACCAAATGCAGGCAGGACTCGCGCTCTGGCGTAAGGTGGGCGACCCGCATTCCATTTCGCTCGGCTTGAATTTTCTGGTGGATACGCAGATCGCGCTCAAGCGTTACGATGAAGCCAAAGCCTCCATGCGCGAGAGCATTGCATTATGTGAGCAAACCAAAAATCGCTGGGGCATGGGCACGGCGCAGCGTTATCTCGGTCTCGCCATGCTGGCGGACGGTCAATACAATGAGGCGCGCGATTGCTTCCAAAAGAGTCTTGAAGTTTTCGGCGAATACTTCGAAGGGTGGGATATCTCCATTACCCTCGCCTACCTCGCCGACGCAACACTTCTCGCGGGCGACGAAGCCGAAGCCAAAGAAATTTATCTGGATTCATTGCATCACGCGCGCCGAATCAACTCCGCCCCGCTCATGCTGATGAACCTTGCAGGACTCGCCCAACTCGAATCGCGTATCGACCCTGATCGGGCACGCGGTTGGCTGACACTGGTCGTGGATCATCCCGCCGCGACACGGGAGACGAAAGACCGCGCCTACCAGATTCTTTTAGCGTTTGAAAAGCGCCCTGGCGTTGAGCAGAATGGAACGGTTCGAGAGCAAAAGTCAAGTCAGTCTCTGGAAGAGTTGGTGGGGACAATATTGAAATAAGCCTTCAAGATAAAATTGCGGGATATTCCTGAAACGGTGCACGATGAAACCTATGCGGTCTGTTCTGATTGTACTGCACCTGTCTGCGCGCGGATAAATGCTGACGCCCATCCAGGTCAATGCAGCGACACTAGAGCCTGTTATGAACTTTTCGGGATGATAAACTCCGGGCATGACCCGGAAACCATACCCAAGTGATGTAACTGACGATGAATGGGCATTTGTTGCTCCATACCTGATCTTAATGAAAGAAGACTCTCTACAAAGAGACTACGATTTACGAGCCGTGTTCAATGGCCTACGCTGGATTGTGCGAACGGGCACCCAATGGCGCATACTGCCCAATGACTTGCCGCCGTGGCATACGGTGTATCAAAAAGCACAACGTTGGATAGCCGCAGGTGTCTTTGAAGACATGGTACACGATTTAAGAGCCTTGGTGCGACTGGCAAAAGGCAAAAAAGAACAACCTTCAGCAGCCATATTCGATGGCCGTACCATCCAATCCACTCCCGAAAGTGGAGAACGAGCAGGCTACGACGAGTACAAACGGAAGAAAGGTAGCAAAATTCATATTGCAGTGGACACGTTAGGCTTGTTGCTGGCCGCACACGTCACACCCGCAAACGAACAGGAACGTGTGCAAGTCAAAGAACTGGCCGAAGCAGTGCAAGAAGTGACGCACGATTCTGTTGAAGTTGCCTTCGTGGATCAAGGCTACACTGGCGACGATCCCAAAAACAACGCCAAGGAAGCAGGGATCGAGTTGATTGTAGTCAAACTGCCGGAAGGCAGGAAAGGTTTTGTATTGTTACCGCGCCGCTGGGTTGTGGAACGCAGCTTTGCCTGGACCGCACGCTTCCGTCGTCTGGCTCGTGATTTCGAGAGATTGCCTGAAACCTCCCGGAGTCTTCACTTTCTGGCTTTTGCCATTCTCATGCTTCAGAATTTTGTCAAAACCATCGCTCATGTTCTATAAAAGTGCATAACAGGTTCTAACAAATTTTCGTTGAGTATAAAGATCGTACAAAATTACGACTCGAGCATCCTCACCAAACTACAAAATGAAAATGGAAAACTGGTTGTCCGCGCCAGCATCACTGCTTCCGATCAGATTCCCCTTGGTCCCGGCTCCTGCTCCTACGACCCCGCCTCCGCCACCGGTGTGTTGATCGCCCGCAGGGAAAAAACACCAACGGAAATGACTTCTCAAATCTTCCAGACTGGAATCATACCGTAAGAGAAAAAGCGCATGACATGGAATAAATTAAAGATCGCAGGTGAGGTAATTCTCTTCAGCATGTATTTGGGAACGGGGATAATGATGGGATGGATTCTTTCTTTGGATGAATCATGTCTCGAAAAAACAGCCTCCACACTTTCCATGAGCATTGCCTTCATCCTGCTTTGGGGGATTCACCGCTGGCGCAACATCTTTATCTGGAAAATTGAAACGCCTATTGACGGCGCAATCACAGGAGCAGTCATTGGCGCAGCCCGCGCTGTGACCTACTTTACCATCGAAAGAACCATCCTGAATATTTACATTGACTGGCTGATCATCATTGGTACAGGTATTGTTTTTGGAGGAGTGTACGGATGGTCGAACGGGAGGAACAAATTAAGAAAGTAACATACTTTCAATTCAGAGTTGGTTTTTACAACCTTAGCACAATCCAGCCAGCGGGGTACATATCTGGTAGTGTGCGGGTATAAGTTGTGTTCTACCCCACTACATACCATAGATTAGCCTCCAGATATGGCATGAAACTACAGGAATATCTGTCTCTTTTTTTTTTTAATTGACTAGCTTTGCCGCAAAGTGAAATCCAGTTTCATTGTCTGCAACTGACAACAAAATCATCCCATCAAAACCCACACATCATGGGTCTGACCATCGTCCACCAGCGGGATTTTTTTATCGGTCATCTGGTTTCCATCCAGCATGACCTGCTCGATACCGTGATTGACTCCATTCGGATTCTCCACGCTGATCTTGTAACGCGCCGTTCCAGAACGATAATCCACTGTGAATCCCGGCCAAGCGTGTGGGATGCACGGGTTGATATGGAGCGAGTTGCCTACCCTGGTGATTCCCAAAATGGCTTCGATGCCGAGACGGTACATCCAGCCTGCAGAGCCGGTGTACCAGGTCCAGCCGCCGCGACCGATATGCGGAGGCATGCTATAGACGTCAGCGGCAATAACGTAAGGCTCCACTTTGTAGCGCGCGGCTTTCTCGGGCGTATCGGCGTGGCTGATGGGGTTCAACATGCGGAACAATTCCGCGGCGCGATCTCCCTGCCCAAGTTTGGCAAACGCCCACGCAGTCCAAATGGCGGCATGGGTGTACTGCCCGCCGTTTTCGCGGATACCGGGCAGGTAGCCTTTGATGTAGCCCGGGTCGCGCGCCGACTTGTCGAAGGGCGGGGTAAACAGCAGGATCAACTGCTCGGATGGCTTCACCAACAGTCGATTGACGGATTCCATCGCTTGCGCCGCCCGCGCCGGGTCCGCCGCGCCCGATAAAACCGCCCAGGATTGGGCAATCGAATCGATCTTGCATTCCTGATTTTTGTGCGACCCCAACCGCGAACCGTCATCATAGAAGGCACGCAGGTACCAGTCACCATCCCAGGCGTGGGCCTCGAGCGTCTGCGATAATTTCTCGGCCTGTTGCAGGTACGGGGCAGGATCGTCACTCATCAGCGCGGCCAGCGGAGCGAAACGCTGAAGCGTGGTATGCAGGAACCAGCCCAGCCAGATGCTCTCGCCATGCCCGTCCATGCCTACGCGATTCATGCCATCGTTCCAGTCGCCAGAACCCATCAGCGGCAGGCCATGCGCGCCCATCGTCGCGCCCTTTTCCAGAGCCCTGCGACAATGTTCGTAGAGCGAAAATAGTTCGGCCGTTGCGTCAAACTGGGCATAACGTTCCATTTCACCGAGCTTGAGCGCTTCACCATTCAGGAATGGGAGATTTTCTCTTAAGATGGATTCATCGCCGGTAGCGGAAACGTACTCAGCAGTGACGTACGGCAGCCAGAGCAGATCGTCCGAAAAGCGCGTCCGCACCCCGCGACCCGCAGGCGGATTCCACCAGTGGAGCACGTCCCCCGCCTCGAATTGATGCCGCGCCGCATCCAAAATCTGAGCGCGGGCGATGTCTGGGCGGGAATGTAGCAGCGCCATCACATCCTGAAGTTGGTCGCGGAACCCAAACGCCCCGCTGGATTGATACAGCGCGGTGCGCCCCCACAAGCGGCAGGAAATTGTCTGGTACAACAGCCAGCGGTTGAGCGTCAAATCCATGGCGAGGTCAGGAGTTTTCACCGTGACATTGCCCAGGATTTCATCCCACTGCTGCTGAACAGCCTGCCAGATTGCTTCAACCTGACCATCAGCCTGCACCTGCTCGATCAGCGCCAGACTCTCTGCGCGGCTCGCACCTTCGCCAATCAGGAAAAAGACTTCCTCCGACGCGCCGGGCGGCAGGTCAACGTGTAATTGGATGACGGCGCACGGATCCAGCCCGGCATTGACCGCGCTTTCCAACCCGATGCGGGCGAGCGCAGCAGGAGCACGCAGATTGCCCAAGCGACCCAAAAACTCTGTGCGGTCGGCTGTTACGCCGTGCGTTTTTTTATTGGCGGCCAGAAAAGCCACCCGTTCGCCGAACTCGGTGTTGTAATGATTGGCCGCGAGCAGGGCATTTCTATCGGGGTCGAACTCCGGCATGATGTGTGCTTGATGAATATCACGCGTTGTGCCAAGCACCCACTCAGCGTAGTAGGTGACGGTGATGCGGCGTGAACGCTTCCACAGGTTTTGCAAGCGCAACTGTACAATCTTAACGGGCGCATCTGGCGCGGCAAACATCCGCAAATGCTGGTTCAAGCCATGACTCTGGCTCTCGAAAATCGAATAGCCCGCTCCGTGACGGATCATATGCGCCGTATCAGCCCCGGCCGGCATGGGTATCGGCGACCAGACCAGTCCGGTTTCCTCGTCACGCAGGTAAATGGCTTCGCCCGGCATGTCTGTGAGCGGGTCGTTGCGCCAGGGCGTCAGGCGGTTCTCGCCGCTGTTCCCGGCCCAGGTGCAACTGGAACCCGCTTCGGAGACCAGAAAGCCAAACTGCGGATTGGCGATAACGTTAATCCACGGATGTGGCGTGTGTTGACCCGCTTGGAGGTGAATGACATATTCTCGACCGTCGCGGCTGAATCCACCCAGGCCATTGTCCATGAGCAGGTCGCCTGGTAGGGTAAGCAAAGGCGTCGGTTCAGGATCCAGCGCGGGGGAGAGGGAAGCGGTGAATGCTGGCAGGCGGGTGGCTGGGACAGTTAAACGGAGGGCGTGCTCGGCCAGCGTCCCGTTTTCTTCATCCAAAATAACACCGGCGACCGTTTCGAGCAGGATTTTGTCGGCAGGCTGAAGTTGGTCTGTACGCAGTACGAAAATGCCCTCGCGCTGGTTTAGGAAGTTCTCCGCGCCCATGCGCTTGATCTGACGCTGGATGGCGTTTTGCAGATCAAGGGTATAGCCGGTGTCCTGTTCGTTCAGGATAACCAGATTGACCGTGACGTGGTGACTGCGCCAATAAGTGAAGGCTTGCAGGGCTTCAACCAATAAAGGTGACTCGCCATTGTGAATGCGCGCCAGCAAAATGGGGTAATCGCCAGAAATGCCGAAGGCCCACAAGCCTGGCTGTCCCTTCTCATTTTGTGCCAGGACATGCGGCGCGGCGCGCAGTGCGCCCGACGGGTAGAGCAGGGCCGACAAAAGGCGTTGGATATTTTCAAGAGTGGGAGTGTTCAATCCCTGTTCGAGCATTTCTCTCTCGCTGTGGACGCGGGCATTATTGAAGGCATGATAGATGGCCTGCCCGGACTGGTAATGAAACAGTTTTTCCAACGCTTCCGAACGGGAAGCGGCCGCCAGAGTCAGGAATGTGACGCGAGTTTTGGCGCGGGGCTTCAGGTCAATTTCCTGCGCCAGCGAGAAGATCGGGTCGAGTGTGCCGCCGACGGTTCCGGAAAGGCGGCGCTTGGTGTCTTGTAATGCCAGCGGGGTTTGCATCGTCTGCGACCTGCCGAGGAATTTGGCGCGATCTGTTTCGTGATCGCCGGTCACTTTGCGCCCGGCTTCGATGAACATGGCATGGATCAGCACAACGGGCTTTTCGTCCGCAGAGCGCGGGCGGCGCTGAAACAGGAGCGCATTCTCCTTGGGGAGATATTCGCTTTCGATAAAAAGTTTGTTGAAAGCCGGATGCTGCCGGTCGACTGCCTGCGCCGCCAACACCACTTCGCCGTAACTGGTTAATTTCAGCCGTCGGGGACGGTCACTGTTATTCAGGATGTTCACCCGGCGGATCTCGACGCCATCCGTGCTGACGGTGATTTCGGTGCGCAAGGTAATATCATTATCAGAACGCTGGAACTCAACCTTGTGTGGATAAAATAAAACTTCCTGATCCCGGGCTGGAATTTCACTGCCCACATACTTCGGCCTGCAAATCGCGGGCTGGCAGGTAGCCGACCAGAGCGCGCCGCTCTCGCGGTCTTGCACATAGATCCATGTGCCCCACTGGTCAAGCGTGCTGTCGGCATGCCAGCGCGTCAGCGAAAATTTCCGCCATTGGCTGAATCCGCTCCCCGCGTTGGTGATCATCACACTGGTATCACCTTGCGAAAGCACATGTACCTGCGGGGTGGGACTATCCACCGGCACACGCCAGGGCGCGCTATCGATCCATCGCACTCCCTCGGCCAAATCCGCTGGTTCATCGGTGTGGGGAAATTCAAGAGGCGGGTTTTGCGGAATTTTTTCC
>QZIJ01000020.1 GCA_003598975.1 Anaerolineaceae bacterium | reverse complement strand
CTGGCGGGGAGTTCGTTCTTCTAACCCAACGCGTTTCCTCTACCTTTGTTTGGACTTTTCAGTTTCCAATTTCACCCACCGCTTATGTTACAAACACCATTCCCAGGTACGGTTGACCAGATCTATAATGCCCCTCAATTCCTTCTCTGCGCCGTCGCGCCCCTCGACATTACTTGTAGCGATTTCATAAGCATGGAAGGCAATGTTGTGCCCGCCCTTCTTCCAGGTCAAGGCACTGGCCTCGGGCATGTACATCGCGCCACGCCAGGTTCGCACGGTGGGGTGAAAACTTCGACATCATATTTTTCGATTAACATGAGTTCCTCCCGCTTTCATTTTACGGATTTATTGTCAGCGCTTCAACCTGACCTTCAGCAAAGCGAGAATCGTTGCGCGGATCACTTCAGATTGCTGTGCCAAATCAGAGACTCCCGTTACTTCACCAACTTTTCATCGGGCGGACAAACCTCCGCCGCCGCGGTCGCCATGGCTGGCGCGGAGGATGCTTGCGGGTACCACCTCTTCTGCAACCAGAACGCCACATTGACCAGACCGATCATCACAGGCACTTCCACCAGCGGACCGATCACCGCCGCGAAGGCCGCGCCGCTGTGAATGCCGAACACGGCAACAGCCACCGCAATCGCCAACTCAAAGTTGTTGCTGGCCGCGGTGAAGGAGAGCGTAGTTGTTTTAGAATAGTCCGCGCCGACGGTGTGTCCCATCCAAAACGAAACGAGGAACATCACCACGAAGTAGATCAACAATGGGATGGCGATCCGCACCACATCCAGCGGCAACTGCACGATCAGGTTGCCCTTCAGGCTGAACATGACCACAATTGTGAACAGCAGGGCGATCAACGTCAATGGGCTGATCTTCGGGACGAAATTCGTGTAATACCATTCCTTGCCCTTCATCCGCACCAGAACAAGACGGGTGAGAAAACCAGCCAGGAACGGAATGCCAAGATAAATGAACACACTCTTCGCAATTTCGCCAATCGTGATTTCCACCACCGCGCCACTCAGTCCAAACATCGGCGGCAGAACGGTAATGAACACCCAGGCATACACACTGTAGAACAGCACCTGAAAGATACTGTTGAACGCCACCAGTCCTGCCGCATATTCCGTGTCGCCGTGCGCCAGTTCGTTCCACACGATCACCATCGCAATGCAACGCGCCAGGCCGATCATGATCAGTCCCGCCATGTACTCGGGATAACCGCGCAGAAAAATGATTGCCAGCGCAAACATCAGCACGGGACCGATGATCCAGTTCTGAATCAGCGAGAGCGTCAGCACTTTTTTGTTGCGAAAGACCTCGCCCAATTCCTCATATTTCACTTTGGTAAAGGGCGGATACATCATCAGGATCAGCCCAATCGCAATCGGGATGTTGGTCGTCCCCACCGAAACGGCCTCGTTGAAATCCTGCACACCTTGCGGAAAGAGAAAGCCAATCGCCACGCCCACTGCCATCGCCAAAAAAATCCACAACGTCAGATAGCGGTCGAGAAAAGAAAGTTGACGGGTGAGGCTGGTTTCCTTTGTCATGGTTTCTCCAATTAAGAGTGTTCTGATAACAATTTGACCATCTCGCGCGCGATGTCGTCGCGCACCTTGCGAAAATCATCCATGTCGTCGGTCAGTGCAGGATCGGGAAAACTGTGATGGATTTTCTTCCCCTTCCCCAGCCAGACGGGACATTCCTCCGCGGCCGAATCGCAGACTGTGACGACGAGATCGAACGCATCCTCACGGAATTCATCCGCCCGCTTCGACCTACCCTCGTGCTGGATCCCGATTTCTGACAACGCTTCCACCGCTTTGGCGTGGACATAACCCGCAGGCTTCGTCCCCGCGCTGACGGCCTGCCACTCCTCCCCCATCCGCGCGTTGACAATTGCCTCCGCCATCTGCGAGCGGCAGGAATTACCCGTGCAGAGAAACAAAACTTTTTTCATATGAACCTCCTCGGTTTGGTAGGACAGGATAATATCTTGTCCCACGCGGGGAGATTGTTATGGTTTTGTTAAGGTTTAGGCGGTTTGCAGCGCGTCCGCTACCCAGGTTGTCACTTCGGCGGGCGTGGGGATGCGTCCCGCGGATAAAAGTTTTTCGTTGATGACCAGCCCCGGGGTGGAAAGAACGTTGTACGTCATGATGTCGTTGTAGTCGGTCACTTTGACCACTTCCGCTTCGATCCCCATTTCGGTGACAACTTTATGAGCGATCTGTTCCAGTCGTTTGCAGTTGGCACATCCTGAACCTAAAACTTTGATGGTTAACATAAGTAACTCCTTTTGATTAATGGGCAATTGCCATTTTTTGAATGTTGTGACGGTTGACAAGCCATAAGGCTCCAGAGAGCAAGCCGATGAAGATGACCAGATATAACGAGACCAGTCCCATGCTTGTGCCATCCACCCACGCGCCGTAGATGAGACCAGCGAGCGTGCTGAAGAGCGCGACCCAGCCCACATACACCCAGGCTTTGAAGCGACCGATGATCGTGGCAGTAATTAGAATGCTTTGCAGGCTGAGTTCGGGGTCGGAGATGAGATAGGCAAGCAATGGACCGCGATGCATGCCGAGGCTGAGGAACATTTGTGCAATAGGGACTTCAACCAATGTGGGGAAGTACATGAACACGCCAAAGACTACACCAATGAAATTACCAAGCAAAGTGTTTTGACCTGCAAGGGCTTGAATCCATTCGGGCTGGATCAACTCGCGGATGATACCCACCACGAAGACACCGACAATCAACAATGGGAATATCTGCTTGACAAACTTCCAGGATTCCCACAGGAAGTCGCGGGTCTCATCTTCTGTCAATTTGGTTTTAAGCAACCAGCCCAGGGCAATGACTGAGAGTAATACGCCGAAGAACTTTCCTGTGAAGCCAATGGTCAACCCATTTGCACGAGGAGTCATACCAAGTGCGGCAACAAGCAGGGTCAGACCGACCAAAGCCATGGAAATCCATGTCCAGGCATTGAAGCCATCGAAGATGTTTTCGATCCCTTTCCATGATGCGATCCCAATGAGCGCCAGCATGCCAATGAGAATTGCACCCTGCGCTGTGATTCCTTCTTCTCCTCTGGCTGGGTCAAACGGGACAAGGCGGACGAGAGAATCTTGGAAAGTATCCATGCCTTGGATGGGCAATGTAAACTCGCCGTATGTCTGTTTGAGAAAATCGAACTGGAAGGTGCCCGCCACAAGCAAGGTCACCAAAACCAGCAAAAAGACTACAGCAACGCGGCGCATCGCGGCTTGACCTGCAAACATCGCGTCGGTTGCGGCGTCATGTTCGGCGTCGGCGCGTTGGAAGAGCAGAGCCATGATGATGCCGATGCCGATGCCGAACGCGAGCGAAAGTACGAGACGGGCGATAGCCAGGTCCATGCCGATGACTCCGCCCGTATACACCAACGCAAGGATATTGATGGCAGGAGCAACGAAAAGGAACGTGATGGCAGGTCCCAGCCCTGCGCCTTTTTTATAGATTCCCGCAAAGAGCGGGATGACAGTGCAAGAGCAGACCGCCAACAAGAAACCTGCCAGTGCAGACGCAGGATAGGAGATGTATTTCGGCGTATTCCGCCCGAGAAACCGCGTGACCGTTTCTTTTGGAATAAGCGCGGTCATCGCGCCTGCAATATAAAATGCGGGAAGCAAACATAAAAGCACATGCGCGGCGAGATAGGAGGCGAGATTGCCGAGTCCGCTGTAAAGCAATTCGGTGAGGAATGAAAGTATGTTCATGCAGGTTTCAGGCTTTCGACAGCAATAACTGCGGGAGCGCAATGCGGGCACTCACAGGCGGGATAAGTGGATGTGTTGATCCACGCGGAAACGGATTCAGTGGAGAGTCCGCTCAGGCTGGCCGCGGCCAGCACGAGGTCAAGGAAAGAGGCGTTTTTTAGTCGGTAGTAAACGTAGCGGCCTTGGCGTCGGTCTGCGAGGATGTCCGCTTTGCGAAGCGCCATCAGATGCTGGGAGATGTACGCCTGCCGCCAGCCAAGCGCGGCTTCGAGGTGACAAACGCAGGCTTCGCCGCGTCCGATGGCGAGCAGGATGGCAAGGCGTTGCGGCGAGGCGATGGCCTGGAGCGGCGCGGCGATTTGTTCGGAGATTTGGGTGATGGTTGGTTTTTTCATATTCGTAAATCCGAATGTATTATATGTCATATTCTAGTTCTTGAATATAACATTTGTCATTTATTGCAAGGATGAACGTCTTTTTTTGTCAGGGTTTTCCTGACAGATTGCGAAAAACCATCCGACTTTCCCCGCTATAAAGTTTTTGCCGTTGGGTGGAAAATGAGGCAGGCATTATCGGATTCCCATCCAAAACTATTTCAAGAAGGAGAAGCACAATGTCAAACGAAGCAACTTTGCTCGAAAAGTATGCTTCCGAGGTGTTCGCTGGTTTGGTGGCTCCGCTGGAGGGCGTGGAAATTTCCGCGCTGTCCGCCGACGACCCGCTGGCGAAAGAGGATGTTCTGGTGCGTATGAACGCGGAATTGAAACGCGCGCTGGAAAAACTCGCCTCGGAACGACGCTGGGTGATGGTGAAATTTGCTTTACAATAAGGTTTGATCAAGAGAGAGTAATACCAAGAGGCCGCCATGAAATCCTACCGCAAAGAACTCTGGTTCAATATCCCCACCCGACGCGGATTTGCCAATATCACGCCACAAGTTGAAACTTGCCTTCAGGAAAGTGGAATCAAGGAAGGCCTGACTCTGGTTTCCGCGATGCATATAACCGCTTCTGTTTTTATCAACGATGATGAAGGTGGGCTTCACAACGATTACGAAAAATGGCTGGAGAGACTCGCACCGCACGAACCCATCAGCCAATACCGCCACAACGATACGGGCGAAGACAATGCGGATGCACATATGAAACGTCAAATCATGGGCCGCGAGGTAGTTATCGCAGTAACAAGCGGCAAACTCGATTTCGGTCCATGGGAACAAGTTTTCTACGGAGAATTTGACGGACGAAGACGAAAACGCGTGTTGATCAAAATTATCGGCGAATAGGAGCAACATGAAACTGCAAAACAAAACCATCGCCATTCTCATCGCGGAAGGCGTGGAAGACCTGGAATACTACGTTCCGTTCATGCGATTGCAGGAAGAGGGCGCAAACGTCCTATCGGCAGGTCTGGAATTGAAACCCGTCAAAGGCAAGAATGGATTGATCATCTCCCCGAATATGACCATTGACTCGCTTCAACCCGATACTCTCCACGGACTCGTCCTGCCCGGCGGCTGGGCGCCCGATAAATTACGCAGGTATGACGTTGTGAAGAATCTCGTCAGGGAAATGGATGCGGCGGGCAAAATCATCGGCATCATCTGTCACGGCGGTTCGATTGCCATTTCTGCGGGAATCATCCAAAAGGAGGAACGCGTCACAGGCTCCACGGGCATCAAGGATGACCTCGTCAACGTGGGCGCGTTGTGGACGGATGAACCAGCCTTTCGTTCGGGCAATCACGTTTGGGGGCGCGTGGTGGCGGATATTCCCGCGTTTTGTCGGGAATTGGTAGATGCGTTGACAAAGCAGGTCAAATCCCAATAAAAAGTAGCGGACGTTGGAGAACGTCCGCTACAGATTCGTCACGTTTTGACAGGAAAATTAGTGGCTTATCACCAGCACTGCTTCCTTTGAGCAAGTGACCTGTCCATTGTCGCCAATCTTCGGCAATTCGAGGAAGGGATTGTTAAAGGTGTCCATGTTGAAGACAGTCTTGCCGATCTTCACCTGAATACGAACGACCGAGCCGAGGAAAGTGATATTTTCAATGGTGCAGTCCAACAAATTGTCCTTCTTCTGATCATCGGCAAAATTGAAGCGCTCCGGGCGGACGGACATGCGTACCTTGTCGCCTTTTTTCCTGCCATTCAGGTCATCTGCAGAAACGAACTGGACGCCGTCCATGCTGATCAGACCGCGAGCAGGATCAACCACTTCGGCTTCGGCAGTGTTCAGCGTGCCGACGAAACTTGCCACGAAATTGGTCTCAGGGAAATTGTAGATCTGGAAGGGCGTGCCAACCTGTTCCATCTTGCCCGCGTTCATCACCACCACGCGGTCCGAAAGCGACAGCGCCTCCTCCTGGTCGTGGGTGACGTAGATGGCTGTGATGCCAAGTTTGCGCTGGATGTCGCGAATCTCGGCGCGCAGGGAGACGCGGATCTTCGCGTCGAGAGCGGAGAGCGGTTCATCGAGCAGGAGCACGTCGGGGCGGAGCGCCAGGGCGCGCGCCAAAGCCACTCGTTGCTGCTGTCCGCCCGAAAGTTGGTAGGGGTAGCGGTGGGCGTACTCGGGCATGTTGATCAAGTCCAGCATTTCTTTGGTGCGCTGGTTGGTCTCTTCAGCCGATTTTTTCATGATCTTGAGGCCAAAGCCGATGTTGCCCGCCACGGTCATGTTGGGGAACAGCGCATAAGATTGGAAGACCATTCCCACATCACGCTGGTTGGCTGGCATGTCCGTAATATCCTTGCCATCCATCACGATCCGCCCATCGGTGGGCATCTCGAACCCTGCCACCATGCGCAATGTGGTTGTTTTTCCACATCCGCTGGGGCCGAGGAAGGAGACCAATTCACCCTTTTCGATTTGGAGATTGAAGTCGCTGACTGCTTCTGTAGCGCCAAATTTCTTGCTGACGTTGTTGATTTCCAGGAATGCCATGATATCCTCGCTTGATTAGTGCGCGCCTGCAACCTGTTCCTGCACGCGGCCGCGTCCGATCCACTGTAAAAGGCCAATGGAAGCCCAGGTCAGCAGGAAACTGACCAGTGAAAGCGCCTGCGGTGTGTAGGCGCGCATTGAGCCGATCTCCTCCATGTAGGGGCCGAAAGCCGGCTTCGCCAATAGGGACGCAAAGGTGAATTCGCCCATGACGATGGCGAAGGTAAGAAAGACGCCGCTCAGGATCGCCACCCGCAGGTTTGGGAAAATGACTTGCGTTAGGATCGTCCCCCACCCGGCCCCAAGGCTGAGAGCCGCTTCCGTCAGGGTGCGGACATCTATGGCGCGCAATCCCGTATCCACTGCGCGGAACATGTAAGGTAACGAGAGAATGATGTAACCGGCAATCAACAAAATTGGACGATCATTGAGGAAAAACGGAGGGCGCGCATACAGGCGGATGAAGCCAAAGGTCAACACGACCGCGGGGACCACGAACGGCATGAGCGTCACGAATTCCACAAAAGGACGCGCCTTGGGGAGTTTCCAATGCACCCAATAAGCCGTCGGCACCACCAGCAATGTGCTTAAGGTGATGGTCAGGAGCGCCCACAGCACCGAATACCCAAAGCGTTCGAAGAAAACGCGATCGGTAAAGGCAACGCGGAACGCCTCGAAGGTGTAGCGGTCCTTGATCATTTTCATGCTGAATTCCAGCGTGGAAATGAGCGGGAGGAAGAAATAGATCATTCCAATGAACAGGATGATCCAGGCCCAGATGTTGATCTTTTTCATCGCATCCACCTCGCGGCACGCCTCTGCATCCAGACATACCCAGCCATGCTAAGGCCCATGATAAAGATCATTCCCAGCGCCAGGGCGTTACCCAGACCCGGGTTATAAAGCACATCACCCTGAATTTGCGCGCCGATGAGAATTGTGACCAGGTTGATGAAACTGCCCGAGAAGGCGTAAGCGGTCGCGTACGCGCCGAAGGCATTGCCAAAAAGCAGGATCATCGTCCCCAGCAGGGAAGGCATCAGAATTGGAAAAGCCACATAGCGCCAATAATGATATGTGTTCCCGCCCAGGTTTTCGGCGGCTTCACGCCATTCACGGCGCAGACCGTCCAGGGCGGGTGCCATGATCAATACCATCAACGGGAACTGGAAGTACATGTAAACGATGCTCAGCCCCCACATGTTGTAGATGCTGAAGCCCAATTCACGGGTGCTGATGTTGAAAATTCCTTCGATCCAGCGTGTGACCAGCCCGGCATTGCCCATGGTGGCGATGAAGGCAAAGGCCAGCGGAACACCCGCGAAGTTCGAAGCCACACCCGAAAATGTGGACATGAACGTGCGGATGCCGCGCGGCAAGCCTCCCAGCACCACCGCGTAAGCCAGCAGGAAGCCGAAGACCGCGCCTCCCACGGCTGTGATCAGGCTGATCTGCAGGCTGGTCTTATAGGCATTGATAATGTCACGCACGGTAAACAGGGCAATGATATTGTCAAAAGTAAAACCGCCATCATTGGCCTGGAAACTTCGATAGAAAATGGAAAGGGAAGGCAGGAAGAGGAAGACGATCGCAAATATGAAAAAAGGTGCGACCCCAACCCAATCCCAGTTCATTTTTTTGACAGGAGGTTTGGAAAGGTTGTCTGCAACGTTCACAATCAACTCCTTTCAACTGCTTGGAAAAGACCCCAAAGGCCTGATGGACCTTTGGGGTCAGCAATATGGAGGGAAGGTTACTCGCCGAACACGACTCGACGCCAATTCTCAGTGATGTAAGTCTTGGTCTCGGTCAGTTGAGCGATGGTCGGGAAGAAGGCCTTCTCGTAGGCAGCGGCAGGCGGCAGTTTATCCAGCATTTCCTGCGGGATGACGCCGCGCTTGGCCATGTCGTTGAAGCGGATCGGATGGGCATAACCCTTGAGGTAGATGTTCTGCCCTTCGTCCGACATGACGAACTCCCACCACAGGCGGGCGGCGTACGGATGCGGAGCGTAAGCGCTAATGCCGCCGGCATACGGTCCGGCCAGAACGCCCGTCTCAGGCACAATGATCTCCAGTTCGGGGTTGCCCGCCAGAGAATCGCGGTTGGCGAGGGCCAGATAGTCCCATTCCATAACGATGAGAGTCTCGCGCTGGGCGATGCGTCCCTGGTCGGCAATGACGGGGATGAAATTGCCCGATTCGTTCATTTCCTTCCAGAACTGCAGGCCGGCTTCAGCCGCCTTGGTGATGTCGCCGCCGGTGCGGGAAAGTCCGGACGCCAGCACCGTTTGCACGGACTGGTTGGACTTGAGCACGTCGCCAGCCATGGCCACCTTGCCCTTGTATTCCGGTCTGAGCAGGTCTTCCCAATCCTTCGGGGATTCGACGATGTCGGGTTTGACCACCTCGAAGACCAACACGCCGTAATACTCGGCCCACCAATAGCCATCGGGGTCTTTCATCTCGATGGTGTCCCAGTTGGCATTCTTGTACTTGGCCACCAGGCCGTCTTTCATGGCAGTCTCGGTATGAGCCACACCGATGTCGATCACATCCGGTGCCTGCGGGCCCTTGCTTTCCTTATTGGCGCGGATGGCTTCCAGTTCGTCCGCGGAGCCGGCATCGGGGTTCAGTTCGTTGACGGTCAGGCCATATTTGGTCTTGAAGGTTTCGAGCATTTCACCATAGTTGGCCCAGTCGTGCGGCAACGCAATGGTGGTCAATTCGCCTTCCGCCTTGGCGGCCGCAATCAAATCATCCAGGGGAATTGATTCGCCACTTGTCAGATCAGGACCAGCAGCGCCACCGCCACCGCCACTCTGGCCGCAAGCCGTCAAATAAGCCATAGCGCCGGCAGTGGTTCCTGCCAGTTTGAGGAAATCGCGGCGAGACATTTTGTTGGAATTGCTTGATGACATCTTTCTCTCCTTTGAAATGCGAGTTTTGAAAATTTTGCGTTTGGAGCGGACGGTCATCTAAAAGTATTCTCTTTGGAAGCCTCCTTTCATTATCGAAAGTATTGTAGCATCATACACAATGCTAGTCAATTTGGACGGGTGGAAAAAACGGCCTTAACCGAACCATAACATCCCCGCATCCTACCCGACCTTTGGCCGGGCGCAGACGTCCCCCACACGTCCGCGCCCCTGACAACCAGGAGGGTGCGATGCACTGAGGAATGTCACTCGACGGGAATCTCCTTGTACACCTTGTCCACGTCAATACCCTGGCGCTTGCGATACGAACTGAAGCCAAAGTAGATGGCCGCGGCAAGCGCGTACATGATGATCATGAAGACCATCGAGGTGCTGTTTTGCCAGCCGATGCCATAGTAATACGACGGATCCCAGAACCAGACCACCAACAGCCAGTCCAGGAAGGCGAAGAAGACAAGACCAGCCACCGTGATGAGCGGGAGACTTTGTCCAGCCAGCACTTTCTGGCCGACGAACACCACCACATAGACCAGCAACACAGCGTTGCCCACGCTCAAAATGGCGAGCAGGGCAATGATGGCCTGCGTCAGCAGGGTCTGCTCACCGAACACGGCAAAGACCTGTCCACCGAGGTTCACCGTCAGCCAGATGAGGTAGCCCGCCGCGCCCACGAAGAGAACGGTCACGAGCCAACTCAACCAGGAGGGCATGATATAACGTGCAATCGGTGAGCCGTCGAAGATCTCCTTCTGCCGCCACGGGAGCAGGATGCCCGCCAGAGTCGTCCCAAAGAAAGTCACCGCGATGACGAGGGTGGCATCCAGCACAATGGTCTGGAATTCAACAATGTTCCAGGCGTAGAGAATGGAAATGATCACCGAGGGAATCACCATCAGCAGGAGCGCGTTGATCGGGGTGCGCGTGCGCGGCTCGATCTTGGAGACCCATTCGGGCAACATGCGGTCGAGGGCGGCAGCGAAGATGACGCGCGTCGAGGAGAGGAAGACCGTGCCGCTCCAGCCGAACCACCACATCCCCACGAGGAAGATGATGATCAGTTGCAGAGCGCGGCTCCCCGTCAGGAAGGATGCGAACTGGACGGGATACGGCCAGACGGGAATCGGAACTTCCGTCCCGTAGAAGATACTGCTCCAGAACGCGCCGTTGGCGTTGATGTAGAAGTCCCAGCCCATCGTCTTATCTATCAGGAAGAAGAAGATGAGCGCGAGGCCAGCCGTCACAATGATGGCCGCGGCCATGCCCCAGAAGTTGCGTTTGTAGTCCGTCGCGCCGCGCACTTCACCGTAGAGTGTGGAGCCCCAGTTCGGCCACAGGTTGAAGAACGTCATCATCGGGACCATCGCCATCGAAGCGCCGAGGGCGATGACGCCAAGCGATCCAAAGGTGGTGCCAGCTGCCTCGCCCGCAGCAATGGTGGCGGAATAGTAGTCCATGGCAGGAAGACCGTAAACCGCGGGCAGATTGGCATTGAGGGCCGCGATGAAGGTCTCCTTGTCATTGAAGAGCAGGAGGGCAAAGACGATCAGAAGACCGAGCATGCCCATGTAGAAACTGGCCTTCTGGACGCGCGCATACCACTTCATGCCGATGGCAATGTAGATGAACACGATGAGACAGACCAGCAACATGCCCACCAGCGGCCCCCACGGATAGGTGGTAAACCACAGCGCCAAATCGGGCGCGCCAAGCAGGGCGGCCATGGGCGTGAGGAATTCATAGGTCAGCATCTGGCCGTAGAGCGGAACCCACAGCCACAGGATAAACCACCAGCCAGTAACGCTGAGCAGGAAGCCGATGCCGCGTCCGAGGATGCGGCTCTGCCAGACGTAGTCACCGCCCGCGCGCGGCATGGCCGAGATCAGGCTGGCATAAACGATGACCTCGAAGATGGTAAACGCGCCGCCCACCACCACTGCCGTGCCAAGACTGCCTTCGAAGTACCAGCAGTACGAGAAAATGAAAAGACCGAGCGTGATCAGGTTGATCGAAAAGGTGGCGTAAATGAACGCGTCGAACACCGACCAGGCTCGGACGAGTCCGCTTGCCTTGCGGACGAAGAGATTGACTTCACTCATCTGCATTCTCCTTTGAAAAATGATTCATCAAGGTGTACCGCGACATCGATGTCGCTTCAACCGATGGGCGACATAAATGTCGCACTACAAATTATCGTGTCTGCTTATAGGCATTCTCCTTTCCTGAAAAATTGATTTTTTTCTCTGCCACGGATTACACAGATTTCACGGATTTGTTAAACCCAATTCGTGAAATCTGTGGCTGAAATTAACCAGTTGTCAAAACGTAATTGCCAACTTTGTTCGGTTTGAGTTCCACAACCGCCCCATGCAAAACTCCCTGTTCGTACATGCTTCCAGGATTGATGCACAGGGTCTTCTTGAATTTGCGCGTGCCCTTGCCCTCATGGATGTGTCCATGCAGGCCGAGTATCGGCTCATATTTCTCGATGACTTTCAGTACCGACTTGCTTCCGACTGGCACGAGCGAACGGCCCGCGTAGGCGGGGCGCAGATCCTTTGTCAGTTCGGGTGCTTCGTCGAGACCGCTTCCGTAGGGAGGCGCGTGGAGATTGAACACCGCGCTGGCAGGATTTTTCGCCTGCGAGATGACCGCTTCGAGACGGGACAACAACGCCTCCTCCCCCTCCTCGCGGTGGGTATCCCACGGAGTCGGATTTGTCCAGCCCGAACTGACCATCTCGTGATGCTCGTCCAGTTGGATGACCTGTCCCTCCACGCTTCGCACCGATTTGGACGCCGCGATAGCCGCGTCGATCTCGAAGACGTCATCGTTGCCTGGGCAGACCATACAGCGGATGCCCGTCCCCGCGAGTTTCGTGTCAGCGTAATCCATCCAACGGGCAACGGTAGCCATCACCTGGTCCATGAAGAGCGCATCCGAGCGGCCAGGGATTGTGGAGATCTCGTTCACTTCGTCGGGTGTTGTCACATAGGGATAATAGCCGCGGTTCTGAATCGTCGCGACCATTTTATCCACGGCATCTTTGCCCTCGAGAATGGACTCCTGCTCGAGCAGGGTCACTTTGTATTTGTCCCCGCCCTGCGCGATGATGGGGATGATGGCCTTGCCCGTCATGTCCCCGCCGAGGATGAGGGTGTCCGTCTCATAAAATTTTGCGGCGTTGATGAATTTTTTCCAGCAGATCTCGGAGCCATGCACATCAGTGGCAAAAAATAGTTTCATGTGGTTTCCTTTGGTTGTTATTGTTGTTCGTCATTGCGAGGAGGGTGCTCTTCCTGACGAAGCAATCCCGCGGTCATGGGGAGGAGATTGCTTCGCAACGAACGCTCGCAATGACGGGATGGGTGGTTGATATGGAATCAGCGTTTTCTTTTGTTACGCTGAGTACCCATCATTGCGAGGAGGGCGTTCTTCCCGACGAAGCAATCTCGCGGTTGTGGGGGCTGGATTGCTTCGCAAAGAGCGCTCGCAATGACGGATAAAAGTTATTTCGGCATTTCCAGATTTCCCGCGACCAGATTCGGGAACTCGGCGCGGATACGTGACTCGACCTCGTCGGAAAACACGACCGAGCTTGGCTTGGACAAAATCTCACTGGCGCGTGCCATGGCGCGTGAGTGTGTATCCGATGCGCCTTTCTTCTCCCAGATAGTGCGCGCCTCGCGGTCGGAGAGTTTGGTGAGCAGGGCCTCGGTCTTCATGCGCTTGGCAGTGTGGGGTTGCATCATGAACGCGCCCCCTGGTCCGGCCTTGGCGATCACATCCAGCGCGAGTTCCTCCTCATTGAACGCGATGCCGCGCTTCATCCGCTTGAGCATCTGGAAGACTTCATCGTCAATGACGGCCTTGGCAAAATCAAACGCCTTGAGCGCGTCGAGCAGGCCACCCGTGTTGAACATGTCCGCGCCGCCGAGGAAACTGGCTACGACCGACATGCCCGTCTCGTAACCCGATTGGGCGTCGTTGATCTTGGAATTGGTCAAGCCGATGTAGCCGCCGCTGGGCACATTGTAAAAATGCGCCATCTGAGCAAAGGCCATCACCAGCATCCCACACTCGATTCCGCCCGAGGCGTACGCGCCTGTCCGCATGTCCGCGACGGTGGGGAGCGTGGCGTAGATCGTCGGCGTGCCTTCGCGCGCCATTTGCATCAGCACCGCGGCCGCGAGGAATTCCGCGTTGCCCTGCGCCAGCGTCCCCGCCATGGACATAGGCGAGGTCAACCCCGCGTTGGGGACAATAGTCGGGTAAACGGGCAGTCCCTTCTCGCTGAAATAAATGACCGCGTCAGTAGAGAGATGATCCATCGTCAGCGGGGAAACCACGGGGCAGTAATGATGCGTCACGAATGGACGCTCCATGTAGGCGGCTTCGCTTCCCGCCATGGTAAACAGCATCCGCATGACCGCGTCGGTGTCTTCCTGATCCTTCGTTGTCGAGCGGATGGGTTTGACGCAATGTTTCAGTGCGGGATACAAGCGCGCCAGCGTGAACTGGCCGTCGGGCGCGTCGTCCGCGAGCGTGGAGACGGAAAAGACATCGTAGGCGGGCAACTCATTGACGAGGTGCGCGATACGTGCGATATCGTCCGAGCGGGCGCGTCGTTCGCGACCTGTGAGCGGGTCAATCAGATCGGGAGCGGAACTGCCCGTGACGAGTATCGGCCCATCGGTCGGGATGGTGCGGTCAAATTTGGGATCGCGTCCACGGAAAGTAAACGTCGGTGGGAGCATCTTGCGATACTTTTCCACTAGCGCAGGCGGAAACTTGACGATCTGCGTCTCCGCGTCCACGTTGCATCCATGCTTTGCAAAGAGGGCGCGCGCTTTCTCGCTCCGCACCAGTAAACCGACATTGGCGAGAATCTCCAGCGAGGCATCGTGAACGCGTTGGACTTGCTCAGGGGTCAGTAAAGTTGCAAATTCCATTTGTTTATCCTTATGAATTTTTGAGAAACCCGTTTTCTGGGAGAGAATGGGTTTCTCCTCACGCATCACTTGCGTTTGGCGGCGGATTTTTGGGAAGCGCGCTTTTTGGAATTCAGACTATCCGCGGCGTGCCTGACCAGTTTGCGGCTTTCATGGACAATCACTTTTTGCTGGACAGAGATCAATTTTCCAAGTCGGTGGAACTGGTTGTCGCGGAAGGTCAGATATTCCACTTTGAGACGCTCGGCCACCGCATGAATTTCATCAATAGGGAACATCTCCAAACCCGCGCGCGTGACCTTGAGCGAGGCCGCGGCGGTGGCGAAACGCGCCGAATGTTCGATGCCCCAGCCCTGCAACGTGCCGTACGCGAATCCAGCAGAGAAGGTCGCGCCCGCGCCGCACGCATCCACGGCCTTGACCTTCGGGGCAAAGACGCGCACGATCTCACTTCCCTGCGCCACGAGACAGCCCTCCTTTGCCATGGTGATCAGCGCGGTTTTGATGCCTGCGTTGAGCAGTTTACGGGCTGTCTGCATCAGGGACTTGTTCTTGCCAAGTTGCGCGGCGTCGGTGACGGCCTGGCAGATGGTGGTGTACTTCGCGTATCGCTTGAGGAGATTGACATCCTTGTGACCAAACTCCAAATTAAGAAACACTGGCACGTCCAAACGCTTCGCTTCTTCCATGGCACGCGTGATATGCTCCTCGCCATCGTACCAGTCCACGTACATCAGACGCGCCCCCTCCATCAGCGAGAGATCGGCCTCGTCAAGAGTGGCAAGCATTTCGGGAGTCCGCTGCCAGAAGTAGGTACGCGCCCCGCGTCGGTCGGAGACATCCACTTCGAGCGGGGTCGCGTACGCCTTCGTGAAGCGGACGTCCGCCTGCACGCCCAGATCCTCCAGTTGACGCGCCAGAGCATGTCCACGCGGGTCATCGCCAACGGCGGTGCCAATCATGCCTGTGGAAACTCCCCACTGGCTGAGACAGCCCGCAATGATGGCGGCGTCGTCAAACACGAATTCCTTGATCTCCTTCACCATCGCGCCCGTGTTGTGACGCGGGAAGCGATCCACGGTCATGATGGCGACGGGGGTGAGCATTCCAAATCCAACGTAATCAAGTTTATTCAAATTCAATCCTATCCAATCGCTTCATTCATCTCCTGCAAATACCAACGCAGGAAGCGGTCAAGGTTGTATTCTTTATACACTGAAAGCGGGCCTGGCGTATATACGCTGGAGTTCACACCTTTCTGCTGGTTCACGCAAATGCCCCAGTCCTGCTCGGCAGTCATGAGCCAGAAGGGAAGTAGTTTGTCGAGATCGTAATCTTTGCCTTCTTCGGCTTTTTCATCTACCAGCCAGATCATGCGGATTGCGGTGTGATCGAGACTCGTGGGAGTCAATCGCACGGACACGGCATGGTCGCAACTGGCATGGATCCAGAAATTGGGCAGGGTGCGGACTCGCATCGTGCCGACCTCGGGGTCGGTGTAATCGCCCATCAGCGGCGCGACCTGCTGACCGTCCATCGTCTCGCTGACGAAACCTTCCACCAGCGGGGTGCGATTCGCACCCCACCAAATTCCGTTATCGGGATCGGGGAACGGAGTCATGCCCGTCTCGGAGCGGATCGTCATTCCCTGCGCGGCCAACTTGACTTCGAGCCGTTCCGTCACCCGATCCAGTTCCTCGGCGATACGCGGGATGGTGTCATCTGTGTTGTAGTGATCGAAATTGGCCTTGGTGTACTGCGGGTGGTTGACGTTGCAGTGATAACACTCGCGGTTGTTCTCCCAGACGAGTTTCCAATTGGCGTGGACATCGAAATCCATGATCTTCGCAACTTTGGCACGCGTCAGTCCCTGCGGACGCGCGACGGGCGCGATGGTCTCGTACGCGGCGTCAAAGTCCATCGGTTCTTTGGCGAGACTGACCCAGATCATGCCTTCCACTTCGCGGGCATGGGCGCGATGCAAGCCATACTGCGACTTGTCCAACTCTTCCTGCATCCCGCGCACCAGCATGAGACGGCCATCGCGGCCATACGTCCACTGGTGGTAGGGACAGATGAAACGCTTGACGTGTCCCTCCGCCTCCTGACAAATCACTGATCCGCGGTGTCGGCAGACATTGTAGAACGCGTTCACCTGTCCATTGTCATCGCGGACAATGATGAGCGAATCGCCATCCACCTCGTAAAGGAAGTAATCGCCCGCGCTGGGAATCTGGCACGAGTGGCCCGCGAAGAGCCAACCCGCGCGCCAGACAAATTCCATCTCGGCACGGTAGAGCAGATCATCGTGATAGAACGGCCGCGTCAATCCAAAATTGGGCTGGCGGGAGGCGATGATACTTTTGAGAGTGGCGATTTCATTTGTAGTGAGAGATAACATTCGTGATTTCCTTTCAAACCGATAAAGTTCGTAGACACGTACACAGGTAAACAAGTACACAGGTGGGTGAACGTGTTTACGTGTATACCTGTGTACTTGTGTACTTCCTTACGCGCGCAAGCGCTCGCCCTTCGCATCGAACAACACCGTGGCGGTCACTTCCACCATCTTGCGGCCTTCGATCAACTCCGCTTCAAAACGGTTGCCAACTTTGGCAAGTTCGATGGGCAGGTAGGCGTAGAGAATGTTTTTCTTCACAGTATAGCCCCATCCGCCGCTGCGGACACGGGTCAAAACTTTGCCTTCGTGGTAGATGGCCTCGCCGCCGTAGATTTGCGTGAATGCGTTCCCATCCACAACCAGCGTGCAGAGTTTGCGCTTCACGCCTTCGGCTTTCTGTTTGGCAAGTGCGGCCTTGCCGATGAAGTCTTTTTTGTTCAAGTCCACGCAAAAACCGAGGCCGCCTTCGTAGGGCGTTTCGAGTTGGGTCACATCGGCGGTGTAATAGCGATAGCCCTTTTCGAGCCGCAACGCGTCCAGCACTTTGTAGCCGCCGACTTCGATGCCGAATTCCTTGCCTGCTTCGAGCAGCATATCCCAGACCATTGTGGCACGATTGTAGGGGACATACAACTCCCAGCCGAGTTCGCCCGCGTAACTGACGCGCTGGGCGTAAATCTTCGCGCCGTTGATCGAAATTGGCTTCGTCATCAGATACGGATGTGCTTCATTCGAGACATCGTCGTTGGTGACTTTCTTCAAGACCTCGCGCGCCTTCGGACCCCAAAGCGGGAGACACGCCCACTCTTCAGAGACGTCGCGGATGTTCACTTCGCCATCGGCCTCGTCCACATGCATCTCCAGCCACGAGCGATCGTTGCCGATAAAGGCCGCGCCCGTGATGACCCAGAAACGGTTCGCACCGAGACGCGTCACCGTCACATCTGCTTCGACGCCGCCGTTCGTGTTGCAGAATTGGGTGTAGGTTGCGCTGCCGATGGGTTTGTCCATTTCGCTGACGGCGACGCGGTTCAACAAAGCCAACGCGCCCGCACCCGTCACTTCGATCTTGCTGAACGGCGTCAGGTCATAGAGGCAGACGCGTTCTCGCGTGGCGACGTGTTCCTTTTCGATGCGGTCAAAGTACGGTGGCTTGACCCATCCGCCCCAATTGCGCTGGTCCTCGCCCATGCGGCGCGAGGGTTTGCCTGGGTTGTAGTAGTTGACGCGCTCCCAGCCAAATTTTTCGCCGAATACCGCGCCCATCTCCAACTGGCGATGATAGACAGGACTCATCCGATGCGGACGCGCCCACTCGAACTCGTCGTTCGGGAAGCGCAGGCGGTAGTAATACTTCACGCTCTCGCGCGTCCGCTCCGCGGCGTAAAGCGGATCGTTGTAGTAGTTGCTGAAACGCGTCGCCTTATATTGGTACACATCCATGGTCGGCTCGCCGCCGATAATCCACTCGGCCAGCACTTTGCCCACGCCGCCCGCGCCGCCGTAGCCATTAAGCGAGAAGCCCGCCGCCATCCACATGCCGCGCACGCCCGCCATCGGTCCTAGCACAGGCTGACAATCGGGGGTGTAAGCGCCAGGGTGACAGACTAACGTGATGATGCCCGCCTGATCGAGGAACGGCAAACGGCGGATCGCGCCCTCGAGCAGTTGCTCGAAGCGATCCATATCGGACGGGAGAGTCGTCCCGCCATGCTCCCACGGCGCGCCGTCCACCCAACGCGCCAGCGGATTCGGCTCGTAGCCGCCGATGACAAGTCCGCCCTGTTCCTGCCGCATGTAAACCAAATTTTCGGGGTCGCGCAAACACGGCGTCTTGGAATTAAATTCGTGACCTGGGACGGCTTTCAGTGCGATGTGCTGATGATCAACGGGCGTGGTTGGGAAATACAGTCCCGCCATTGCGGCGATGCGCGGCGCCCACATTCCCGCGGCATTGACGACCAACTCGCATCGAATCGAACCTTTGTCTGTCACCACCTCGCTGATCTCCCCCTTCGCTGAAACTTTAATACCCGTCACGCGCGTGTTGGTGTAGACTGTCACGCCGAGATCTTTGGCAAACTTGACCATGCTAGTCGTGGCCGTGTACGGATCAAGTTGGCCATCGCGCGGCAAATAGATCGCGCCGTAGAGTTCCTTGTCCGTAATCTGCGGCATGTGCTTGACCGCCTCGTCCCGCCCGATGACTTCGCACTCCAACCCCAAAGCCTTGGCGCGGCTAACGCTTCGCTCCAAATCGAGGAGCGACTCCTTCGTGGACGCGACGCGCAGACTTCCGCAGTGATCGAACAAACCCAACTCACTGTACAGTTCGATACTGTACATGCGGAACTTGAGCATGGTCTGTGACGTGGCGAACTGCGTCACCAGTCCCGCCGCATGTGACGACTCGCCGCTGGCAATCTCGCCTTTTTCCAACAGGACAATGTCCTTCCGCCCCATTTTGGCAAGGTGATAGGCAACCTGCGCGCCGACAATCCCTCCGCCGATGATTACAATTTGTGCCTGGTCTTTCATGGTTCCTCCGCGTTTCTACGATGTTTGAACTTCTTTCAGCCAGGTGGGAAACTCCGTCGAATCCATTTTTTCGACAGCACGTCCCCACCGTTCGATAGCCCAGCCCCAGAAATCGAATTCGATCTTTGAAATATTCACTTGGATTGCCGCCCATAATCCCCAGCCCACATCGGACATGATCATGTTCAATTTCATCCGAGCAATCATCGCAGGCGAATCCGTTCCAAAATACGCGGTGCACACTTCATGGATGCGCGCCTCGTCAAATTGCATTTCCTGACAGGTGTTGCCCAACTCGAAAGTCGGGTCGTTGTTGCCGCTGTATTCGTAATCGATCAGCCAGAGATGCTTGCCGTCGTCAATGTAATTTTCGGCAAGCAGGTCATTGTTGCACGGGACAGTCGCCAGCGGCTTGACGTTCATCGCCTGTTCGATTCTCGCGACGGTTGGCATTCGGTCGTGATAACCATCGGGGATGCGGATGTCGCGTTCGGCGCAGATATTCAAATAATATTCGGTCAGGCGGAACATGTTGAAGTCCAAAAAGAAGCGAGGGCCAGCGTGCAATTTCTTGATCACTTTCGCCATGCGCGTCGGCATGCCTGGCACGTTCAATGATTCCTTTGACATCGTTATCCCCGTCAAAAAATCCAGCACCATCACGTTGTATTCGGGCAAATGATATAAGACCTTCGGTCCGACACCCGCCTCCGCCGCGGCTTTTGAGTTGTGATATTCGTTGTTGCGATCCACCGCCAACAATTCCGTGCTTTCGCCTGGCACACGGACAAAGTACGGCATCCCATCCACTTCAACTTTGAAGTTGGTGTTGGTCAACCCGCCTGAGATCTGCTGGACAGAAATGGTCTTGTCTTTCCAATCTTCGATTTTCGCAACGACCTCGTCAATGATTGCCATAGTGCGCTCCAGTCAATTGTAGACCCTAAAGGTTTTAAAAACCTTTAGGGTCTACAAAATACAAATCAACTTACTCGGGCGGAATCTCCTTGAACGCGTAATCCACATTGATGCCCTTGGACTTCTGCGCGTTCTTGACGATGAAATACCAGATGGCCGAGAATACCAACACGCCAAACACCACGATGTACGCGAGTGTGCTGGTGAGGCCAAGTTGCGGATACAGCATAAACATCATCACCATTACGCTGCCGAGAACGAAACCGATGGCGCCGAGAATGGTGACCAACGGAACGTTTCCGATCTTGTATTTGGCGCCCGGGGAAGCCTCGTACACATCCTTGGCGCGATAGGGCAGGAGCGACCCAGCCAGGCAGGTGATGACGAACACGTAGCCGCAGGCAAAGGTCACGCCGAGGGTCAGCCCGACCCAGCCCGGATACAGGTTGTAGAGCAGGATGACGGGAATGCTGGCGATGAAATAAGCCCAGTGCGCGTTGGCGGGGGTGTGACGTTTCTCATCCACTTTGCTGACCCATTCAGGAAGCAGGCGGTCGAGCGACATGGCCACCATGACGCGCGTCATGCCAATGTAGCAGTTGTGAACAATCTGATGAGAGTTCAAGATGTACCCAACGCCAATCAACAGAACAATGAGAGGACTGGCTGCGAGCGCGACCGCAATCATATTGGGCCATAGATAGAAACCGGAGATTAATGCCTCGTCAAGGCCAAGCCAGTAGCCTGCTCCGGCAACATACAGGAATTCAGTGCCAACCGCCTTTTCCAGCGCGGCAGCCAGGATGGCCAGCAGCACGCCGGTGAAGATCAGCGAGCCAACGATGATGAACAACTGGCTGTTGAACGAGCGCGCGTTCTTGATCTCGCCGTTCTGCTGGGCAGAGTAGGTCGCCCATTGCAGGGATGTCCACGCGATGGGTGCGACGAGCAGGGTGGCGATCAGACTGAAGGGCGGGTTCAGTTCAACGCCCGCGGCCACTGAGGCGTCAATCGCGGTCTGCACAAAATTCTGCGCGCCCGCGATCTTCAACGCGAAGGCGTCAATGCTGGCCATCGAGGTGGCTGGGTTGGCAGTGAACAGCACAACCAGCATGGTCAGGAAGGCGAGGAGGGTGCCGACGATCATCACGGTCTGGAAGCGGACGTAGTTCTTGAATCCGCTGACGAGAATGAGCGCCGCCACGAAGGCGTTCAAAATGCTCGTGATGATGATACCCGTCGAGGTGGTGAACCAGATTCCGAGTCCAGACATGGCCGCGCTTCCCGTAGTCGCGCCCAGCCCGAGGAAGAGCGGGGCGAATCCGAGGTACGAAAGCAGCCAGCCCGAAAGCGCCACCCATTGCAGGATCCAGATCACGTACCCAGACATCACAACCGTAAACGCCACGCCGCCACCGAACACGCGGCTTTGGAACACATAGTCGCCGCCCGAGCGCGGGAGCGCGGTGGACAGCCAGACGTACACAAGGGCAATCGGAATTTCGATCACCATCGCCAGCAAAATGCCCCATACCAGTTTGCCGCCAGGGAGCGCGCCAGGTGCCCACAGGTACGTCCAAGGGAAGATCAAGCCCATCGTCAGGATGTTGTAAACGAAGGCCGAGAACGGAGACATGACACGTACCAAGCCCGAGGCTTTTCGGGTGAAAACTTCAGGTTTTGCCGTAGCAGTAGCCATTGCTGTTCTCCTTTGGGTCGAAAATTTCAAACATTGCGATTGAAAACTTTCTACTGACCTTGCATCACGACATAACTGCCTCCTCGATTGGCTTTCAAAAATTATCCGCTTGTCATCTGATACCCCTGAATCTCGCCGTCCACAAAATTCACCAGACAGCCGCGTAAGATTCCCTCTCCATACTCGCTGCCTGGATTGATACACGTGGTTCGACCAATCTTCGCAACAGACTGTGATTCGTGGATGTGTCCGTGCAACCCGAGCATCGGACTGTACTTCTCGATCGCCGCGCGGACCGAGGAACTGCCCGCGCCATGCATGACGGCCTGCCCGCCCTGAACGATCTGCGTCGGCGGGTCCTTCGTCCAATCCAGCATCGGACAGGTGTCGAGCGTCGAGTCTTTCGGCGGGTCGTGGAAGTTGAAGATGGCTTTCTGCATGTCTGGCACTTTCGCAGCCATCTCTTCGATCATTTTTCCGAGTTCCTCCTCGGTCGTCTCGCGCGGCGTCTTCCACGGAGTCGGCGTGCTGATGCCGACGGAAATCATCGAGTGGTCGTCATCCACCATCACCATTTCATTCTCACAGGCGATGAGCGATTGCACACCCTCGCGCTTCAATGCGGACAACACGTCCCACTCGTCGTCGTTCCCGCCCGTGACGAAGCACTTGATGCCCGTGCCATTGAGTCTCTCCTCGGCCAAATCAACCCAGCGGCCAAGTTTCTTGCGTGCTTCTTCATGGAACAACACATCCACGGCCTTCTGGTCGGCGGACAGCGCGCGGAACTCATCCTCTTCCATCACTTTGTAATAAAAGCCAAGCGTATCCAGCCGCGTGGTAAGTCCCGTCAATTCCTCCTGCGAAGCCAGGTGCTCCACACGTCCCTGAAGAGTGGCGCGATAATGTCCGTTTGCTTCCTTGATGATCGGAATCAACAACTTGCCTTGAATGTCCCCACCCATCACAATGACATTCGCCTCGTAGAATTTGCCCGCATTGATGAATTTGCGAAACGTCCTCTCCGATCCATGCAGGTCGGTGGCGAAAAAGAGACGGGTGGGTTTCTTGCTGGATTTTTTGGAAAAGAATTTCATCTGTACTCCGTGAGTAGGCAGGTATACAAGTACACAGGTAAACAAGTGACGTGCAAACCTGTTTACCTGTGCATCTGTCTACGTATGTACTTCCGCACGCGCAATTACCGTCTCAACGTCATGCTCTGCGAGTTCCTCGATGGCTGAGGGATCGAACCGCCCATCGGTGACAAGCAGGTCAATCTCGTCAATCGATGCGATCTGGAAATTGGAGACCACACCCCATTTGCTGTGGTCCGCCACAATGATGACCTTGCCCTTCGTGCGTTCGATCATCTGGCGCACCACTTCCGCCTCCGCGTTGACAGGGACCGTGCATCCGTGCTTCAGGCTGATCCCGTCCACGCCGATGATAGCAACGTCAGCATAAATCTGGCGCAGGCTTTCGATGGCAAATCGTCCCGCCGAGGATTTGGAGCGCGGCTGGTACTCACCGCCAAGGATGTAATGTTGGAAACCCGCTTCGCCCAATTCGAGTGCCGCGTTCAGATTATTGGTAAACACGGTGATGCCCGCGTCCGCGCGGATGTGATGAATCACCTGCGTAGTCGTTGTCCCACTGTTGATAAAAACAATGTTGCCGTCTTCTATCAAAGAAGCGGCTAGCGCGCCGATGTCTCGTTTCTCTTCTGGATTCTTTTGTACGCGTTGCAAGTATTCGGGTTCCGCTGTCAGGCGCTGGTTGATGATCGCCCCCCCGTGAGTCCGCTCCAAAATCCCATCTGCTTCGAGCCATTCCAGGTCGCGGCGAATCGTCGCTTCAGAAGTGTCCAGCAACGTGCATAAATCGGTAATCCGCGCGATCTGATGCACCGCCAGATAGTCTTGAATCCGTTCTCGCCTTTGTGCTGGGATAAGGGGTTTGCCCATAAGAAAATCTCAGTTTGGGTGACGGAAATTGAAAACTTTTGCTCAGCATTATAGGCGAATGTGAGAAAATTTGCAAGTTTTTGACTTTTTCATTATAATAGCATTACTTCCTGACAAAAGCGCAAAGTAGGAGAATGCCATGACGAACAATGCCATCGGGATGGGCGAGCAAGGCCAGGCCGAACGTGATAAATTCGAGAACGAACTCAAACGGATTCTCAAAGCCAGTGAGGAAAAGGGTATCCTCCTGCGGGTGATCGGTTCGCTGGCCTTTCAAATGCACTGCCCGCAATTTGGGCATTTGCAAGCCGCCATGGGACGCGCGTACACTGATATTGATTTCGGCGCTTACGGCAAACAAACCAAACAAATTAAGGAGTTAATGGCCTCGCTGGGTTACAAGGAAAACCGCGAGGTCTTTATTGTCTCTGAAGGCGAACGCTCTATCTTTGACAAGCCCGAAGCAGGCCTGCATGTGGATGTCTTCTACGAAAAATTGGATTTCTGTCACGCCATCTATTGGAAGGACCGCCTCGAAACCGACTCCCCCACCATCCCGCTGGCCGAACTCCTGCTCGAAAAAATGCAGATCGTTCAAATCAATGAGAAGGACATCATCGACACCATCATGCTCCTGCTCGAACATCCGCTCGGCGACATTGACAAAGAGACCATCAACATCAAACGCGTGGCTGTCATTTGCGCCGCAGACTGGGGATTTTGGCGCACCGTCACGATGAACCTCGAAAAAGTTCGCGCGCTGGCACATCATTATCCGCAACTGACCGACGAGCAAAAAGCCAAAGTGGAATCGCAAGTGAAGGATGCAATGGCACGTCTGGAAGCCGAACCCAAATCCATGGGCTGGAAACTGCGCGCCCGCGTCGGCGACCGAGTCAAATGGTACAAAGATGTGGATGAAGTTGGATAAAGGAGTTTGAGATGACAAAACTTGTCCGTGACCTCATGCACCGCGGCCTGCTGACCTGCCGCCCCAACGCGACCCTTGGGCAGGTCGCCGTTTTACTGAACCAGAACCACGTCCACGCGTTGATTGTCACCGACCGCGGCGGACGCGCACTCGGCGTCATCTCGGACTATGACCTGCTGGCGGGCGAATGGCTTTCCTCGGATCCCGAAAGCATGACCGTCATGCGCAAGTTGACCGCAGCGGATTTAATGTCCCAGCCCGTGGACTCAGTTGAATCTGATATGCCTTTGTGTGATGCGGTGAACATCCTAATTGATAAGGAGATTAGTCGCCTCCTCGTTACCGAGAAGGGCAAACCCGTCGGCGTGATCTCGCTCTCGGATTTTGTTGCCAGCATCGCGTCGAAGGAAGAACCGAAACGCGAAATTGTCGGCGATGTGATGTCCGACGCGATCCTCGTCTGCCGCGGCAAGACGCCCATCGTGTCTGCCGCGCGTACGATGACGCAGGCAGGCTGGAGGTCCGTGCTGGTCGTGGACGCGAAAGGCAAAGTCCTCGGCGTTGTCAGCGGACGAAGTCTCCTGCCATTCGTCAAGGATGGTGTGGACGAAAAACTGACGGTTCGCGATGTGATGCACGCGCCATTGACGATTGACATCCACGCCAGCCTGCGCGAAGCCGCTGACAAAATGATCCAGAACCACCATCATCGTCTGGTCGTAGTGGACGACTCTGACCCCGAGGCTTTCCCGCTGGGAATCATCTCATCATTCGATATCGTTGCGGCGATGGCACATCCAGATTCAATCTGGCAGAAATGATTTGACTTCAAAGGTATTGCCGAAAGGTAATACCTTTCTAATTTCAAAAGCAAGACCTGACATGTCTCATCCGCGCCACCGCAAACCAGAATCATTGCGCGGACAAAGAGTTCAATCATCGGACTTCCACGGAGACATGTCAGGTCTCCTAAAGACTTAAGACTATCCAATTAGGAGACTATTCACATGGCTGAATTACCAAAGCACGCGCAGGCAGTCATCATCGGCGGAGGCGTCGGCGGAGCGAGTATTGCCTATCACATGGCGAAAATGGGCTGGAAAGATGTCGTCATTCTCGAGCGCCACGAACTGACGGCGGGCTCCACCTGGCATTCGGCGGGACTCGTTGGGCAGATGCGCTCGGACGCGAACCTGACGCGCATGATGCACTACAGCACCGACCTGTATCGCAAGTTAAAAGAGGAAACAGGCGTGGATACCTCCTGGCGCGAAGTCGGCGGACTGCGGCTGGCTTCCTCGCACGAGCGATTGGAAGAGACGAAGCGACTCGTCGGCATGGCGCGCTCGTTCGGCGTCCCGATGGAATTGATCTCAGCCAAGGAAGCACAGGACATGTTCCCGCTGATGGACATCACGGGCGTAGTCGCGGCGGCGTACACTCCCAACGACGGTTCGATTGACCCGACGGGACTCACCAACGCCCTCGCCGCGGGCGCGAAGAAATTCGGCGCGAAGATCTTCATCAACACCAACGTGGAAGCGATCAATGTCAAAAATGGCCGCGTCCACGAGGTGGTGACCGATAAGGGTACGATCCAGACCGAGGTGGTCGTCAACGCCTCAGGCATGTGGGGACGCGAAGTCGGAAAAATGGTCGGGCTGGAATTGCCCGTCATCCCGATGGCACACTTGTACATTTTGACCAAACCCATCGAGGGCGTCACACACTCGTTCCCAAACCTGCGCGACCCCGACTTACTCGTTTACTGGCGCGAGGAAGTCGGCGGACTCGTCACGGGCGGATACGAACGCCAGCCCGCGACCTATGGCATGAACGGCATCCCGCGCGATTTTAAATATCAACTGCTCGCGCCCGATTGGGATCGCTTCGCGCCGCTGATGGAAAACTCCATCCGCCGCGTGCCTGCCGTGGAAAACGCGGAAGTGGTGAAACTGCTCAACGGTCCCGAAGGCTTCACGCCGGATGGCGAGTTCCTGCTAGGGCCGACTTCGGTCAAGGGATTCTGGGTGGCCTGCGCCTTCTGCGCGCACGGACTGGCTGGCGCGGGCGGCATCGGCAAAGCCATGGCCGAGTGGATCATTGACGGTCATCCTGAATGGGATATGTGGCGGCTGGATGTGCGCCGCTTCGGCCCGAACTACAATAACCTCGATTACACTGCCGCGCGCACCATCGAAACGTACACGCAATATTACGATATTCATTATCCTGGCGAGGAGCGCATCTCGCGGCGCGGACAGCGCCTCTCCCCCACCTACTTCCGCCTGCGCGACTTGCGCTGTTCATTCGGCGAGAAGTTCGGCTGGGAGCGCCCGAACTGGTTCAGCATCTACGAGGAGAAAGCGGAACACGGACACGAACCGCGCGGCTGGGCACGTCACGCCTGGAGCCGCGCCATCGGCCACGAGCATTTGATGACGCGCGAGAACGCGGGTCTCTTCGACGAGACATCCTTTAACAAATTCGAAGTACGCGGCGCGGGCGCGCTCAAGTTCCTCAATTACGTCTGCGCCAACGAGATCGACGTGCCCGTCGGCACCGTGGTCTACACTCAGGCGCTCAACAAACGCGGCGGCATCGAGTGCGATTTCACGGTCACCCGCCTCGGGGAGGAAAAATTCCTCATCATAACGGGAACAGCCTTCGGTCAGCATGATGCGTCGTGGTTGTCCCTCAACATGCCCGAGGACGGGTCAGTCGTCATCGAGGATGTCGGTTCGCAGTACGCCTGCATCGGCCTGTGGGGACCGAAGGCGCGCAAGATCCTGGAGAAGGTGACGACGGACGATGTGTCGAACGCGGGATTCCCGTACATGACCGCGAAATCCATCAACGTGGGCGACGTCCCAGCGCTCGCTTCACGCGTGACCTACGTCGGCGAACTCGGTTGGGAGTTCTACTGCCCGATGGAGTACGGCGTCCGTCTCTGGGACACGCTCTGGGAAGCGGGCGTCCCCGAAGGGATGGTGGCCGCGGGTTACAAAGCCATTGACACGCTGAGGCTCGAGAAGGGCTACCGCTACTGGAGCAGTGAGATCAGCCCCGACTACAACCCGTACGAGGCGGGACTCGGCTTCGCGGTGAAACTGGACAAGCCCGACTTCATCGGCAAGGACGCGCTGGTGGAGGCCAAGAAGAAAGGCCTGACGCGTAAACTGGTCTGCATGACGCTAGCCGATGACCGCACCATCGCGCTCGGCAAGGAACCCATCCGCGCAGGTGAGGAGATCATTGGCTGGGTGGCTGCGGGCGGATTCGGCTACTCGGTGATGAAGAGCCTCGTCTACGCCTATGTGCCGATGGCGTACAGCAAAGTCGGCACGAAACTGACGATTGAATTCTTCGGCGAACGCATGGCGGCGGATGTGATCGCGTCGCCTGTGTGGGATCCGAAGGGTGAGAGGATTCGGGCGTAATCGTCATTGCGAGCGAAGCGAAGCAATCTCCTCTTTCCCGTGGGGATTGCTTCGTCGCTCCGCTCCTCGCAATGACGAATGAAAGACTTCGGAAGTCTGGGAGACTTCCGAAGTCTGAGCGAGGTGTCTGTCTGTTGAATTCAGAGTTGGCTGGCTTCGTGCAAAATGACAAAATGAAAAAAGAATTTAGTTTTTTATTAGGTTTTGTCTTTCTTCTCATGGTTTTCGGTTGTGTTACAAACAGAGCAACTGAAGTTCCAATCCTAACCTATACTCCCTTACCGACGCAGACACGGACTATAACACCAACTGAGAAGCCGAAACCGACAAAAACGCTAGTACCCACACCAACTCTGGTCTTTGTCACTTTGCTTTCACCGTTTGCTTCAAATTGTGGAGATGGAGTGCCAGTGGTATGGAGTAATGATAGTTATAATGATCGTTGGTATCCAAAATGTAATGACGCAGATCATGGTCATGTAGATATATTTGTGCCAATTGGTTGTAATGTAAACAATTATGACGGTGAAGTAATTGCTCCAGTTAGCGGTTTTATTCAAAAATACACATTTGATGGTGGATGGGGCTACCATTTATTCTTGCCAGATGGTGTTCTGATTGACGGAATAGAAGAAGCATTAAAGTTTTCTGGCATTGAAAGCCCCAATTTGAGAAATATCGCAAGCATGTGGCTAGACATCGGTCATGCTGACTTGGTAGAAGGTAAAGTAGAAAAAGGGCAAGTGATAGGTGATGTAGTACCTTTCTGTAGCGGCACTGACTGTCATTCAAAGATAGGATATAAAGTTTCGTTGACATACGAAGGTCAAGAATATGTTTTCACCCCAACATTATTCCCAAACATATTAGCAGATGGAACAATATTGAAACCTATGCTTAATGGTACTCAAGAAAATTGGCTTTGTAATGCGGATACACCATATCGAGACTTTGCTAATAGTGATGAAGATTGCATTCCCGAACCTCATGATTATGCTCCAGGATGTAAAATTCCATAAGTAAAAGCCGCCAAACAAAGCGAGTAGCGAATAGTTGGATGTCTGAGTAAATTATATGAACCCAAATCAAATTTTCGGAAAAACCCCATGACCGCCCTCGCCATTGACAAAGCCATTGCCAAAGTCCCGTTCCTCGCCGAGTCGAAGAACATCAAAAAGACTCCGCTCAGCGGCGGGATCACCAACCTGAATTTCCGCATTGACGCGGACGGGAAGTCGTACGTCATCCGTTTGGCGGGAGACGACACTGATAAGTTAGGCATCCGCCGCGACGTTGAATACGCCGCCAACAAGGCCGCGGGCGAGCTGGGCATCGCGCCCGAAGTTGTCTTCTTCATCGAACCCGAGGGCTACATCGTGACGCGCTTCATCAACGGCAAACACATCCCGCCCGCCGAGATCACCAAGCACGACAACATCCGCCGCGTGGTGCGGAAGTTGCGTCTCTTCCACAGGCGCGGGCCAGAGTTGAAAGGCGAGTTCAACGTCTTCCGCCGCGTCGAAATGCTGACGGAAGTCTCGAAGCAATACAACTGCCAGTTCCCGCGCGACTGGGACTGGATCATGCAAAAGAAGACCGAAGTCGAAAAGGCGCTGTTGAAAGACCCGTACATCCCCAGGCCCTGTCACGATGACCTGCTCAACCTGAACTGGATGGATGAAGAAGTCGCGGGCGAACTCGGCGAAATCCGCCTGCTGGATTGGGAATACGCGGGGATGGGCGATATTCTTTACGACCTGGCGAATTTTTCGCATCACCACGGCCTCAACGATGATCAAGTGCGCCTGCTCTTGCAGGAATATTTTGGAGAGGTGACGCCGAAGCACTTTGCCCGTCTCAACCTGATGTGGCCGATGTCCGAACTGCATGAGGCGATGTGGGGCACGACGCAGACGGGTCTCTCCAAACTGGAGGAGGATTTCCAGGGCTACGCGGATTTGTGGTTTGGACGGTTGCGCGAGCGCATGACCGATTATCGGTGGGAGCAGTGGCTGGAGGAAGTGGCTAAAAAATAAGGATGAGTTAGAATAAAGAAGATAGAGATTTTGGAATCAATTTTGGAAAAAGTATCCAAATTCCATCAAGAAACTAAAGAAAAGGAGTAACCATGTCCATCGTAAATGCAAAAGAGATCATGATCGAAGCTGCCAAGAAGGGATATGCTGTCGGGGCGTTCAACATTACCGACTTGCTTCAGTTCGAAGCGGTCATTGACGCGGCCATCGAGACGAAGTCGCCTGTGATCGTGCAGACTTCGGTCAAGCCATCGCAGTTTTTGGGGACGAACATGATGGTGGCAATCTACCGCACCCTCGCCGAAAAGGCGCCCGTGCCCGTCTGCCTGCACCTCGACCACTGCACCGACATTGACTACTGCAAGAAGTGCGCCGACGCAGGCTACACCAACATCATGATCGACGCATCCAAGCAAGCCTACGAGGAGAATATCCGCCAGACAAAGGAAGTGGTGGATTACTGTCACAGCGTCGGGGACATCTCCGTCGAGGGCGAGTTGGGAACCGTCTCGGGTGTGGAAGACCAAGTCAAGGTCGCGGAAGACGAAGCGCAGTTGGCGAATCCCCAGCAGTCCGTGGAGTTCGTCGAGCGCACGGGCGTGGACATCTTCGCGCCCGCCATCGGTACCGCCCACGGCGTGTACAAGACCAAGAATCCGAAGATCGACACCGAGCGCATGGCCACCATCCACAAGATGCTGAACGGTAACGGCATCAAGACCCCGCTGGTCGTCCACGGTGGGACTGGCCTGCCCGAGGAGACGATCAAGAAATTGTTGGCCGCGGGCGGCGCGAAGTTCAACGTCTCGACCGAGTTGAAGCACACGCTGATCGACGCCAAGTACGAGTACATCACCGCCCACCGCGACGAGTACGATCCAGGCAAAGTGGACAAGTTCGTTCGCGAAGCGACCAAGAAAGCCGTCATCCACTGGATGGAGATGATCGAATCGGTAGGTAAGGCATAAATTCCCTCGTACACGGATTTGACGGATTACACGGACTAACACGGATGTTTGTAAAATAAATCCGTGAGACTCCGCCGAGGAATCCGCGCAATCCGTGTACCGAATTAAATCTTTCAGGAGACAACAAATGGCAAAGAAAATTGACGAGTATTATGTCCCGTGGGTGAAGGGCATTCCCATGTACATTTCGAATCACATTGAACTGGCGTGGAGGGACCCATCCCTGCATCGCATGATGTCCAACGAGAATCCGAATCCGCCTTCCCCGAAGGTTCTGGAAGCGATGGTCAAGTATGCCAAGATGGCAAACCGCTATCCCGATCAAGGGCTCATCGTCCGCTCGAAAATCGCCGAGATCAACGGGCTGGACGGTCCCCAGAACGTAATGATCGGCAATGGCTCCAGCGAGGTCTACGACAACATCTTCCGCATGTTCATCGACCCGGGCGAAGAGATCATTCAGCACACACCCTGCTTCGGCATCTACAAGCTACGCGGTGTTTTGCTGGGCGCAAAGATGGTCAACGTGCCGATGATCTACAAAGACAATTACCTGCACTTTGACCCTGACGCCATTCTCAAGGCTGTCACCGACAAAACCAAGGTTATCGTGGTTGCCAATCCGAACAATCCGACCGGCAATTTCATGGAAGCCAAACATTTTGTCACCATCGCGGAGACGGGCATCCCGTTTGTAGTAGATGAAGCCTACCTGGAGTACTCCGGCTTGCAGATGTCGCAGGTGCAATTGACCAGGAAATATCCAAACGTGCTGATCACGCGCACGATGTCGAAGGCCTACGGTCTGGCAGGGATGCGCTTCGGCTACGCGCTGGGAGCGAAAGAGGTCATTGACCAGATCTCCGGCTCGCTTCTGCCTTGGAACGTGGGCATCATCCCGATGTGGGGCGCCATGGCGGCCTTCGAGGATACAGAGGCACTGGCGGAGCGCGTCAAATTCAACAACAGTGAAGTGGATTTCATCACCGAGTCGTTGAGCGACGTGCCCGGTCTGGTCACCTTCCCGTCCAAGGCCAATTACATCCTGTTTGACGGCGGCCCGGCGGGCAAGACTGGCAAGGATATGGTTGCGTTTGCTGAAAGCAAGGGAGTCATCCTGCGCCCGAATGCCGATATGTACGGCAGCAGTGGCTGGTTCCGTGTCACCATCGGCACGAAAGAAGAGAACCGCTTGTTCGTGAGTCTCGTCCGCGAGTTCTTTGGGATGAAGAAGTAACAATTAACCACAAGGGACACGAAGGTCACTAAGGAAAACCTTTGTGCCCCTTTGTGTTCTTCGTGGTAAAAGGAGTTAAGATGGCACAAATCAAAGCAGTGTTCTTCGACCAGGACGGGGTCATCATTGATACTGAACGCGATGGGCATCGCGTCTCGTTCAACATGACCTTCAAGGAATTCGGCTTCACCGACGAATGGAGCATCGAATACTACCACGAACTGCTCCAGATCGCGGGCGGCAAGGAACGAATGAAGCACCACGCCCAGACGAAGGGATTCTCCAAGCCCATTGCCGCCGAGGAACTGGACCAACTTGTCAAGGACATGCACAAGCGCAAGACCGCGCTGTTCGTGGAGTTGATCGAGACGGGCAAACTCCCCCTCCGCCCGGGCATTCACAGGTTCATGAAAGAGGCGATGGAGGCGGGGCTGAAGGTCGCGGTCTGCACCACATCCAACGAGCAGGCGGCCAAGGCCATCACCGAGAAAATCCTTTCGGACATCAAGTTCGAGCTGGTGCTGGCGGGCGACGTGGTCAAGAACAAAAAGCCTGATCCCGAAATCTACAACCTGGCGCTCTCGAAACTCGGATTGAAACCCGAGGAGGTCATGGTCGTCGAGGATTCCAAGAACGGCCTGAAAGCATCGAAGGCTGCGGGCATCCAGACCATCGTCACTTACAACGGGTACACCGAGAACGAAGACATCGAGGCGGGCGACGTGATCGTATCCTGCCTCGGCGATCCCGATGGTGAAAAGGCGAAGATGCGCAAAGGCGGCATCCCGAACTTCGACGGCATCGTCCATGTGAAGGATGTGGTCGCGCTGTTCAGCAAGTAAGCGAAACGTCAACCACTTGTCGAAGGTCAAAGGTCGAACGTCTGACTTTTGACCTTTGACTTTTGACAGGACAAATCATGGAAGAGCAATTCGACGTGATCAACGAACAGGATGAAGTGATCGGGCAGGCCGCGCGTTCCGAAGTCCACGCGCAGGGATTGTGGCATCGCGGGGTACACATTTTTCTATTCACGTTGAACGGAAGGATGCTCGTCCAACAGCGGAGCGCGGACCGCAAACAGTACGCGTCACTGTGGGACTGCTCCGTCTCGGAACACGTCAAAGCGGGAGAGGACTACGTCACTGCGGCTCAGCGCGGACTTTGGGAAGAACTCGGTCTTCGAGACGTGACTCTGACCCCGCGCCTCCGCTTCCGCCTGAACTATGGGCCGAACGACAATGAGATCAGCCTCCTCTTCACAGGGACAGCGGATCCCGCCCGTATCCGATTCGATCCCGTCGAGATCGCGCGGGTGGATACCCTGTCCATGACTGAGTTGCTGGATCGGGCAGGGAGTGATGACGCGAATTTGTGTTACTGGTTCATCCAATTATTAAAATGGTACACGGGCGACGAATCGGACTTGATTCCCCTGCAGACAGATTTTCGCTAATTCGGACGGGGGCCGCCTCCCCGTCACGCGCGATGCGAAGTCATCAGAAGAGAAAGCGACTGGTCAGGAGGTAAATTCCCGCGGAGAGAAACGTCGTGGCGGGAATGGTCAAAACCCAGGCGATGACGATATCCTGCACCAAACCCCAGCGGACTTTGTTGGCGCGTTCCGCTACGCCGATGCCCATGATCGAGGAGTTGATGACCTGCGTGGCGCTGACTGGTCCGCCAGCCAGTGACGCGATCAGAATCACCAGCGCGGAGGCGACCTGGGAGGAAAAACCATCCACGGGGCGGATTTTGTAAAAGGAGACACCGCCGACAGTGTGTATCAGCCGCCAGCCCCCCACGGCAGTTCCCAATGCGAGGGCGAGGGCGCACAAGGCGACCACCCAAAGCGGCACAACGAAGGTGGAGAGGGTTCCCGCGGTGACGAGTGCGAGCGTGATGATGCCCATGCTCTTCTGCCCATCGTTACTGCCGTGGCTCAGTCCCAGGATCAAGGCCGTGAGGAGTTGCGAACGTTTGAAGAACTCGTTGATGCGGGGCGTGGCGTCCTGGCTGAGTTGCATGACAAGACGCAGAAGAAGGAAACCAATGAAGAAACCGATGATGGGAGAAGCAAAGAGAGAGATGAGGATATTGAGCAATCCGTCGGTTTGGATGACCCGTGGACCCGCCCGCATGGAGGCCGCGCCCAACAGGCCACCGATCAGGGCGTGGGAGGAACTGCTGGGCAGTTTGGCGATCCACGTGAGGAGGTTCCAGGCGAGGGCACTGCTCAAGGCCACTACCAGCACCTGTTCCGTGACCGCCGAGGACTGCACGATGTCGCGTCCGATGGTCTGTGCAACGGCCACGCCAAAGATAAAGGGCCCACAGAACTCCGCCAGCGCAGTAATTCCCAGCGCGATGCGGGGCGGATAGGCACGTGAGGAGATCATGGTGGCGACCACGTTTCTAGAATCGTGAACGCCGTTCATGAAACTGAAGGAAAGGGCCAGCCCGATGATGATTACAATTATGAGGGACATTCACCTTCTCATGCAATTAGTTCATGCACACAAACCCATCGTAAGGCACGTCTGGTGATGTAAAAACAAATGCCAGGATTCCATTCCTGGCAGAAATCAACCCAATACAGACGAGGGAAATTTCAAGGAAGGAATTGCCCAAGGAGCCAGTAGAATCCCGCGGCCACCAACGCGGTGGCAGGGATGGTCAGGAACCAGGCGACCACAATCTCCTGCGCCACGCCCCAGCGCACCTTGTTGGCACGTTCCCCTGTCCCTACACCCAGGATGGCGGAACTGACCACCTGCGTGGTGCTGACGGGCCCTCCCACCAGCGAAGCCACCAAAATCACTGCGGCCGAGGCCAGTTGCGAGGCAAAACCGTCCACGGGGCGAATTTTGAAGATCTTGCCGCCGAGAGTACGGATCAACTTCCAGCCGCCGAGGGCCGTGCCAAGAGCGATCATGGTCGCGCAGGCAAGGATTACCCAGGTGGGAACTTCAAAGGTATTCAGGTAACCATCGGTCACCAGGGCCAGGGTGATGATGCCCATTGTCTTTTGGGCGTCGTTGGTGCCGTGGCTGAGTGAAAGCGCCAGGGCGGTGAGCATCTGGCTTCGGCGAAAAAAGCCATTGATGCGCGGCGAGGCGTTCCACGACAATAAAATGGTGACGCGCAAAATAATGAACCCGACCAGAAAGCCAACCACGGGAGAGGCGAACAAGGCGATCAGCACTTTTTCCAGTCCCCCAAGTTGGATGGACTGCCAGCCAGCGCCCATCATGACCGCGCCGATGAAACCGCCGATCAACGCATGGGACGAACTGCTCGGAAAACCGAGATACCATGTCAACAGGTTCCACACAATCGCGCTGGCAAGCGCCGCCAGCAAAACCGCCTCGTTGATACTGCCGCCGACCACAATCTCATCACCAATGGTCTTCGCCACCGCCACGCCAAAAATGAACGGGCCGGCAAAGTTAGCCAGCGCCGTCATCCCCAATGCCATGCGCGGCGGAAATGCCCGCGAAGAGATCATCGTAGCCACCACATTGCTGGAATCGTGAATGCCGTTCAGGAAATCGAACAACAACGCCAGCAAGATGACCAGGATGGTGATGGTACTGATGCTGTCCATAGCTAAGTGATCTTCACGACGATGTCCGCGATCACGTTGGCGGCCTCGTCGCCGCGGTCGGCGGCGTTGCTCAGGTGGCGGTAGACCTCGCGCATTTTCAACATGTTGACCACGTGTTCCACATCCTCCACATCACTGAAGAGGTCGGCCAGCGCCTCGCGATACACTCCCTCCACACGGTTTTCGAGCGCCTTGGCGCGCTGGGCGTGTTCGCTCGAAACGCCGGGATGCTCCTCCAGCCGATCCACAGCCAGCAACAGTTCATACGCCGCGTCGCGCAGGAGTGTGGCGATGCGTTGCATGTAGGTGGTCGGCTCCACTTTGAGGATTTCCATCTCGCTCACGGTGCTGTAGGCGTAGTCCACCACATCATCAATGGCGCGCGAGAGCGCGAACAAATCTTCGCGGTCGAAGGGCGTGACGAAGGTGCGGTTCAACTCGTCAATGAAAATGCGGCGCACCTCATCCGCCTCTTTTTCCTTGCTGGTCAGCAGGGTGGAAGCGGCAGGGTCGCGGGTAGCCAGATATTTGCATAGCGCGTCCATCCCCTCCAGGGTGAGAGAAGCCTGATCATGGATCAACTTGATAAAAATATTCTGTCGTTTTTTGAATAAACTCCGCATGGTAACTCCTTGGTTATCAGTTGAATTTTACCCCAAACGACTCTGCATGGCAGTATAATCAAACTCATGAAAAAAGATTTCTTTGACGCCATCCGCGCGGGGGACCGCGACGAAGTGGAACGCATCCTCCTGTTGGACACAAGCCTGATACACGCAAAAGAGAAGGGACTCAGCCCGGTGCTGATTGCCGCCTATCGCCTCGAACCTCAACTGGCCGATTTCCTGGCCGACAAGACCGTGACGCTAAACATCTTCGAAGCCGCGGCCATTGGACGGACGACTCACCTTGTGCGCCTACTGGCGCGCAATCCTGAACTGGTGAACGCGTTTGCCGACGATGGATTCCAGCCGCTCGGGCTGGCCTGCTTTTTCGGATATCTCGAAGCGGCGGAATACCTCGTGCGGGCGGGCGCCTCGATCAACACCCCGTCGAACAATGAATTACACGCCGCTCCCCTGCAGTCCGCGGTGGCAGGCGGACATGCGCCCATTGTGAGGATGCTGCTGAAGAACGGGGCCCAGCCCAACGTCCGCGAAAGAGGCGGGGGGACGCCCCTCCACGCCGCGGCCGCCAACGGCGATACAGAATCCATCCAACTGCTCATCCTGGCAGGCGCGGACCTTCACATCCGTTCTGACGACGGGAAACGCCCAGTCGACCTGGCAGAGGAAAAGGGTCATCATCGCGCGGTGGAGATCCTCAAGCGCGAGATCACGAAACGGTTTCGCGTCTCATCCTCCACTTGACAAACCCATATTCTGCTCTACAATTAAGAAAATCAAGTAGTTTTAGAAGGCCACAACCACGGAGGTGAATTTCGAAACAAAAAACAAAAACAATCAAATGATCGGCGGGTAGTTCGAACCATGGGCAGACCGCATATTGGTTTGCCGCCAGATTGATAATGCCACAACAGGAGATACGAAAATGAAAAAAAGACTATTTGCATTACTCAGTATCTTGATTGTTCTTTCCATGTTCATGACGGGCACCGTCTCTGCCACAGGAGAAGACAAGGCCGCGTACGGGGTTATTAAACCAGGCCAGACCACAACGCTCACCCAGAACATACCGATCAACCTCGTTTTCATTGGTTATGACGCGGCGGACATTAACAAAACAGATCTCAATTCCTGGCTGCCGTCCACATACAAGCCGCTGGTGCGCTATCCGCAATTCTACGGCCAGCCCGGGCGGGACATGGGTCTGCAATACAACTTTAGTTACAAGTACGTCTTCAAGGACGCGCTGTTTACCAAAAGTTTCTTCGGCTACTTAAAATCGATCGGCCATGTGCAAGGCAGGACCCTTTTCCAGGATATGTATAACGCACAGGCCAACAACATTCGCAACGTAGGCAAGAACGTGCTGTACATTGATGCACCCACGGTGGAGGGTTTTCTGGCTCAGAGTCTAAAGATGCCGGCCAAGAGCTACACGATTGTGTTCATCAACTGGTACGACCGTCCTGATTTCCAATTCCACGTCTACACAAAGACTGATACAGTTGATCCCGACACTGGCTACAACTTCGGATTCAACCGCTCCTCCCGCAAGATGATCGCCTGGGGCGGAACGACCAGCCGCCTCTGGTTCTATGACCTTTCGGCTGGCCCGGAATCGTGGGCTGGCAGTTACAATGTGGATGATGCCGACCTGGATGGAGACGCCTTCCCGGATTATCGCATGCCTCCCATTTGGGAATACGCCGCAGGTGGTTACCGCAACCCTGCCTTGTTGAGCAGCGACCTTGGCATGGTGACACGTTTCGTGGGCATCAACCTGCTCTTCACCACCTCGCCGCTGTATGATCCGATGGCTTCCGCGCCAGCTTATGGCGGACGAAAGATCATCCACGTCAACATGATGGAGGATGACCCGACCAGTTCGGGCATGGACTGGATCAAAATGAATAAGGTTCTGGCCCAGTACAAGAACTTCCAACCCTACTACAACTGGGTGACAAAGGTGGTGGATGGGAATCCCATTGATCCCAATGCCCAGGTCGCCTTCCGAATCTTCAATGGCCTGAGCGGAGCCAGTGACTGCTGGAACGCCTACGGCACACCGTTTGCGGAGTTGTTCTGCTACTTCGATGCCAATCGCGCCACCTATATCCCCGCCTACTACAAACGCGCCGATTACGTAGCCGGTTTCCACGCCTTCAACACCACCGATGCCAACATGGGCTGGAACTACGGCCTGCTCGGCTTCGCGGACGATAACTGGGTTGACGGCACACCCAGCTACGTTTTCGAGTTTGACTCGCCCGGCTATCGCGCCATGGGGTATGGCTTCACAGTCACCACTATCCACGAAGGCGGCCACCATTTCGGCATGTCGCATCCGCACGATGGGTATGACTACGAATACGATTGGGATTATGGCCCCAGCGGCCAGCTGTACTTTGCCTGGTCCGGCGATGAAAGCAACACGGTCATGCACTACATGGACCTTTCTCTCGGCTTCAGCCGCTTCGATAAGGACAATTTATATCGCTGGGAAACCGCCGGCTATCTTAACTGGTCCAATCAACTGCTGGCCGACCTGAAGGCCCATCCAAATTACGCTTCCGTGACATCGTATGTCGCTCAAGCGCAAAAGAATGCAGGCATGGCAGTCACGGCCTTCAACAACTGGAATTACAACTTTTCCGCCGCCTACGCAAAGAATGCCTACTGGCGCTTGGCCCTGGCCGCCAAGATTCTCGGCGTTCCCACCCCCGATGCGGCCCAGCCCGCTGACCTTGGCGACATCAACCCCGATGTCCCGCATGAAGGCGACCCAATCCGCTTCCCGGATAATTAATCGTACTTCGACCTGACTGTTCCATCTTCGGGAGCGGAGAAATCTCCGCTCCCGATTTTAATTCGATAAACTCAGTTATAATTTCGCCATGCATACTCCCCGCCACGCGCAAATTGAAAACAAACTCGATCGCATTCTCTTAAAGGTACAAAAACCCGGTCGCTACGTTGGGGGTGAACTCAACAGCGTCATCAAAGATTGGGACTCCGTCTCCATCCGCGCCGCGCTCATCTTCCCCGACATCTACGACATCGGCGTCTCCAACGTGGGACTCAAAATCCTCTACGACCAGATCAATCAACGCGACGACGCACTGGCCGAACGTGCCTACGCGCCCTGGACAGACATGGAAGCACTGATGCGCGCCGAAGGGATTCCGCTCTACGCACTCGAATCAAAACGACCCCTGAGCGGGTTCGACATCATCGGCTTTTCCCTCCCCTACGAGACGCTCTACACCAACGCTCTCAACATCCTCGACCTGACTGGCATCCCCCTCCGCGCGGACGAACGCGATTCGTCCCATCCCATCGTCATCGCGGGTGGACATTCCACCACGAATCCCGAACCGATGCACGCCTTCATCGACGCGTTCGTCATCGGCGAGGGAGAAGAAGTGATTCACGATATTATCAACATCGTTAAAAAGTTTAAAGATTTGAAAGTTGACAAGTTTGAACCTTCAAACCTTCCAACCTTCAAACGTGAAAACCTGTTACTGGAACTCGCACACATCCCCGGCGTCTACGTCCCGCGCTTCTACCAGCCTCACTACATGGACGATGGCACCATTGCGCGCATGGAATCTCTCGCCGAGGGGATCGCCAATCCCATCGTCAAGCGTATCGTCGCCAAGTTGCCTCCGCCGCCGACAAAGTTCATCGTGCCGAACATCGAAGTCGTCCACAACCGCGCGTCAGTGGAAATTATGCGGGGATGCACGCGGGGATGCAGATTCTGTCACGCAGGCATGATCACGCGTCCCGTCCGCGAACGAAGCGTGGATGAGGTAGTGGCCGCGGCGCGGGAAGCCATCCGATCTACAGGCTTCGAGGAACTCGCGTTGATGTCACTGTCTTCATCAGATTACACTCACATCATGGAGTTGGTCACGGCTATCGGGGAAGAATTTAAGGACGAGAAATTGGTCGTCTCATTGCCATCGTTGCGGATCGAATCCGTCTCGGTGGATTTGATGGACAAACTGCGCGATAGGCGCGGTTCGGGATTCACACTTGCGCCCGAAGCCGCCACCGAACGCATGCGTCGCATCATTAACAAGTTCATCCCCGACGAAGACATCCTCAACACCACGCGCGAAATTTATCGGCGGGGCTGGACGACCATCAAACTCTATTTCATGATCGGACATCCGAGCGAAACACTCGAAGATGTGCAAGCCATCGCCGACCTGTGCAGGCGCGTCATCGCCGAGGGACGCAAAGTGGCAGGGATGAAAGTGAAACTGCACGCGGGCGTGAGCACCTTTGTGCCGAAACCACAGACGCCGTTCCAGTGGGTGGCCTGCGACACACGCGAGAATATTCTCGCCAAGCAGGATTTGCTCCGCCGTGAATTGCGAGATCGCAACATCAAACTCTCGTGGACGAAACCTGAAGACACCCTGCTCGAAGCTTTTTTATCTCGTGGCGATAGAAAACTTGCTGAAGTGATTTTCACCGCCTGGAAAAGCGGCGCCAAATTCGACGCCTGGGGCGAGCATCGAAAATTCGAAACGTGGATGTCCGCCTTCGCCGAACACGGCCTCGATCCTGTCTTTTACACGCATCGTCCACGCCGCACCGACGAAATATTCGCCTGGGATCACATCACCGCCGCGGTGCGAAAAAATTTCCTCTTCCAGGATTTCCGCCAGAGTCTCGAAGGTCAGATCCGCGTGGACTGCCGACTCAACTGCTACGCCTGCGGCATCCTGCCCACCTTCATTGACTTGCGCCGCGACCACCCTGGCGAGGGTTGGAAATGTCCCGATGTGAAAACGCCGAGGAGGGAGAGGGTAGTGCACAGCAGGCAGGTGTCAGTGATCAGTGAACAGTCATCAGTGATCATTGACCAGTTGCCAGTGGGTAGAGAATGACATGAGAAAATCGCAATTCCTCGTCCGTTTGGCAAACGCGCGTGAAGATTGGGAACACGCCCTCAACTACGTCGGCTCCATCCGCCTCGGCATCGGCGGCGTCTCGGGGCACTGGTCGGCGCGAGACGTTCTCGCACACATCCTTTCGCGAGAACAATACATCGCCGACCGCCTGCACGAGATCGCGCAGGGGGAATCCCTGCCGCCCTGTCAGACGCAGGAGGAACTCGAAACCTATTACACAGACTTTGGCTATCCCGATTACGAATCGCCCCTGCTCACTGAAGCCGATGCCAACGAATGGGCAGTTCGCAAATTGAAGCACACGCCGTTTATGGAACTCATCGAACTCGAACTGCGCGTCTATGATTCCATTTATGAATCAGTAAAGACTCTCAGCGAAGAACAACTCAACGAAAACAATCTCTTCAAACGCATCGCGCGTTACACCGCCGAACACTATCGCCACCACGCGACCGACATCCGAAAACGATTCAACCTTCCTGTCATTCGCTAATGCGCATCCGCATCACCTTCTCCAAACAAGGCGCGCTTCGTTACACTGGTCATCTCGATCTGCACACGCTCCTCGAACGCGCCGCCCGCCGCGCCTCCCTTCCCCTTGCCTACTCGCAGGGCTTTCACCCCACGCCAAAAATTCAACTCGCCTCCGCCCTGCCGCTCGGGTTCTCCTCCCGCGCCGAAGTGATGGACATCTGGTTAACGTCGGACATCGAAGTCTCCAGACTTCGCATTGATTTGCAGGCCACGCTTCCTCATGACATCCAAATCTTAAATGTGGAAAAAGTGGACGACCGCGCCCCCGCACTCCAAACCCAACTGATCGCGGCTGAATACGAAGCGGACATCCCCGACGAATACGCATCCAACCTGACCTCGCGGCTGGCCGCGCTTTCAGAAGCCAAATCCATCCTCCGCGTCCGCCGCGGGAAGACCTACGAACTGAGGCCGTTGATCGAGTCTCTCGAGGCCGCGCCCGCTGACGGGTCCGAAAAGACGCGCCTGCTCATGCGCCTCACCGCCCGCGAGGGCGCGACCGGTCGCCCCGAAGAGGTCCTGTCTGCGTTGGAAATCCCGCCAGACTCTGTCCGCGTGGAAAGAACCCGCTTGATTTTTCGGGGTTAAACAGTACAATGCCCTATAACACAGTCAACCCATTTTTGAGGAGATTTTCATGGCACTCATAGGCGCAATTTTCTTCGGTTTTGTCCCTGCGTTTTTGTTCGCCTGTTTCCTGTACTGGCTGGATCGGTACGAGAAGGAGCCGCTTCCGCTATTGGGCGCAGTATTCGGATGGGGTTTTATCGTGGCCGCGGGCGGCGCGTTTATTATCAATACCGTGCTGGGGGTCGGCGTTTACATGTTCACCGGCTCTGAGGTAACCACCGACCTGACAACCGGCTCGCTCATTGCCCCGATCGTAGAGGAGACGCTGAAGGGACTGGCGGTTTTCATTGTGTTCCTGTTCTTCCGCAAGGAATTCGATTCCATCCTGGACGGCATGGTCTATGCGGGCATCGTCGCACTCGGTTTCGCGGCGACAGAAAACGCCTTTTACATCTATGACCGCGGTTTTGCCCAATCGGGCTGGGATGGGTTTTGGTTTCTCGTGTTTGTGCGCATCATTTTAGTGGGCTGGCAACATCCGTTCTACACGGCTTTCACCGGCATCGGGTTTGCGATCGCGCGCATGAGTAAAAATACCCTTGCGAAGTTCCTTGCGCCGCTCGCAGGGTTGACCATGGCGATCCTCACCCATTCCTTTCACAACACACTGGCATCCTTCGTGCAGGGATTGGGTGGACTGGCTTTCGGCACATTCCTTGATTGGACAGGCTGGGTGTTCATGTTTTTCTTTGCCGTTTGGGCCATTCGTCGGGAGGGGAAAATGCTCCCCAGATACCTTCAGGATGAAGTGGCGGCAGGGCGCATCACCAACGGTCAATTGCGGGTGGCCGCTTCGCCTTTTGGCGCGAGCCTGGCAAGCCTGAACGCGCTCACGCGTGGAAAATTCAAGACAACCTCGCGTTTCTATCAGGTGTTGGGAGAACTGGCTCATAAAAAAGAACAATTCTCCCTGCACGGAGACGAGAGTGGCAATGCCGCCATCATCGAGAAACTGCAAAACGAGATGACCACACTCAGTCCGCAGGTTGGCGCGTAGCGCAAATTGCCAATTTGCGCTACCGGCGGTAAAATCCCTGTCATTGCCCCCGTAGCTCAGTGGACAGAGCGTCGGCCTCCGGAGCCGAAAAGGACAGTTCGAGTCTGTCCGGGGGTACTTCCTTTTGTCGAAGGGCTTTGTTTTCCACCCTGCGATGAGATTGCTCGTTCGCATGAGTGACGATGGAATTCCATCGTCACTTTTTTCTTAACTTGTTGTAATCTTGCCAATCTTGACAGTGCAATCGTTCGCGGGTAAAAACAAACCGACTAGTCGGTTTGTTCTGTCAAGGAGCATCATGCAACAACGCAGTGAAGAGACAAGATCGCACATTCTTGAAGCCGCCGTCAAACAATTTTCGGTCCATGGCTTCAACAAAGCCAGCGTGGACAGTATTTGCGAACAGGCGGGGGTCAGCAAAGGCGCGTTCTATCATCATTTCAGGACCAAACAGGATGTGTTCCTGGCCCTGCTGGATGGCTGGCTCCAGACTTTCGACCAGGCCATTCGGGCCTCGAAGGATCGTCCCGTCCCTGAAACATTCCAAATGATGACGGAATATTTCCCATACATTTTCGAGTCTGCAAGCGACAACCTGCCCATGTTCCTGGAATTTCTACAGCAGGCCAGCCGCGACGAGACGATCTGGCAGGCCAGCATTGCTCCCTATCGCCGCTATCACAAACATTTCGCCGCGCTTATCAAAAAGGGAATCGCGGAGGGCTCATTCGTGGATGTGGATCCCAATCTGGCGGCGCGGCTGATCGTCTCTGCGGCGATGGGATTGCTGTTGCAAAGTCTGCTCGATCCCGAAGGCGCGAAATGGGACAAGGTGGCGCGCGAAACGGTGCAGTTGATGATGAAGAGTTTGGTGAAGGAATAATGTATGTGGCTGGTAACAGGCGCAACGGGGCACATCGGTAACGTCCTCGTGCGAAAACTTTTGGAACGCGGGGAAAAGGTACGGGCGTTGATTCCGCGCGGAGAAAGCCGCGACCCGCTCAAAGGTCTGGAGGTGGAAGCGGTGACGGGCGATGTCCTCGATCTGGATTCAGTTTTCGAGTCCATGCGCGGCGTGCGCGGCGTCTTCCACCTGGCGGGCGTCATCTCGATCATGCCTGGGCCAAATCCGTTCGTCCGCAAAGTGAATGTGGATGGGACGAAAAATATTTTGAAAGCCGCGAAAGAATCGGGCGTGGACAAAGTGGTGTACACCAGTTCGATCCACGCGATACAACGTGTGGAGAACGGTGTGATTGACGAGACTCTCCCCTACGATTCGGACAACCCTTACGGTGCGTATGATCGTTCGAAGGCTGAGGCCACGCTCGAAGTGCTGAATGCGGCCCGCGCGGGACTGGAGGCGGTGGTGGCCTGCCCGACGGGCGTGATCGGCCCATACGATTACCGCGGCTCGATGATGGGCGCGGTCATCCACGACGCGGCCGCGGCCAAACCCTCGCTCTACGTGGACGGTGCGTACGATTTCGTGGATGTGCGCGATGTGACTGACGGTCTGATTGCCGCAGCAGAGACAGGCAAACGCGGCGAGAGTTACATCTTTTCAGGAAATAAAATCTCGGTACGCTACCTACTCGAAACCATTCGTGAAATCACGGGACGCGGATTCTTCCAGATGAAGATTCCCTTCGACCTGGCGAAGTTCGCGGCGTTGTTTACACCCATGTATTACCGACTCGCGCACGCCACCCCGCGCTTCACGCCGTATTCACTGGAGGTATTGCAGAGCAATTCCAACATCAGTCATGCCAAAGCGACGCGCGAACTGGGTTACAAGCCGCGTTCGATTTACGAGACCATTTCGGATACGGTGAAGTGGTTTTTGGAAAGAAAATCTTCTTAAAAACAAAGGGGCACAAAGGATACAAAGATTTGGTGAGCGGCACAACATGGTGAGTTATTCCTGTCCATTGATCGTGATGATCAAAAGCAAATCATCACAATGATCACCCAACCCACCTTCGTTGCCTTTGTGTTCTTTGTGTAAAAAAAATTCACACTCGATCAAAGGAGACTCAAAATGAAAATTGTTACCGATTGCGCGGCAGACATGCCCGCCGAAGAACTGGAACAACTGGGCATCGTCCAGGCCCCGCTGTTCATCCAGTTTCCCGAAGGCGAAGTCAACTCCGCCGATATCACCGCCGACGCGTTCTATGATCGACTCGAAGCGATGCGTCCGCAAATTCCCACCACGGCCATGCCGTCCACGGGATTGTTCGCGGAGTTGTATCGCAAGGTCGCACATGCAGGGGAGAAAGTATTGTCCATCCACATTTCGTCGGGGCTGAGCGGGACGATCAACGCCGCGCGCGAAGGCGGTGAACAGGCCAAGCCCGAAGCGGACGTCTCGTTCTGGGACACGCTCACTCTCTCTGGCGGGGAGCGCTTTCAGGTGCTGGCCGCGGCGCTTGCAAACAAGGCGGGCTGGGCTTACGACGCGATCAAAGAACGGATGGAGAAAATTCGCGAGAAGACCGAGGTCATCTACACCCTCGACACGCTGGAATACCTCGCCCGCGGCGGTCGCATCGGACGCGTGAAAGCGCTGGCGGGAGCATTACTGAATCTCAAACCCGTCATCCGCGTGGACACGGATGGCAAGTACAGCACCGTGAAAACCGAGCGCACTCTCGGCAAATCCATGACCGCGATTGCGGAACATCTCTACGAGAAGTACGCGCACACGCCTGTGTGGGTCACTGTATTGCACGGACGCTTTGCCGACAAAGCAGACGCTCTCACCATCGAACTCAAGCAAAAACTCAACATCGCCAAACTCGAAGTGATGCGCATCTCGCCCGTGCTGGGAGTCCACACAGGACCAGGCATCGTCGGCGCGGCAGTTGTCCCGATGGAGTTGATGGGCGATTTGGGGTGACTTTTGTACACGGATTTCACAGATTACGCGGATGAACACGGAATTTTAAAAAATCCGTGAGACTCCGTGCAATCCGTGTTTATCCGCGTACGAAGTCCGAGAAATGATGAACTGGCAGGATAAAGTCGCAGTCGTGACAGGCGCGTCGTCGGGAATCGGGGAAGCGACGGCGCGTCGTCTCGCGAAGATGGGGATGCGCGTGGTGCTGGTAGCGCGGCGGATGGAGCGTCTGCTTGGACTGCAGGCAGAGATCATGTCAGCAGGCGGGAAGGCCGAGGTTATCGTGACCGACCTGAGGTCCGAAACGGAGCGGGAGCACGTCTTCGAGCAGATTGGCACGGCAGATGTCCTCGTCAACAACGCGGGCTTCGGCTGGTACGGTTACTACAGCGATATGCCGTGGATGACCGTCCGCGAAATGCTGGATACAAACGTCGCCGCAACTGCCCATCTCACATCTTTATTTTTGCCTGGAATGCGCGAACGGAATCGCGGACACATCATCAACGTCGGTTCGATCTCAGGAAGCATTCCGAGTCAGGGGATCGCGCTGTACGGCGCGACGAAGGCTTTTCTCGATAACTTCACGACCGCGCTGGTGCGTGAGTTACGCGGGACGCGCGTCCGCGCAAGCGTGGTGCGGGCAGGTCCTGTGCGAACGGAGTTCGGCGAGACTGCGCTGGGCATGGAAAACGGCAGGCACGTCCCCACTGAGAAGGTTGGCGTGACGTCCGAACGCGTGGCGCGGGAAATCTGGAAACTGCTCCTGCGCCCGCGCCGCGTGGTCTATGTGCCGCGCTGGTTAGGAATCGTCCCATGGGCGGAGTTGAGTTTTGGATGGGTCATTGACTGCATTGGGCCATTATTGTTGAAACGAAGAACGGGGAAACAGGCTTAAAAGCACTTGCACTCAGCGGGAAATTATGCGAGAATGAATACGGTAACATTATCGTCCGTCTCCGGGAGGGACAATGGGCAAAATTGTCAATCCGTTCATCGCGGGGGCTCCAGTCACCGAACAACGCATGTTTTTCGGTCGTAATGACATTTTCCAGTGGATCGAGAACAGCCTCGCGGGCCAGTTTGCCGACCACATCCTGGTTGTTCACGGACAGAGGCGCGTGGGGAAAACATCCGTGCTCAAGCAGTTGGGCAACCGCCTCCCCAAACGATACATCCCCGTCTTTTTCGATCTCCAAGGCCGCACGCACACCACGCTCGATCACTTCCTGTGGTGGCTGGCGCGCGAGACCGTGCGCGTGCTCAAACAAGACCGTGACATCGAAATCCCGCCGCCTCAAAAAGAAGCGTTCGCAAGTGATCCAGAATATTTTGAAAACCAATTCCTGACGAGCGTGCGTTCATCGCTTGGGAAGAATACACTCCTGCTGACCTTCGATGAATTCGACAATCTCGAGGAAAGCGAAGTCAAAGAGGAATTGGCGCGTCCGCTGGTCGATCATCTGCGACGGTTGATGGGACAGCCCAATCTGAACTTCATCTTCTCCATCGGCTCTTCCGGCCGCAAACTCGAGAACATGCAGGCGGCCTACACCGATTTTTTCAAGACCGCGCTTTACAAGAAAATCAGTTTCCTCAACGAAGAACAGACTCACAATTTGGTCACGCGCCCCGTGGAGGGAATCATCGATTACGAGCGCGCCGCCGTGGACCGCATCTATCGCATCACGTCGGGGCATCCCTACTTCACACAGCTCACCTGTCACGAACTATTCGCCCGTTGTCAGCGCACCGAACAACGGAAAATTTCCGTTTCAGATGTTGAATCCGTCCTCGACGATGTGGTGGAGCGCGGCACCGTCAATTTGAAATTCGTCTGGGATGAGGCCTCGGACATCGAGAAGTGGAGCCTGACCGCGCTGGCGCAACTGGATAAAGCCGATAACCGCGCGCTGGCCGACTACCTGCGCAAGAACCGCGTCCGCTTCAGCGAATCAGACCTGAACTCGGGCCTGCTTCACCTACGTGAGAAGGATGTGATCACCTCCCAGAACCGCTTCGTCATCCACCTGTTGCGGATCTGGCTGCAGAAGAATCGTCCCATTGAGCAGACGCGCGAAGAGTTGACCGAGGCGAATCCCATTGCCAATCGTTTCATCGAGATCGGGTTGGAATTCCGAGACGGCGGTCAACACGAGAAGGCCATCGAATTCTTCCGTCAGGCTCTGTCCGTTTCAGCGGATAACATTCAGGCACAGGTCAACATCGCCCTGACTTATGCGGCGCAGGGACAATTGGAACAGGCCATCGCCGAATTCGAAAAAGCCCTGACCATTGACGATGAGGATGTGGCATCGCGGTCAGGTCTGTGTGACGCGCACCTGGCCCTCGGTGACGCGGCTATGAAGAAAGGACGCACAAAGGACGCAGTGCTCTCCTATCAGCGCGTGCTGGCGATCAATGCCGAGCACCTCGAAGCCCGTGGACGCATGGCAGAGTTGAGTCGTCAACGCGCGGAGAAGGCGCTGACCGATGGCAAAGATGAGGAAGCCCTGTCGGCATTCGCGGAGGCGCTCAAGTTCACGCCCGAAGACCAGTCGCTGATCATGCGCTCGGAAAAAGTTCGGGCGGAGAAAAATGCCAAGGTATTGGCCGAACAGCTCGCCAGGTCCGAGAAAGAAGCGGCCGCGCGGAACTGGGACAAAGCCATCACCGCGTTGAACGACGCGTTGGAGATCGCGCCCGGGGATGAGTCCATCCTGAAGAAGATACAGACCATCCAGGAGAAACAACTGCGGGAGCGGCTTGACGGCCTGCTGGCAAAAGTCGAGGCGGCAGAGAAGGCGGGGCGCTGGGATACGGCCATTTCCACGTTGAACGAGTATCTCCAGTTGAAACCCGAGGACGCGGCCATCCAAAAACGGATCGCGAACCTGGTGGAGGCCAAGCACGCGGCCTGGCTGAAGGGTGTGATGGCGCGCGTGGATCAGGCCGTGGCCGCCCAAAACTGGGACGAAGCCCTGACCGCCTTGAATGAAGCCCTGCGGCTCGAACCTGAAAATGCAGAGATGCAGGCCAAAGCCAAAAAGGTGCGCGAGGCGCGCCGCATTGCGGAATTGAACGCCATGCTCAAGCGCGCCGATCAGGCCGTGGCCGCGGAGCGCTGGGACGAGGCCATCAATATCCTGAACGACGGGCTGGCTTCGGACCCCGATAACGAAACTTTGAAAACCAAACTGGCGGAGGCGCGCAAGGCCAAGCGCGAAGCACACTTGCAGGCCGCGTTGCGTTTGGCGGACAGCGCCGCGCAGGCAGGCAAGTGGGAGGCGGCGGTCGCGTCGCTGAACGAGGTGCTCGCCAACGAGCCCGACAACACCGAGTTCCAGCGGAAACTGGCTGAGGTGCGCGCCCAGGAACACCAGAGCCGCTGGGAGGCGGCGCGGAGCGAGGCGGAAAGCCTGCGAGAGGCGGAACGATTCGAAGAGGCGCTCCAGGTTTGGCAGTCGTACCTGGCGCTTTATCCCGATGACCGCGAGCGGGTGGATGGGGAAACCAAACCCATCACGCAGGAAAGCGAACTTTTCGAACTTTATGGGAATGCGGAAGGGGCAATTGCCGAAAGGGATTTCGACAAAGCCATTCCCCTGCTGAAAGAAATCATCATCCGCGATGAAGATTATAAAGACGCATCGCGATTATTGACAAATGCCATCGAATCCCGACGGACGGGCACCACGCAGAAACTGGGCAAACCCCACAAGAAGCCCGCGAAAATTCGCGCCCAAGGGGAACCGAAAACTGGCAATCGAAGGATCTGGGTGATCGGCGGTTTGTTGGCAATCCTGATCCTTGGAATCGGCGGTGGAGTATTTTGGTTTGGGAAGAATGGCTGGCCAGCCATGCCCAGTTTCTTTACAAAAAATTCAGCCACAATCACACCAACGCACATCCCAGGCCCAACTTCAACGACCACTCCTGATCCAAGGGTAAAAAGTGTCAGGAATCAGCATTTATATCTATTCGTAAAGTCAGAAAAAACCTGGCACGATGCCAGGGATTATTGTGCTGCGCAGGGTGGATATCTGGCAACGCTTCAGGATGCCGCGGAGAATGAAATGGTTGCCAACTTATTAGCCGGTAATGCCTGGCTGGGCGCAACAGATGAGGTCGAAGAGGGAACCTGGGTTTGGGTCAGCGGCGAACCTTGGGGGTATACAAATTGGAACAAGGATTCAAATCAACCCGATAATGATCAAGGCCAGGAGCATTATCTGGAATTTGAGATGAGAAGGGGGTCACATAGACCATCAGATTGGAATGATAAGCCTGGGGAAGAAAAAAATTATTTCGTCTGCGAATGGGAGCCTGGTCTCACCGCACAGACCCAGATTTCACCCAAGGACGGCATGACGATGGTCTATATCCCCGCGGGTGAATTCGAAATGGGCAGTGACATCAGCAGCAGCAACGAGGAACCCGTCCACACCGTGTATCTCGACACGTTTTGGATTGATCAGACCGAAGTCACCAACAAGATGTATTCCCTGTGCGTGTCCGCGGGCATCTGTCAGCCGCCAAAAGCCGTCAATTCCTACTCCCGCACCAGTTATTACGACAACAGCGATTTCGAGAATTACCCCGTCATTTACGTGGACTGGGAAATGGCTAACACCTACTGCACCTGGGCGGGACGCCGTCTCCCCACCGAGGCGGAATGGGAAAAGGCCGCGCGCGGCACAACGGGCTATAATTTTCCGTGGGGAGACGAAATGAATTGCGACAAAGCCAATGGGATGAGTTGTATAGGAGAAACAACTCCAGTAGGACAATATACACTGGGAAAAAGTCCATTCGGCGCTTTGGATCTGGCAGGCAACGTGATGGAATGGGTGGCAGATTGGTACAGCGCCACCTACTACGCGAGTTCGCCTCGTGAGAATCCTGCAGGGCCTTCGTCAGGTTCGACACATGTGCTTCGAGGCGGTTCGTGGAAAAGCAATGAAAACAGCATTCGCTCCTCGTATCGGTTCGGGCTCAATCCCGACATGACAAACTTTTACGTGATCGGCTTCCGTTGCGCACTCGGAGAAACATCTGATACCAACACTATCATCTCTACACCTAACCCAACCCCAAAAGCCTCCGCCACACCCGACGCGAGGATATTGAATCCGGCAAACCAGCATTCATATTTATACGTAAAGTTGAATAAAAGATGGGAGGAAGCCCAAGACTATTGCGCGGCGCGGGGCGGTTATTTGGTAACGATACAGGATGAGGCGGAGAATATATATATATTTATGATGACACTGGGTAAAACCTGGCTGGGTGCTACAGATAAGGAGGAAGAGGGAACCTGGGTTTGGGTCAGTGGCGAACCCTGGGAATATAGGAATTGGGATGGTTATGTTCAACCTGACAATTACGGGTCGGGAGAAGATTATCTGTCTTTTGCGCACGTCAATGATGGTCAGAGATTTGAATCGGGATGGAGTGATATGCCTAATGGAGACAGATATTTTGTCTGCGAATGGGAGCCTATTCCTTAGCAGTTCAAACTGGATACCCCATGAACCCCTTCACCTTCGGCAACCCCATCAAAGACCCCACTCATTTCTACGGACGCGAAGCGGAGATCCGTCAGATCACAAACCGCCTGCTCTCCTCGGCGCACGAGTCGACCTCCATCATCGGGGAGAGGCGCATCGGGAAGACGTCGCTCCTTTATCACCTCTCCCATCCCGAGGTCAGCGCGCGACTCGGACTCACACCTGACAAATTCTGTCTCGTCTATGCCGATTTCCAGGGTCTCACCGACATTACACCCACGCGTTTTTGGCAACGCATCCTCAAGAAAATGTCCCGTTCGGTCTGTGACGAGAGCCTGAAACCAGCCATCGAAACTCTGAGCGGACAGGAGTCGTTCGACCTGTTCGATCTCGAAGACCTGTTCGAGATGACACAGAAGAAGGGACTGACCGTGGTGCTTATGATGGATGAGTTCGAGTACGTCACCCAGAACCCGAACTTCAAAGGCGATTTCTTCGGCGGACTGCGCGCCCTCGCTATCCATCACGGCGTAGCGCTGCTCCCAGCCACCCGCCGCGAACTGGTGGATTTGTGTCATTCTGACGAAATCAAGGGGTCGCCGTTTTTCAACATTTTCGCAAACGTTGTCCTGCGCCCCTTCCCATTGACGGAGGCCATTGCACTTGTGGACGGATACGAGACCAGCCTCGACGAGACGTTTTCCGCCGAAGAACGGGCCTTTATCCTGCGACTCGGCGGCGGACAGCCGTTCTTCCTCCAGATCGCGGGACACTACCTCGTGGAAGCCAAGTCCCAGGGACTGCGCGCCCGTCCGCTCTTCGAGCGCGTCATCGCGGACTTCGATCAGCAGGCCGACCCGCACTATACCTATCTTTGGAGTCACTGCACCGAAAGCGAAAAGATCACCCTGTTGGGCATCCTGGCGCTCAACCGGGAAAAAGCCAAAAAGAGCGCAAGCCACGCGGAGCGCCTGCAAAAAATGAATCCGCGCGCTCAACTTGATGTTGTTCCGCTCGGCAAGCGCGGACTGGTTGTGGAAACCGATGGGAAATACGCGCTCTTCTCCCCCAGTCTCGAACGCTGGGTCCTGCGCGAGATCATGACCGCCCCCGGCGAGGAGGAATCCCCCGCCAGTGTGGATGAGTGGCTTCACAAGGGCGGCCGCGACAAAGTGGCCCCGGTCAAGGGAAATCTGCCGAAATTCAAGAAGAAATACTGGCCCATCGTCAGCAACATCCTCACCGAAGTCTCCTTCGAAGTGATCGGAGCGACGGTCTTCGACCTGCTGCTCAAGACAGTGGTGTAAGCAAAAAGACCTGGCGCAGAACCAGGTCTTTTTCATAGTGCAAGTTTTTAAACTTTACGAAGTGATTTCCATATTGCCAGAGATGCTTTTCAGCATCACCTTCACGCCGCCGCCCTGAACCTCGGTCACCTGCCGGCCGCCATGACGCGAAACAGAAGTGGCGGGAAGATTGATGGAAAGGTCTCCGCTTACGGTTTGCAATTCAGCCGTGCAATGCACATCCGCGGGCAACTTCATAGTGAGGCCGCCAGAGACTGAATCAAATTTGTAGGGGCCGTCACCGAGGTCGGTTTCGAGTTCCATCCCGCCGCTGACGGTGGTGGCTCTTACAGACTGAAGAGTGGACTGGTCAAAATCCACCTCGCCAGAAACAGTCTTCAGGCTCAAGGTCCCAGAAAGATGCGTACCTTTGACGTCGCCGCTGACAGTGTTCAGGCGCAAATCGCCCGTCAAGTCAGACAACTTCATATCCCCACTCACAGATTCAAAATTGAGTGAGCCATTCGAGGCGCGCACGGTCATCTCGCCGCTGACAGTCTTGAATGTACCGTCGGCTTCGAAGCCCTCGACAAACAGCTCGTTGCTCACACCGTTGACTTCGAGCGCACAGTTACGCGGAACCGTGACGGTGTAGTTCACCTTGCAGGGCTTCGAGCCAAAGAGCCAGCCAAGCCAGAATTCCCAAAAACGGGTCTTGACATTGACCGTGCCATCGGGCTCCTGTGTCACCTCGATCTCGGTCGCTTTCGCATCACCAGTGTTGACGAATTTTTCCGCCTTCACCGTAATGACGCCATCCGTCCCGGGGCGGATATCCACCGAGCCGCGAATATTTCCCAGCGCCAGGCGCGGCGAACCTGAAACCGAAAAGGTTTTTTCCAGAATATCGTTGGGCATGGCGGCTTACTCCACGTAAATTTCCACGTGCTCGCCATCCTCATCATCCATCACGTCAATGATCTTGCCTGTCATGCCAGTGCGGATGGCTTGCATGACGTTGTTCATATCCACACCATTCACCTCGGGGGCGAAGTGCGCGCCGATCTTCATACCCGCGTCCACCAAATCGAGCGGAATTTGGACAGAGGCCTTCGAGCGTCCCGAATGAACATCTGTGACGCGAACCCGCAACCAGCGCGGACCCCCGGGCGGGCGCGGCGGCACGGGCATGCCCGGCCCGCGGCGTCCCTCACTCAACGCCGCCAGTAGTTTGGCGCCCTCCTCGGCACTGATCTTGCCATCCTCGATCATCTTCAAAATCTTGAGACGTTCTTCTGTGGTTGTCATGTGTCACCTCATCCAATGTAAACCATCACGCGCTCACCATCTTCATCATCCTGCGCGTTCACGATCAACGGCGATTTCGAAGAGGCTGTCGCTTGGATCATCTCCGCGATCTGGTCAGCCTTCTCGCGGTCCATACCGTGAATGTGATGGCCAAAATTCCTGAAAGCCCAACCCACCAATCCGAGCGGGACGGGAAAGCCCAGCGTGATGCGGCCGGGCTTTTCACCCGGCTTTTGATGCACATCCACAAACAGCCAGCGCGAAGACAGCCCGCCCGAGGAAAGCGCGATCAACAGAACGCCGAACAGGAACGGGAACGTCAGGCAATAGAACCAGAACCCAAACCCCGAAGTCTGCATGGCCCAATACATCAGGCCCGCAAACAGCACCGTAATGCCGACGCCGATCCACAGGGGAATGGACGCAAAGCGGCGGGCGCGCGCCTTGACTTCCTCGAACTCGGGCGCATCGGTCGTTTCGGACGCTTCAGCACGCTCAGCGCGACGCCCTTCGCCGGGCGCGGCCTCATAAATCTCCACCTCCGCCTCGGGCGAATCCTGTTCAAGCGCGCGGATGAGAGTCATCGCCTCATCGGCAGAGATCTTGCCATCCTCCACCATCTTCAAAATGCGGCGTTGTTCCTCAGAAGACATTATTTGCCTCCTTCCAGCGCAGAGAGTAGTTTCTCCGCGTCTTCAGCAGTGATCTTTTTATCATGCAACATTTTCAGAATTGCCATGCGTTCTGCGTCCGAGACGGGTTCCACCGGCGGCGCAAACGGGGCGCGTCCACCCGACCAATTGAAGGAGAAACGTCGTCCATGCTGGCGGCGGATATTCTCCTCAACGCGGCGCATGTTGGCTTCTGCGCGGCGCGTGGCGGCCTCCGCGTGTCGCTGGGCGCGGCTTGTAGCCTCCTGCACGCGGTGGTTGATGCGCTCCGAAAAATCCTCAGGCAGGGGCCAACCCGCACCAAAATCGAATTCCATCGCCGACTCCCATTCCTTCGATTCACTGGTCACCAGAATATCGCCTTCGGCCTTCAAGTGGATCGCGGCCCCGTCTCCAGTGCCCAGCATCACCGAGAGTGGATTGTCCCCCGTACTCGTCGACGCGGGGACCTGGACAGTGATATTCTCTGGCTCGTCGGCCTCGAGGGAAAGGTTGGCATTCGCTTTGGCAGGGACATGCAGGAGGATGTCTCCCTCCGCAAACACATCAATGGAATTGCCTTCAAGAGGCTCGAGGTACATCACGGCATCCTCCTCCACGCGGGCGTGCAGGCTTCCCTTCACGCCGCGCACGAACAGATCATCGGCAACCGCATCCAGGTTTACACTGCCCTGGACATCACGCAATGATACGTCACACTCTGCGCGCATAATACTCACATCGCCGGCGCAGGAACGTACAGACACGTCGCCTTCCACGGTATCCACTTGCAACGCGCCTATTTCGCGAAGCGAAAGATCGCCCGCCACAGACCCGAAGGAAAGCGCGCCCGCAAGCGTGCGGACTTCCACGTCGCCGTGGGCGACGTTCACCTGCACCGACGCGGCATGCGGGACATTCAGGATGAGGTCATCGTCGCAGGAAACCGTGACCGTTTCCCCGTCCAGCACAAGATCGAGAGAGTCGCCGTCTGTCTTCGCGGAGACCTCCTCCCGCTCCCAGCCAATCAGGCGCAGATCCCCCGCCGCCGAGGGCAGGACGATCTTGAAATGCGAGCGAACCGCCAGCGTCTTTTTCAACATGGCTAACTCTCCTCTCCGCGCAGAAAACGCATGGCATCGTCGGCGCTGATTTTGCCTGCGTCCAATTCCTCGAGCACCGCGCGCCGCTTTTCGTCGGTCACATCGGGCGCTTCGTCCTTGCCGGGCTCGTACCCGAGGGCGCGGATGATTTCGTGCAGGCGGTTGCGGATGGTGGGATAGGAAAGGCCAAGTTCGGTTTCCATGCGGTTAAGTCGCCCCTCCACACGCACGAAAGTGAGGATAAAATCGAGTTGTTCGGATGTGAGATTGGCAAAATGCCCAGCCGTGAAACGGCCTTCCACCACGGTTTCGCACGAGGAACAGTGCAGGCGCGTGACGGTCAGTTCATTGCGGCAGACGGGACAGCGAGTGAGTGCTGGGTGCATATTACCTCCGAATTCAATATTCCTGAACTTTGTTTTTGAAATCTGAAGGCATTATAGTATTTTATTTAAATTTGTCAAGGTCTAGAGAGATAATCTGGATAATTCTTTTCACTCTTTGGAGGATTTGTGATCCGTTCCATTTACTACCAGACTGGCAAGCCGCTTCAAACCGACCTCGAGCCGGCTTCTCTCCAAAAGGCGCTCCGCTCCCGACGCGGCGTGCTCTGGGTGGATTTTGTCGGCGAGCCGCCCGAAACCTGCCAGCCAATCTTCGAGTCTTTCGGCTTTCATCCCCTGGCAATAGATGATGCCTTGCAGGAAACACACAGCCCAAAAATTGACGATTGGGGCAATTACATCTACCTCGTCTTGAATTACATGCACCTGAATGGCCGCGAAAAAGACCACTGGGAAACCGAAATTGACGAACTGGACATTTTCCTCGGCCCGAATTATGTGGTCACCCATCACGACCTGCCCGTCCCTGCCATTGACACAGTGCTGACCTCCATCCAACGCGACCAGCGCGTCCTCCACGATGGTGCCGACCACCTGCTCTACAAGATCATGGACAACGTGGTGACCAATTACATGCCCATCGTGGAGCGGATTGACGAGGAGATTGACGAGATCGAAGACCAGGTCTTCGACCGCCCCACCCCGCGGACCCTGGAGCGGCTCTTTGCCCTCAAACGCGTCCTGCTGGCGATGCGGCGCATCCTGCTCCCCCAGCGCGAAGTGCTCAACAAACTGGCCCGTGATGATTACGCCGTAATTGACCAAAAAGACCGCATCTTCTTTCGCGACATCTACGATCACCTCGTCCGCCTGCATGACCTGAACGAAACCATGCGCGACCTCGTGGGCGGCGCGCTGGACACGTATCTCTCGGTCATCAACAACCGCATGAACGAAGCGATGAAAACGCTGGCGATCATCACCACCCTCTTCATGCCGCTTTCTTTCATTGCAGGCGTATTTGGCATGAATTTTTTCCTGCCCCGTCCCGATGACGCCATCTGGGAACTGATGCAAAGGCCCGTCTTCTACGCGGTCATACTGGCAATGATCGTCACTCCCATTCTGATGTATCAATGGATGCGGAAACGCACCTGGGTTTGAACCCTAAACGGACGGCATTTGCCGTCCGTTTTTTGTTACGTCAAACGCTTGACACAGAACGCCTGTTCGAGTATAAATCAAGAACAAATGGGCTAGTTATGGCCCAGGAGGTTGCTATGATGATGGTACGCAAACGCAGCGAAGATCTAAGCCCAAAGCACATCCGTATCCTGGAGTTCCTGGCAAAATACCAGGAAGAATACGACCGTCCCCCCTCCATCCGCGAAATATGTGCAAAAGTGGGCATCTCCTCCACCTCGGTAGTCAACTACGATCTCGACCAGTTGGAGCGACGCGGCTTTATCATCCGCGACGACCGCGTCTCGCGCGGCTTGCGACTGACTGAAAAAATCAAGGAAGTGGTGCAGGTGGTCGGCGACCTGTTGCACATCCCCATCGTGGGTCAGATCGCAGCTGGTCTCCCGCTCCCCGACCTCCAGCCTGGCGTTGCTTACATTACCGAAAACGAGGCTCATGCAGTGGATATTGCTCGCAGCCTCCTGCCTGCCAAGGAAAAAGGCAACGACCTGTATGCCCTCGAAGTCAAGGGAGATTCCATGATAGATGCCATGATCAACGATGGCGATATCGTAGTCATGAAACCCGCAGTGGAAGCGCGAAACGGCGAAATGGTGGCCGTCTGGCTCCCCGATAAGAACGAGGCCACCCTGAAGTATTTCTATAAGGAAAAGGATGGTTACACTCTCAGACCCGCCAACCCGTCCATGAAACCCATTCACATCGCGAAAAACCGCCAGTTGGAAATCAAAGGCAAGGTGGTCATGGTTATCCGCAAGATGGATACGATGAAACTGTAATATTCGCCAAATGAAAAAACTCCGAGTTCAAGTTGAATTCGGAGTTTTTGATTCACACTATTTGAGTTTGACTCTTCCCTTGGCAGAGGAACTCTTCGCCTTTGCTTTGTCACCGCCTTTGCCGCGCCTGAACAGAAAGGGCAATCCAAGCAGGAGAAGTAAGCCAGCGAGAATTCCGCCAAAGAGAGGCAGGGAACTATTGGAAACCTCAGGAAGTACGCCACCTGGATTGTACTGGCTGTTGACCGAGGAGTCGCTGATGGAGACCGTCAAGCCGCGGTTCACCCCATCCCGCAACGTGGATGGGGAAATGTAGGTGAAACTGAACTCACCTTGAAGAGCTCGTCCGAGTTGCTCGTAAAGAGCCACCAGCGCGTCGGGTCCGCTGGCAAAGCGGTAAACGCCTCCCGCACGATCTGTAAGTTCCTGCAAGGCAGGTTCATCGAGGCCGCTGTTGGTTCCCATCAGATTCGGATCGCCGAGGCCAATCGCTGAAATGGACAACCCTGCAGGGCCGATGGCGCTGATCACATTCTCCAATCCGCTCTGGCTGACGTTATCAAGACCATCACTGAGGAGGACGATGGTCTTGCGTCCTTCGATGGGAGCAAGTGTGTTCACGCCCTGCGACAAAGCGTCGAACATGGCCGTGTCGAGGTCGGGCACAAGCGAGTCGATGGCCGCGATCAACGCGGCGCGGTCACTTGTCACGGATTGAACAACTTTGACTTCGGTATTGAAACTGATCACCCCGGCCTGATCCTGGGGACGCATCTGCTCCACGTAGGCTTTGGCGGCGTTCTGCGCGCCGACGATCTTTTTGGAATTGAACATACTTCCAGAAATATCAATCACCAGGAGTGTCGTTAGCGGGCCGATCTCGCCCTGGTTGGTAATTTCCGTGGGCGTCATCAACACGCCGTTCTCATAGACCTGCAAACTGGAAGCCGATATGTTGACAGGTTCACCCGCCGCGTCGGTGACAGAAATGTAAACAGTGACTTGGGGGAATTTGGAGGTGTCCACCTGTGTAATAGTGACGGTTGGCTCACCCTGCGCGCAAACGTTTGCAAGGGGCAAAAGCGTCAGAGACAGAAGCAGACCGAAAGTCAAAATGAGGCGGAGAGTCTTGTTCATGGTTACCTCTTCTCGTGGTACACCATCTCGGTGTTGCCCATGCGGATTTTCTGTCCGTTGGAAAGTTGGGTTCGTTCGATCTTCTTCCCGTTGATGAATGTCCCAGACATGCTCATGTCTTTGAGAGTGAAGGATTTTCCGTCGCCCGTGAGCATGGCATGTTGCGGCGAGATGTCGGGATCGGGAAAGACGATCTCAGATTTGAGGGCCGAACTGCCGATGGCGATGGCGGGACCGCCCGCGCGCATAAACTTGTCGAGGATGAATTCCGCGCCTTTGAGTTTGCCCGAGGTGACCTCGAGCCAGGCGCGCGAGAGCAGGACAACGATGAGCGAGATGAACGCACCAACCGATGCTCCCAACAGGACGAGGCCAGTGGCCTTGCCCACCAGCGGATCTTTGAGCAGGGTGTGAACATATTCAAGCAATGCGCCACCCAGCGCGCCGCCAATCAACCCGCCGAGCATGCCCTTCCACATTTGACTCTTGCCGACCACGCCTTCAGCCAGGCCGATCAGCAGGCCGAATACACCCCAACCGAGCGCACGTCCAGGGATTCCCGCGCCCACAAATTGGAAGAGAAACTCACCAAGCGGAAGCCCGATGGCGCCTGCGATGAGACCAAGCATCCCGCTGAACAATCCCGATCTCGCGGCCTGCACCAGATTGCGCGTGAGCAAGCCTTCGGTGATTCCGATAAAGAGACCAATGCAAAGACCAACCAACGCGCCGACGATGGCCTCGCTAAGATACAGGTTGGATGCAAAGGAAAGGCCAAGGCGGTCACTGACCTGCCAGCCGAAGAGTCCACCTATGGCGCCGAGGACTGCATAAAAGTACGTGCGCATTCGTCTACTCATTGTGATTCACTCCTTCCTCGCTTTCTTCATGGAGGGATAGATTTTTCCAAAAGACCATCGTTCTTCCGTAATTACCATCCAGTTCGTGGAAGCCGAAATAACGAGACGGGTCGAAAAGACCATTCTGCTGGCGGATAAAAATCCCGCCGCTGGCAGAATGTGGTTCCACCACGAGTGCCACCTGCCAGGGTTCGGGAAAAAAATGCTGATGAAGCCAGGTGTCGTAATGTGACAGAAAAATTCCCATACGTGGATGCGTGTGATACCAGCCAACGATCTTCTTGCCTTTGAAGTGGGTGTCGATCTCATTGTGGATCTCCACCAGGCTGTCCTGCGTGAATGTGAGATGCACACTACTCTGCCGCGTATGTTGCGCGGGGATGGCATGTTCGACAACGATGAAATGTCGACCGCTATTCTCGTCCGCACACCACTCACCCACCATGATGCCGCCCACCTCATTGTCCATGTCGCTGACAGAGTGAACGCAGATTCGACTGTAGGCAGGCTGGGTCATGAAAACCGAAACGATAGGCTCCAGACCGAGAGCGTCATAAGGAGAGTCCCAGCGACGCGCTTTTTTTGCAGGCAGAGGGGTGGTAAACGGTTCCATCGTCTCAGGCGGCTCGAGTTCCAATTTGAAGTTGGTTGGCATGGATGCTCCCGATTTCCTCACCCGGTCAAAAACAGACCGGGTGAGGAATGGGACAGTTCATGGTTAGCCGGCGGTCACATCAGCCGTCATCATTAGACGATCATTCTGCGGGATGGCGGCCTGGCTGAGGGTCTCTTCTTCCTTCAGTTCGCGGCCAAGCGCCTTGCTGTCCAAACGGTAGGACATCGGGCGTCCATCGGGACCCGTGGTTGGCAATTCCAGCGAAGTGGTCAGTTCGGGGATGAGTTCCTTCACCGGCACATCGTCAGGCACTTCTGCCGTGCGACTGCCTCCAGAGGGAAGCACGATGGTAACAGGGATGTCAGACATGGTTTACTCCTTTTGTTCATGGGTTGGATTCAATCTTTCTAAACCGGTGCACCGCGGGGAATTATCTATTTCAACTTAATCTTCGTTTTTGGTTTGTTAAAGAAACTGATCTTCGGTTTCTCGGCAGGCTTCGAAGCAGACGTGCTCAACTTTACACGCTCGGGGCGCATCAATTCGCGCTGATCGAGTGGAAAGACATTTGGGTTCTTCTTGCGATACTCGCGGCTCCAGCGCGCCGCCTCGGGATCCCAGGGAAAAGGCGGCTTGGTCGGGTCGTCGTGGAAGTTCTTCCACTGGAGCATCTCGCCCAGCATGATGACGAGTCGGTCGAGCGAACGACTGGCTGTCCACCAGGCCGCGTCGATGCAGACACTACCGTTCAGGTGATTGATGTTCGGATGCCAGATGGGCGTCATCCACTTCATACCCGGCCAGCGTTGCGGATACTGGTTGTGCAGGTAAATCTCTACTTGATGCGTATGTCCATATTTCGGGTTGCCTTGTCGATCCACATCAATAATGCTCTTGCACTTGAACGTCACGATGTACCGCTCGGGCGGAACGCTTGGGCGCGGCGAGATCGCCTTGAACGAGATCAGGTCACTGCGCGCCGCGAGTTCCTGCATCAACTCATAGTCCGCTTTCATGCGGCGCATGCGCGGGCTATCGGCTACGACAGATGGCCCTGCGCCCGCGGTAATGTCTGCGGTCAGCATCAGGCGGTCATCGTTAGGGATGCCCGCGGCGGATAGGGTTTCATCTTCCTTCAGTTCGCGGCCAAGAGCCTTGCTGTCGAGTCGATACGACATCGGGCGTCCGTCTGGGCCGACCGTTGGAAGTTGCAACAGCGAAGCGAACTCCGCCAACAAGTCCCGCACCGAAACGTCATCGGGCACTTCTGCAGTCCGCGCCCCGCCGCTCGGCAAAACGATCGTCACATTCAAATCAGGCATGCTACCTCCATCAAGAGTTGTAATGCGGCACCTGGCAGACGCCGGTGATTTCCCAGCAGTCCTTATGGTGCAGGGTATGGCAGACGTCACATTCGACCACGCCGCGCGGATCGACTCTGCTGACTGGTTCGAGACAAAACGGACAGCGATGCTCCTCCACGATCGCCAATTGGACCTTGGGCCTGCCGCGCCACCCCCTGCTTTTTTTCTGGCTGACAGGAGTCGCAGCGCGCCCGGGCTTGACTGTTTTCTTTGAGCGGATGCCTCCCGCCTGGGCCTTTTTGGCAGGTTTCTGCGCGGATCTCAAAAAGCCAAGGACCGGTTTTCGATTCGAGACTTTGGATGGTGCAGGAGTCGGCTTTCGTGCTGGAGTTCTTTCCACTTTCGGAGCAGGCGTTGGAATCGAGCGTGGTGAAGCAACTACCTGGGTAACCGCTGGGGAGCGCCGTTTCCAGGCTCGAAAGACCAGCAGAAAAACAACGAGACCAACGCCAACCTGTGCCAGTCCTTCCACATCCATCTGCTTCGGCCAAAATTCAAGGGGGCCGATCCCGTATTTCCACTCGGAAAGAAACCCCAGTAATAGCAATCCGCTCAGATAAGTTGCCATCGCAACAACGAAACGAATAAAACCACTGCGCCGATTCAAAACCCAGCGCGAACCAAATCCCGCGACCACCGCCAGCGTTGTCACTGCAAACCAATTCTGAAGCCAGAGTGGATAATCGGGCTTGGTACGGAAGAGTTGGATCAACCCGGACGCGAAGGCCATCACCAACAGGAACAGCGACAGCAATTTGAAAAAGAAAACGGACCGCGTTGCAGTGTGGGAGGAACGGATTTGGCTCATCGTGGCAGTTTGGGAAAACATGGCAACTCGCGGATTCAACCGCGCAATTTCACGCGTCCGCGCGCGGGACTCTTTGGCGCGTCCTTCAACTTGATTTCGCCCTTCAAACGGACGCGTCCACGCGCAGGCGAACCATTCCCGTCGCCCGTCCGATCGAAGTGGCGGAAATGCAACGCTTCGGGCAGATCGCCGGTCAATTCGTAGAAGCGATATTGGATTCCGTTGTGAGCGCGCAGGATGTGCAGGGCAGGCACCCCCACACTTGCCAGCGTGCGATGCAAAAATTTCTCATCGCCGCTGACGGCATGAGTCAACGTAGATTCACGCAGGACGCCACAGGTGGGACAATGCCCCGCCTCGAAACTGACTTCGCTCAAGGGTTTGAGGGTCTCTTCGAAGGTGTGGCAATTCGGGCATTCGAGAGAAACGATCAGTTCCTGGTCGAGTTCGATGATCGCGTCCGGTCCCAGGTCCGCGCGGGCGATGCGAAGCAGATCGGCCAGAGTCGTGCGCTCAGCGCGGGCGGGCAATTCCGTGATCTCGCCGTAAGTCCAGTGACTCTCGCAATCATCACGCGGCGAGTAGGCCGTAGTGTGCATCTCGTTGACCATGCCGTTGAAATGCGTCACCTTGCCCGCCCCGACAGGCAGGCCATGAATCAGTTTGAGCGCCTCCTGCGATTGCATCGCGCCGATGATCGAGGCAATGGTCGGAGTGGTCGGCACCTTGCCGAGCAAAATATTCTGACGAGCCAGCAACGGGCAGGAATATCGCATGGACAGATCGCGCAGTGCCTGTTCGGTGAGAGTGCATTCGTAACAGGCACCCTGCCCTGGCGTGAACACGCGCACCAGCCCAAGCAGTTCCTGAATTGCACCGTCCACCCAAGGTTTGTTCACCCAATAACAAAAACGATTCACCGCCAGCCGCGCCTCGCGATTATCGAGACAACCGATTACCGCGTCCATGCGGCGAAAAATTCCCAGCCCGAGTTGCGTGGTCACGTCGCCGTTCAAATATTGCACATGCACCTGCGGGTTGACAGACTTTGCGCGCGCCGCGGCCACCTCGGCCTTGCTGCGATTATTATCTGTTTCGCGGAACAACACCGAGCGGCTCAGGTTGGCGGCCTCGATCTTGTCGAAATCCACAATAAACAGGTTGCCGACACCCATCAACGACAAATTCTTGATCACCTCGTTGCCCAGCGCGCCCGCGCCGATCACCATTACTTTCGCCTGTGCCACTTTTTCACGCTCCCACCACGAAATAAATTCGAACGTACCGAGGCGATCCTTTTTAAGATTGGGAATGTGGATCGGCTTCTCCGGCGCGATGGGGACTCGCAATGGGCCGGTCGGCGGCTCGCTCGTCGCGGGACGGGAGGCTTGTGTCGCCGCGCCCCCAGCCATTTCCTTCGCCTGGGTCATGTTCAACTCGTCTATGGCGCGAGCGAACCAACCAACACCCGGCCGCGACTCGATCAGGTGATTCTTTTCCAGCGATTTAAGTGCCTCGCGCAGGGTAGCGCGACTGATGCCCAACTGGGTCATCAGCTCACGCTCCGGGGGCAATTGCACGCCGGGTTGCAAACTGCCATCCAAAAGGGATGCGGTCAGCTTGGCGGCAGCAGACTCTGCCAAAGTTCGGTGGGATACAGGCTGAATTTTTATCATAGGCTTGTGGTATGGTGGTCAGACCAGACAATGCCAGTATAGGGACTTTTTCCCTTCAAGTCAATAGGAAAAACTAGTACATGGGTACTGTTTTACCCAGTTTATTCCGGATGCCCGCTCAATATCCCGCTTTGTTCAGTGGTCTGACTTGTTGCCGTTCCATTGCCAATTCCCACCGTCTGCTGACGAGTTGACCGTCACCACCGCATTATCGAAGCTGAAATTCACCCGCTTGACGAGGTATTCCGATATGAATTACGGATTAACAAAAATCAACAGTTCTGCAAACAGGACTTTTGGTAATGCAGTTCACCCTATTTCAGCGGGTAAGATGTGGCCAAGAAAGGCAAAAAATAAATCATGCAAACAACTATCAAGTCTTTGGTGCTTATTGGCGCAATCGTGTTCAGTCTTATAGGCACGCACATCGCAAGTGCGCAAACCGAACCTGCGGTAGGTCGGGTTATTGCCCCCATTGCTTACACTACTCAACGAGGCAGTTCAACCATACGATCTGTGGGCGTGCTCGGACTCAAAGAACAGTCCGGTCTCGACAACGATCCATCAACATACGTTTCGTTCAACACACCTGCGAGCGTCTATCGCGGCGTGCAGACGTTTCAACTGCCAGTTGGAGTTCCGAAATCAACCATCAGCACGTTGAAGTTGGTGGTAAATTTCAGCGGGCCGTTGAAGGCCACCCAAGGGTGGACATGGTCTCTGTATAATTTCACAACGCAAACCTGGATAAAGGTGGGTACCAACGGCGGAGTTTCCCGACCCAATACATGGACTCTCCTCAGTTTTTCCATTCCGACTCCGAGGCAATTCATCAATAAAAATGGAGCCATTCGAGTATCTCTGCGTTCCAGCAATGCCACTTATAATGCCAAGGTGGATTATGAAGTACTTCTCTTCACCACCTCTTCTCCCACAGCAACGCCGACGAGTATCCTGCCCACTCCCATCCCGTCCGCGACAGCCACCCCGTCACCTGTATCAACAGCATCATTCTATGTCAGCACATCTGGCAATGATAGCAATCCCGGTACCCAGGCGCAACCCTGGCGGACGATCCAGAAAGCCGCGAATACTGTAACAGCAGGGAGCACTGTGTTCGTTCAGGCAGGGAACTATGCTGAACGGGTATCCGTCATCCGATCCGGGAGTGTCAATGCCCCG
>QZIJ01000086.1 GCA_003598975.1 Anaerolineaceae bacterium | reverse complement strand
CTAAGAAATCGAGTAACTGGCTGGCGTTTATCTATTTTGCTTGCGCCTTGATCCTCTGGAGAATGTGCTCCCATGACTAATTTACGGATAGGGTCTTAGCCAGTTGGAATGAAATCGTCCTCCAGTGCGCTTATTAGTTGTAAGCAGTTGCCCATCTTCATCTGCCTGCCCTGTTCTCTTTAGATATGCTTCTAGGGGTTCAGTAAAATCATCTGAATAAACGAAATCATTGCCCATGTTGTAGGGCGGGTCAATGTAAATCAACTTGACACGTCCCGCATAACTCTTTTGCAGGAGTTTGAGCACTTCGAGATTGTCACCTTCGATGAAGAGGTTGTGCGTGTTCTCTTCGTCCACGCCTGCGCCAGGCTGGGGGATGAGAGTCCCTTTGGAGGGCATGGCGGCAAGTCTACGGGCTTCGCGTTTGCCTGGCCAGAAGAGTCCAAAGTGTTCCTTGTCTTCGTCTTCGAGAGTCTCGCCGAGGGCTTCGCGGAGCGTGTCCCAGTTGATTTTGCCGTCCGCAAAGGCTTCGGGCACCACGGCCTGAAGTTCTTTGAGGCGGTCTTCGGTCAAGGTAAAGGATGGGCGGAGTTTTGAGAGGGGCATGGGTCAGAGTCCAGTTTTCAGTGAGCAGTAATCAGTTGGCAGTGTCGTGTGCAATAGCAATGATTTTACTTTGTTCTTGCGGCTTTTCACGTCCGCGAATTTGCTGGATTGCCTGTCCAGCAGCTATTTTGATATCTTCGTTCGGATACTGCTGCATCGTCCTTTCCAGTTCAGGTAGGCAATGGGCGTCACCAAGAACCTCCAGATACGTTACGATTTCCATCAATAACGATATGTCTGTTTCAGCCTCAGCAAGGAGCGCCAGCAGAATATCCAGAGCCTCACTGCGGGCATCTTCATCGAAAGTTTTAAATGGTTCCATCGCGGCCGAAAAACGAATATATTTATCCGTTTGATTATCGCGAGCGAGCGCCAGCATGGATTCGAGAGACGAATCCTCTTTCGTGAACTTATTCTCAACAAAGAAGGAGGCCGCCGCCAGACGTATTTTGGATTCGATGTCTTTATTATGAATCAAATCCAGCAGGATGTCGCCTCTTCCTGTAAGCGACAACTGCCTAACTATTCTGATGCGTTCATTGATATTATTTTCTTTGTCATGAATAAATTCAAGGAATTCGGGAATTACGCCGCTCCATATTTCAACTATTTCAGAAGCAAATTTCCGCAGAAACAGTTCAACTTTCTGTGATGACGCCAATTCCTTTGCAACAATAATGCCTTGTTCAACAACTTGAAGAGTTGCATCGAAAAGATAGCGATCGCCGTAATAAGTTCTATATTCCATGGTTTTAAGCGCGGCCCAAAACCGCTTATGAAGATTTTCTCTTTCATCGTTTGCAACATCAATTAGCCATTCTTCACGTTCGTGCATGTCCTTATAGGTTGGTTGACTATCACCTGCCTGCTGAAATTCTCCTTCCAGAATATGAACAACTGCCCTCATACGCAACTCAAGATTAATGTTGATATCTTGAGCAACCTCGATTAGCTTATCGAATTGCATCGCCTTTCCCAAAATTTCCACAGATTCTCTGCGTGTATTGCCGTATAAACTCTCGTCTCTTATCATTTCAAGAGAAAGAGATGCCGCCTCTTTGCTCCACCCAGGCAGGTCTGCCAAAGCCTTAACAACATCCAGCTTTATATAGTGTTCACTCGTCATTTTGCGACCATCTTCATCCTGCATCCTAAAACGGTCATCGTGTGCAATTGCCAGGCAAGCCCGCGCGGCTTTGTCTGTTTGATCGGGAATTTTTGTCAAAGCCAGCGCTGCGTCTTTTCGCAGATAAGGATGTAACTGAGTGTCGCGTGCCAGGTTAAGCAGTATATCCGCGTGACCAGCCTTCCCAAGCTGGATGATTGCTTCATTGCACACCAATCCGTCCGCCAAATCGTATTCGTAAATTAAATGGATCAAGGCATCTTTTGCCTGCGGATAGAAAACACACAAATTGCCCAATAAAGCAACGGATTTGCCGCCCCGCCAATCGCCCCGAGCCAGTGATGACAACTCTTCTATAATTTTCTTTGCCAACTCCGGGACAACTTTACCCAGCGCCGACAGCGCCTCGCCCCCATCCAGCGGCCCCCGCGCCTTGTAAAAACCATTTACCCAAGGAGTAACATCCTCACCCCGGCTGGCAAGGATCTCTATTGCAAATAAAGTTGACTCCTTCCATTCTGGATATATAAAGCGATAATACACCTTTGGTGCATCATAATCATCTATATCCAGCTGATCAATTTCTTTTTCAACCATTTGCCACCCAGCCAGGTACTCGCGAAATGTTGGGTGCAGCCAATTAAAAGTTTTTCCCTCCTTCACGAAAATTCCGCTGCGGCGACCCATTGCATTTAAAAAACGCCGCCCCAGTGTTCTGGCCTCATCCTCACCAAAGGCTTGAAACCTGTGCAGATAATCTGTCATTGCTTGAGCTAATTCATCCTCTGAATCGTGGCCGGGACGTCTGGTCATTTCCCATGCCAGATGCGCTAAACCATACTTGGAACCCATGGTTAGCTTGTCTCCAAGGTCGTCAGGCAAACCGCGCTGCCGCGCCTCTTCCAAGCAAATGTCAACAAATTCCTCATATAGATTTACCCGTTGTACTGGGAGACTCCCTGTCCCGTTTTCCTTTGTGCGCTCCAGATATACTTTTGCGGCAATGGTCAAAAGAAGCGGGGATTCATAAATGGTTTTCATGCGCAAATCTTCCAGAGATCGCAAGAAGTGCGAATTTTTTTCGGCAAACCAATTTTCGGCAAACTCCTTTACTTGACCAGGAGAGAATGGTTGCAACACATAATTGACAAGTCTTCCTTCATCCAATTCATCTGCCTGGCACCCGGATGGGCGGCTGGTAATGATAACCAGGCAATTCTCCCTTAACATTAAGTCTTTGATCACTTTAAACAAGTGCATGCGCTCATCAGTTGGGACCTCGTCCAGCCCGTCCAACAAAAACAGCCATTTCGTCTGTTCTTTCTCCGCCCACGCAGGAAAAAAGTCTTCCGGGAGGGATTGCTCCAGCATTTCCATGTGGTCCAGTGTACGCTTGATTCGTTCCTGTAATGAAAAATGAAGTTTTGAAAAAATATGGAGGGGCAACAAAAGCGGCAAATATGATTCCTTCAAACCGATTTTGGCAGGCTCACTCCAGGCATACCTGGCGATCTGGCGCAGTACGGTCGATTTGCCCGATCCAGGCTCTCCAGTCAACAAGATGTGTTGAGCCTCATTTTTACTCAATATCTCTTTCAGTGAGATCGAGTCCTCTTGCTCAGTTTGCCCCTCAATTAGAAACTTGGTTGGCACGTAAATTTTACTTAGCGTTTCCGATGTGGGATTGAAAAGAGTTGAGTAAGGAAGATCGTCGCAGTATTTCGCCAGGTCCTTTAGATACTTCTGCAAGGCGCGCGAATATTTATCCCTGGCTATTTGTTGCTCCACAGTGTGAAGGAGTTCTGAAAGTCTCTCTTCGTCTATGCCCCGATATGAGATTATATTGGAGTTTGTAATATTCCCGCCCACAAGGATTGAGTCGTTTCCAGCGATTTGAACACTCTGCCCGCCAATCCGTGCCCGGCGAATTTCCTTTTCAATTCTGCCGGTTTCTTTAGCAAGCGATTTCTGCCTTTTAGATTTATTCAAGATTGGTTTCCTTTTTGCAGATAGCTTCTCGAATTGAATTGGTGCCAACGGTTTGGAGTTTGCAGAGGCGGTTTTGGGTCAAAGTAAGGAGGGGCGGAGTTTGGAGAGGGGCACATTATTTTCCATTGATAATGTTACTGCGAGCGATAGCGAAGCAGTCTCCTGTTATTAGGGGATTGCTTCAACTGAAGTACGCCGCCTTGCAATGACATTGATTTTATCGTGAAGTGAAGTCTGCGCGCAGGTCAGTTGCGTTTTGGGTGGCGTCGAGATTGCCCGAGCGCCAGGCTTCCTGTTCGGGGTCGTTTACAGTTTCATCAAAATATTGGCTCATCGAGCGGTCCGCGGCGGCTTTGTTGCCAAGCCAGGCGTATTGACGATAGGATACACAGGAAAAACGCGCATCGCAGTTGCGACAGACATGCGTGGCAAAGCGAATGCACTGTACCGATGTACATCGGCGTTAAATCATAGGGTTGCCCCGTTGCATTGGTCGCTGCTCCCAATAATGTTCGAAGTCCCTCTTTGAGTTGATGAGCGGCTTTTTCTGTGAAAGTGGATAAATATATCTCTTCTGGCTTTACCCCATGGAAGACTATCAAATTAACTGTGCGCCAAAGGAGCACACGCGTTTTTCCCGAACCAGGTCCCGCCGTCAGAAATAGAGGCCCATCAACATGCTCGATAGCAACGCGTTGCGCTTCATTTGGCTTGAATTTTGAAGTTTCCCAAAGATTTTCAAGTGAGAGCATGTTGGCATCCCTCTTCTGGTTAGGAACACTATGCAAAGGAACCCTTTAAGTATACCGCAACTCTTATACCCAATATTTGCTTGCTTCTTTCGCTCGCATGTTCTATAATATTTATATTGCTCTGTTGTAAACACCGCCGAGGTCCGTCATTGCGAGTGGAGCGAAGCACTCTCTAGGATTGGGCGAGATTGCCTCGACGCTTTTGGCGTCTCGCAATGACGGTATAAACAGATGCTTGCAACAAAGCATTTATGAATCCATTTTTTTTTATGATTGAATAATCAAATGACCCTATCCATCCCTCCCTCGCTTTCCGAACCATCCCTTCCTCCTCCTGCCTCTGTGCCCGAAACGTCCCCGCAACCGAAGCGCAGGCGGGGAGGCCAACTCGGCAACCAGAACGCCCGTAAGTATGGAACATTTTCCACACTTCAACCCGGGCCGCTGGCCGAAGTCCGTCAACGTCTCGATCAACTTTGGGACGCCTCTCGCAGTGCATCGCTTCCGCCGCACTTAATTGAGGCGCACGCGCTTTCCGAGCGGGAAAAAGTGAACGATCTCACGAAAGAGCACGCGATCGATTCATTGGATGCTGTCAGGCTGGAAATAAGGATTACAGGGCTCGTTTTGGACTCTTACAGGGCGGTCCTTCATGCTTTCATCAAACAACGCGCTCTGGAATCCATTGCACATGATGCTTTTGGTTATATCGAGCGCCACTACGGGGATTTGGGCATCTCCAGGGATACTGATTCGTTTTTCATCGTTTCAAAATTAAGTGCGCGAAATTCGCGCAATCTCGGAGATTTTCCTCCCCAACCGGGCAATTTTGTTTCCGAGCAGGAAGGAGGTGGGCAGGCGGGCAGTTACGCAACAGACCTTACCGATGAACAATGGGCCATCCTCGCTCCGCTTGTTCCCCCTGTTTCTTCAAGAAAACCGCCTGCTGGCGAACCACCCGTTATCATCGCCGCCAATCGTATAGGCCTCACTCGCTATTCCCCCACCGGCGAATTTAATGACTTTTTGATCATGGAAAAGTATCGGGAATTCTGCAGGCAGTATCCCGTTCCCGCCGAGCCTTCCGCTTCGCCCGTCAAACGCGGTCGCCCGCACAAGCCGCCCCTCTCCTCGCGCGCTTTATTGAATGCAATTTTCTGGAAACTAGCCACCGGCCATACTTGGGATGAACTTCCCTTGGACTTTCCCCCCATGCGGACTTGCCGCAAGTATTATCGCCGCCTCTTCCTCAGCGGTCGTTTCTATACCATCCTCTTGGCTCTTTATAACCACATGCGTCTTGAGGCATGCATTGATCCTTTTCTGCTTCTCGAGCAGGGCGTTTTTACCACCACACCCGACCAGCATATTGCTCTCAGTTCCGAAGCCGCTCCCACCTGGCAAAACTACACGGCTCTTCTTTTCCTGCAAATTGCACGCGATGCCTATCTCTACTTTGAGCGTCAGGAGAAACAAAACAATCCCTTTTACACGCTTCTGCCTTCACTAAAGGGCGACGCCGAACTCTCGAATGGTCGCCTGCCGCACGCGGTGGATTCGCATATCCTCACGTTTGAGCCGCTCAATTCCAGTTCCGCGCATAAGAAATGGAGGCAGATTGAAAAACGGGAATCCTTGATTAAGCGGAAAGTGAAAAATGGAAAACCGCCATCTCCCTCCCCTGACACCTGAAACCTGGCGCTTGAAACCTGAATCTCCCTCCCGTTTGACGTTTCCCTTCAACTAAGGTATAACGTGGCTTGCTTTTTTACAGACAGAAGGAGAACCTACATGTATATCGATCCCAACACCGGTGGAGTTTTATTTCAAGCGCTGGCCGCCTCGCTGGCCGCCATCACGGGCGTGCTGTTGATCTTCTCGCGCAGAATCCGCGAGGGAATCGCCAAACTGCGCCGCGGCGCGCGCAAGGACGAGGACGAGTCCACGAAAGAGTAAAGATCATTAAACACAAAGGACACGAAGTGACACCAAGGAAAAAACATTAATTTCCTTTGTGGTCTTTGTGTCCTTCGTGGTTAATAAAACCAATGAAAACAGTCATTCTCGGTTTCGACTCCTTCGACCCCGTCATTTTCGAAAAGATGGCGGGGCGAAATGAATTACCTCACCTGCAAAAACTGATGGACGCGGGCGGATACTCGCGGCTGGAGGTCTCTTCGCCGCCGCAGACCGAAGTCTCGTGGACATGCATCGCCACAGGCACCGACCCGGGCGGGCACGGCATCTTCGACTTTGTCGTTCGGGACGCGGCCTCGTACATGCCGTACGTGTCCATCCTGCCGACGAAGAAGACCGCCCTCGGTGAGGGATTCATCCCGCCTTACACGACCAAAACCTTCTTCGAAGAAGCCGCCGAGATGGGCTATCCCGCCACCGCGCTGTGGTGGCCTGCCATGTTCCCCGCGCGACCCGAGTTGCCCGTCAACACCCTGCCTGGACTGGGCACGCCTGATATCCGTGGCCAGTTGGGAGTGGGTACTCTCTTCACCAGTGCGGACGAGACGAAGAAAAAGACCGCCGTCGCGCGGCTGGAACGCGTCAGCGAGAAGAAATTCACGGGGACGTTGAGCGGGCCGATGATCAAGGGGAAGGGAGGCGCTCCCGTCCCTGCCACGCTGCCAGTCACCGTTGAAGTCCTGAACGAGTCGTCCGCACGATTCACTGTCGGCGATTCAAGCGTCGAATTGAAATTGGGCGAGTGGAGCGACATCGTCGAATTGAAATTCAAGGCGGGACTGCTTGCCAATATTCAGGCGATTGCCCGCTTCATCCTGACCCATCTGGATGGCGCGGTGCGCGTCTACGCGTTGCCGTTGCAGATTCATCCGCTCCATTCGGCGTTCCATTATGCGTCATCGCCTGGGTTTGCAAAATCGCTCTGGAAGGAAGTCGGTCCGTATCTCACGCTCGGTTGGCCGCAGGATACGACGGGCCTCGAAGAGGATTGCATCAGTGACGATCAGTTCATCGCGCTGTGCGACCTGATCTTCGAGCGCCGCAAGGGAATCTTTTTCCACTTGCTCGATCAATTTAAAGAAGGCGTGTTGGCGAGCATCTTCGATGACCTCGACCGCGTCCAGCACATGTTCTATCACAACCGCCTCGACGTGGCCGAAGCGTGGTACAAAAAACTCGACGCGTTCGTCGGCGAAGTGGCGGCACGGCTTAATGGCAAGCATCGCCTGCTCGTCATGTCCGACCACGGCTTTAGTACCTTCCAATTCAAAGTGCATCTCAATCGCTGGCTCGCGGAAAACGGCTGGCTGGTTTTCAAAGATGGAAAGTCCGAGGGCACACTCGCGGATGTGGACTGGTCGCGCACCAAACTCTACGCGGTGGGGTTGAACAGCCTCTACCTCAACGTGGCGGGACGCGAGGGGCAGGGCATCGTCTCCGCACAGGAGGTCGAACCGCTTCTCACCGACGTTCAGAGAAAACTGCTGGACTGGAAAGGTCCCGACGGGCGCGCCGTGGTCGAACGCGCGAGACTCAAGCACGAAGTTTACAACGGCCCGTTCACCCGCCTCGGCCCCGACCTTGTGGTGGGTTACTCGGCTGGATACCGCGCCTCCTCTGACACGGGACTCGGCAAAATCCCCGCCGCGACCATCGAGGTCAACAACGACCACTGGGGCGCGGATCATTGTGTGGACGCGGACGTCGTCCCTGGCGTGATCTTTGCCAACCGCGACCTGCGCGATTTCGGCGCCATCTCCTTCCGCGATATTCCTTTCCTTGCCATTGGCAAGCACCTCGACCAATCCCACATCAAGCCGCCCTCCCAATCTGGCCCGCAGGGACAGAAGGATTTGGAGGAGCGCTTGAAGGGGTTGGGGTATCTCTAGTAAATTAGAAACCCGTTTTCTTTGAGAAAACGGGTTTCTTTAGTGGAAACCATGCTCAAACTCTTTTCCTCCAAAAAATCTCCTGTAAAAAAACAACCCATCGCGGTTGTCTCTGGCCTGCCGCGCTCGGGCACATCCATGATGATGAAGATGCTTCAGGCAGGCGGGCTGGAACCGCTCACCGATTCCATCCGCAGTGCGGACGATGACAACCCGAACGGCTACTTCGAATTCGAGCGCGTCAAGCAGATGTCCGCGGGAGACCGAAAGTGGCTGGACGAGGCGGGAGGCAAGGTCGTCAAAGTCATCTCGTACCTGCTCGAGCAATTACCGACCGACCGAATGTACAAGGTCATCTTCATGGAACGCGAGATCAGGGAAGTGCTGGCCTCCCAGAAGAAGATGCTTGTCAATCGCGGAGAGGAATCCAAGATCTCAGATGCAGAGATGGAGGCGCAGTTCCGCGAGCACATCAAACTGGTCAAGCCGTGGCTGGCGCGCCAACCGCACATGGAAGTGTTGTACGTGGGCTATAATTCCATGATGTCCGACCCGAATCCGCTTTGCAACCGCATTGTCGAATTTCTCGGCATGCCGCTCGATCTGGAAAAGATGCGCGCCGTGCCGAACGCAAAACTGTATCGCAACAGGGCTTGAGTTATCCCCGTTTCATGCAATCCCTACTCCGTCGTTTCCCAACGCCTGGCCAAATCCTGCCTGTTTTTGCGGTCATTGCGTTATTTACCTATGGCCGCACGGTCTATGTTTTTGCCTTCAAACTTCCCGCCTGGCTGCTCTTTCAATCGCTTGCTGAAATCCTTGCGAATCTGGCATACGGATTGGCTCTCGACCTGCTTGAAAGTTTATTGATTCTTTCCGTTTTGCTCCTCGCTGCATTTCTCCTTCCCGCCCGTTTCTTCAAACAAGATTTCGCCGCTCGCGGGACCTGGCTGGTGGTCTTCATTCTCGGTTCAATCCTCGCATTCTTCAAGTATTATTCTTCCAGCGGTCCCGATTTTAACCAGTACATTTATTTGTGGATGGGGGTCACGCTGACCGCGTCCCTTCCCGTTGCGTATCTTGGGGGACGCGTTTCCATTTTGAATAAATCCGCGCTTTGGTTTTCAGATCGAGTTATTGTCCTGCTCTTCATTCTTCTCCCCGCCACGCTGGTTTCGATCGCGGCATTGATCGTGCGGAATATTTCCTGATGTCCCGTTTTGCCCGCCGCGACTTTCTTAAACTGGCCGCCGCCCTCGCGGGCGGCACGGCGTTTTCCGCGGCGCGCCCGCTGGTGAAATATTTGCAGGGAGATGGGGGCGCGCCTCCCAACATCATCCTGATTCTGCTGGATGCAATGTCGTCGAGCAACCTATCCCTGCATGGATATGTCCGCCAGACGACGCCCAACCTGGAGAGGTTTGCCGAGCGCGCCATTGTCTACCACAACCACTATGCCGCCAGCAATTTCACCACGTCGGGGACGGCCTCCATGCTGATGGGGACTTACCCGTGGACTCACCGCGCTGTCAGTTTTCGCGGCCTCGTCAAACGCTCGCTTGTGGACCAGAACCTGTTCGCGCTCTTCGGGGACGTTTATCACCGCCTCGCCTATTCCCAGAATTCATGGGTGAACCTGCTACTCGGTCAGATGGCCTTGCATGTGGACGAATATCTTTCCTACAAAGAATTTGCCCATCGCGCCGCCCAGCCCTTTCTGGCTGAATTGTTCCCGAATGACTATCCTTCCGCCTATATGGCGTTCGAAGATTTTCTTGGCGCGAACGATTTCAACCAGGACCCTGGTTCGATCACGCTGGGCTTGTTCAACCTGCTGGCCGCGCGCATTTCCGAGATCAAGAGCGCCCCGAAATATCCCTACGGGCTCCCGTCCAATTTCCATACCTATTTCACCATCGAAGAATTGCTGGCAGGGATTTCCCGTTCGCTTGCAGACCTTGCCGCCTCCCAAGCGCCTTTTTTTGCATATTATCACCTGCTGCCGCCGCACACGCCCTATATCCCGCGCAAACCCTTCCTCGGCATGTATTTGAAGGATGGGATCGTTCCGCTCCTCAAGCCCGCCCACCCGCTTTCTGAAACGCGTAAGGATGATCGCCGCCTTGTCCGCATCCGCATGGTGTATGATGAATACATCGTCAACCTTGATCACGAACTGGGGATTTTCCTCGACGGCCTTGAAAAATCTGGCCTGCTCGATTCGAGTTATGTGATCATCACATCGGACCATGGCGAACTTTTCGAGCGCGGCGAGCATGGACACGGTACACCGTTGATGTACGAACCCGTCACGAAGATACCGCTTCTCGTCCGCGCGCCCGGCCAAAGGTCCCGCGTGAACGTGCGTTCGCTGACCAGCAATGTGGACATCCTGCCCACCCTCTTGTCCATCAGCGGACAGGCGATTCCGTCCAGTATCGAGGGCCGCGTCCTGCCCGGCCTCGGCGGAGACGAAGACCCCGAACGGAGCGTGTTTTCGGTATTCGCCAAGGAGAGCTCGGCGTTTCTGCCCCTGTCTAAAGCCGTGGTGACCATCAACAAGGGAAATCGTAAACTGATCTATTATCGCGGTTACAACGAATTCGATGACAGGTGCGAGCTTTACGATTTGCAGGCCGACCCTGAAGAGATGACCGATCTTTCCGCGGACGATCCCGCGGCGGTGAGAAAGATGAAAACGGAACTGTTGGATGTTTGGGCCGATGCCGATCGTCGCTATCAGATGGGGTGACGCGATTCGGCGATTTTCCGTGAAAATTTTGCATGTGGGCTATAATGCATCGAACGATTCGATCTCTGTTTTTGCGAGGCGACTATGACCAAGTATCTTGTGGTAGTGGCTGGCAATATTGGAGCAGGCAAGACCTCGCTCACCGAGCGGATCGGTGCGCGTCTCGGTTGGTGGACGGGGTATGAATCGGTCTCAGACAACCCTTATCTGCCTGACTTTTACAGTGATATGCGGACGTGGTCCTTCCACCTGCAAATCTTCTTCCTCGGCCACCGCGCTGAGCAATATCTGGACGCGGCCCGGGACGCCCGTTCTGCCATCCTCGACCGAAGCATTTATGAGGATGCTTTTATCTTTGCCCGCGCCCTGCATCACATGGGGAATCTCTCCGAGCGCGATTATCTCGCCTACCGCCGCCTCTTTGACATTGTTGTGCAGGGATTGCCGCGGCCCGGACTTCTCGTCTATCTGAAAGCGCCCGTCTCGACGTTGATGGAACGCATCCACCGCCGCGCGCGTAACATTGAAACGGGCATTAGTGCCGAGTATTTGACCCTGCTCGATTCGTTCTATGAAGAATGGCTGAAATCTTTTGACCTGTGCCCTGTCCTTACCATCCGCACCGACGATCTGGACTTCGTTCATCAATCCCAGCATTTGGAGACAGTGGTGGCGCGCATTCAGGATAAACTTGCGGGCAAGGAAGTAATGGATTTGCGCGGGTAATTCCGCAATATTTTACAGGTATCTAATGTCCAACCTACTCTCCCGTATTCCCCTTTTTGCTGGTCTGCCAGAAACCGAACTGGAAAGTCTTGTTCACGCTCTAAAAGTAGCGGAACTCCAACCGCGCGACATCCTCTTTCGCGAGGGTGAGGCAGGCGAGCATTTTTATGTCATCGCGAACGGCGAATTGGAGATTCTGCGCGCCGCGGGCCAGCCAGAGGAATTGTTGCTCAACGTCATTGGGCCTGGGCAATACCTCGGCGAGATGAGTCTCATCATGCCTGGCGGACAGCGCACCGCCACTGCCCGCGCGCGCACACCGTCCACATTGCTGGTGATGAGCCGCACCGAATTCGATGACCTGCTCAAGCGCTTTCCCATTCTCGCCTATTCGATGGTGCGCGTCTCCAGCGAACGCCTCGACGCAACCAACACATCCACCTTCCGCGACCTGACGGAGAAAAACCGTCAACTGCAAAAAGCCTACGATGAACTCAAGGCCGCGCAGGAACAACTCATCGAAAAGGAACGCCTTGAACGCGAACTGAAAGTAGCCGCCGAAATTCAAATCAGCATCCTGCCCGACGTGTTGCCCGCCGATCCGCGCTTCGACTTCGGTGCGCGCATTGATCCCGCTCGTCAGGTTGGCGGCGATTTCTATGATGTCTTCCCCGTCGGGGAAAATAGAATCGCCGTCCTCATCGGCGATGTGGCCGACAAAGGCGTCCCGTCCGCCATCTTCATGGCGCGCGTCCACGCCCTCATCATGGCCGAAGCGGACGCATTTCCGTCACCCGAACAAGTTCTCCGAAAAGTCAACGAGCACGTTACGCGACTGGAAAAGTCCATCCAATTTGTCACGGCTTTATATGGAATACTGGACTGCGCCAGCGGAGACTTCGACTACGCCCGCGCGGGGCACGAACCTCCGCTCCTGCTCACCTCCGAGGGCGTCCAGCGTCTCCCGCACGGACCTGGGATGGCGCTCGGCCTCTGGGAGGATATCACCCTCGACATCGGCCGCGTCCATCTTGCGAAGGGCTCGTCCCTGCTCCTCTTCACCGATGGCATGACCGACTGTCGCAATCCTGCTGGCGAAGCCTTTGGCCTGGAACGCATTCAAGATGCCCTCGTAAATCTACGCGGCCTCCCTGCCCAGGAAGTCTGTGACAGTTTGCTGGCGACCCTGCTTGATTATCAGCAGGGAGCAGTGCAGGATGATGATGTGACGCTGGCCGCCATCCACGCGATGTAACGAAAATTGGCTACCCCTTATCCAGCGCCTGTTTCAGGTCTGCGATCAAATCATCCACGTGCTCCACGCCCACAGAGAGCCTCACCAACGCGGGGTTTACATCCAGTTGCGAACCCGCCACCGAGAGATGAGTCATCGCCGCGGGGACTTCAATGAGCGACTCTACGCCGCCGAGCGATTCTGCCAGCGTAAATAATTTCGTAGACTCGACCATGCGGGCCGCGGCCTCGCCTCCGCCTTTGGCGAGGAACGAGATCATCCCGCCGCCGTTTTTCATCTGCCGCTTCGCTATCTTGACCTGGGGGTGGCTTTCGTGAAACGGGTAGATCACTTTCTCCACCGCTTGATGTGATTCCAGAAATTTTACAATCGCCATTGCGTTCTCCGCGTGACGATCCATTCGCAGGGACAGGGTCTTGATTCCGCGCAGGACGAGGAACGCGTCCATCGGTCCCAGCACCGCGCCGACCGCGTTTTGCAGGAAATATAATTTCTCCGCCAGTTCCTTATCCTTGACGATCACCGCGCCGCCGACCACGTCCGAATGGCCGCCGAGATATTTCGTCATCGAGTGGACAACGATGTCCGCGCCCAGTTCGAGCGGACGCTGGAGATACGGCGTGGCGAAGGTGTTGTCCACCACGAGCAGAGGACGGTTCGGGTGCGCGTGGACGATCTCCGCGACAGCGCGAATGTCGGTGACGCGGAGCATGGGATTCGTCGGCGTCTCCAGCCAGACCAGCCGCGTGGAGGGAATCAACGCGTCAGCCACCGACTCGGGATCGGTTGTGTCGGCAAATGTAAAGTCGAGGGAGAAGCGACGGAGCACTTTGTCGAAGAGACGAAACGTCCCGCCGTAGACGTCATTCCCCGCGAGGATATGCGCGCCCGAGTCGAGTAGTCGAAGCACGGTATCTGTAGCGGCGAGTCCCGACGCGAACGCCAATCCGTGATTTCCGCCTTCGAGCGCGGCGAGACAATCTTGCAAAGCCTTGCGCGTGGGGTTGGACGTGCGCGAATATTCGTAGCCCTGGCGCGGCCTGCCGACACCATCCTGCTTGTAAGTGGACGTGAGATAGACGGGTGTCATCACCGCGCCGTTGCTGGGATCGGGTTCCTGTCCCGCGTGAATGGCAAGCGTTTCAAATTTCATTTTGTCTCCAGGCGTATATTCCGACGTTCATAGCGCGTCCTTGTAAGAAAGTAACTGAAAAGACAGTGTTCTTTACCACGAAGGCGCAAGGTCACCAAGACTCAAAGGAAAAAACTTCGTGGCTTCGTGGCTTGGCGACTTTGTGTTGAGAATTTCAGACACTGTCTAAGATAAAATCAAATTGGCGTTCTTCGCGCTCTTTGCGGTAGGAAATGAACCGACATTATAAACGAGGAAACATGACAAAAACTTTGCTTGCAGTTCTGGCTCATCCCGACGACGAATCTTTTGGACTCGGCGGCACGCTCGCGCTTTACGCAAAACGCGGCTACAACACTTATCTCATCTGCGCCACGCGCGGTGAAGCAGGGACAGTCGACGCGGAACACCTGCACGGATATAAAAATATCGCCGACATGCGCACCGCCGAATTGGATTGCGCCGCGGGGCATCTCGGTTTGAAGGATGTCATCTATCTTGACTACCGCGATTCGGGCATGCCATGCTCCGAAGACAATAAGCATCCCGACGCGCAGATTCAACATCCCGTTGAGGAAGTGGCGGCGCGCGTCGTCAAAATCATGCGCGAACTCAAACCCGAAGTCGTGCTGACCTTCGACCCGATCGGCGGATACAAACATCCCGACCACATCCACATTCACCAGGCGACTGTCCTTGCCTTTGAAAAAGCAAACGACGCCTCCTTCCACCCCGAAGCGGGACCGCCTTTCCAGCCGCGTGGACTTTTCTTTCAGGTTTTTCCGCGCGGCTTCCTGAAGGTGATGACGCGCCTCATGCCGCTCTTCGGCAAGGACCCGTCCAAGTGGGGACGCAATGGTGACATCAATTTGAAAGAGCTGGCTGATGTAGATTTCCCTGTACACGTTCGCCTGGATGTGCGCACCGTTTCAGATGTCAAGGATGAGGCGTCGCGATGTCACACATCCCAGGGTGGGGGGCAAATGCGGCGCGGGCTGATGGGATTCGTCGGCCGCTTCCTCGGCGAACGCGAAGATTACATGCGTGCTTATCCGCCTGTCAACGGGAATTTCAAACAGTTGAACGATCTGTTTGATGGAGTTTAGCCAATCTGTGGTGGGTGTATTGGATGATCTCCCATATCTGGTACTTGACATTTTAGAAACTATGTTCTAAAATTTAGACCATTGTCATCCGAATTCAAAGAGGAGAATATCATGTCCAAGCGTAATGTTGTCCATGTGGAACTTCCCGCCGCAAATGTGGAAGCCGCCGCGAAATTCTATGCCGACCTGTTCGGCTGGAAGATCGAATCCGTCCCTGAAATGAACTACACCATGTGGGAGGACGGAAGCGGGTTCGGCGGAGGGTTCACCGAAGTCTCTGCTGAAAATCCCGCGGGGAAGGTGCTGGTCTATATAGCCAGCGATGACATTGATGCTGATTTGAAGAAGGTGGTTCAACTCGGCGGCAAGGTATTGCACGAGAAGATGGAAATTCCGCAGACGGGCTGGTTCGGCATCTTTGAGGACCCGACGGGAAACGTGCTGGCTTTATATACCAGCATGAACCCGAAGTTCAACAAGTAACCTGAACGGGGCGCGAAATCATCCACGCGCCCCGTTTTGATTCTTATCGGTTATCAACACAAGTTTTATCGGAAAGGATATTGCAATGAGCGGAGTACGAGTCTTGGTCGGTACGCACAAAGGCGCGTTCATCCTCACCTCGGACGAGAAGCGCGAAAAATGGGAGATTGACGGCCCACTCTTCGCGGGCCTGGATATTTTCCACGTCAACGGTTCGCCTGTGAATTCCAACCGTCTCTACGCCTCGCAGACGTCGGACTGGTTCGGACAGGTGATCCAACGCTCCGATGATGGCGGCAGGACGTGGGAACCCGTCGGCAACATGTTCGCCTATGAGGGCAACCCTGGCGCGCATCTCTGGTACGATGGGACGCAACATCCCTGGGAATTCAGGCGGGTCTGGCGGTTCGAACCATCCCTCACCGACGCGGAGACCGTCTACGCGGGGGTGGAGGACGCGGCCCTCTTTTGCTCCACCGATGGCGGACAGAATTGGGAGGAACTTCCTGGCTTGCGCGATGTGAAGGGAAATTTGTGGCAACCTGGCGCAGGCGGCATGTGCCTGCACACGATCATTCTCGACCCCAACGACTCGAAGCGGATGTTCGTAGCAATCTCGGCCGCGGGTGCCTTCCGCACCGACGATGGCGGGCAGACCTGGTGTCCAATCAACAACGGGCTGAAATCCAATTACGAGTTGCCCGAAGGGAATGCCGAAGTTGGGCATTGCGTCCACAACATCGCCATGCACCCATCCCGACCGAACGTGTTGTTCATGCAAAAACATTGGGATGTGATGCGAACCGACGACGGCGGCGACTTGTGGCGCGAAGTCAGCGGCAACCTGCCATCCGATTTTGGCTTCCCGATCGCCGTTCACGCGCATGAGCCGAACACGATCTACGTCATCCCCATCAAAAGCGATTCGGAGCATTATCCGCCCGAAGGAAAATTACGCGTCTATCGCAGTCGTTCGGGCGGCGAGGAGTGGGAAGCGCTGACGAAGGGACTCCCGCAGGGTGATTGCTACGTCAACATTTTGCGCAGCGCGCTCGCGGTGGATACGCTCGACGAGTGCGGTCTCTACTTCGGCACGACTGGCGGACAGGTGTACGCCTCCAACGACTCAGGCGATAGCTGGAAGGCCATCGCCACCAACCTGCCCGCGGTCTATTCGGTAGAAGTCCAAACCCTGCGATGATCCGCGTCCAGTTGCCGTATCACTTGCAGACGCTGGCGCGGGTCGGCAGGGAGGTGGAACTGCCCCTCGAAACGGAGGCCACTATCGGGTCCGTGTTGGACGCGTTGGAGGCGCGCTATCCCATGTTGCGCGGCACGGTCCGCGATCAGGTCACGGGTGCGCGCAGGCCGTTCATCCGCTTTTTTGCTTGCGGAGAGGATTGGTCGCTCGAGCCGTGGGACTTTCCGCTTCCCAGCGCGGTGGCGACAGGAAAAGAAATTTTTAGAATCGTCGGCGCGATGGCAGGCGGTTAAATTGCGAACCCTCCCGATCGGGAGGG
>QZIJ01000026.1 GCA_003598975.1 Anaerolineaceae bacterium | reverse complement strand
GGATTGAAGGTAAAGCCTTTGGGATACAGCACACCGCCCTTGCCGTCCGGGATATTGCTATCCAGGGTGTAGGTCATGTCAACCAGGAATGACCTGTCCGCCTTTGCGGCGGGAAGCGGATGCAGATCACGCGGCCGGAAGTTCTTGATCATCGCCAGTTTCTTCTGCCGTTCGATTGCCTTTTCCCAATCCACCTGCACGGCCGCCTCCCTGATTTCTGCCAAAGCGTCCGACTCCACAACAGGGTAGACGTTCCCCACCGTGCCGAGATGCTTTGCAAATGAGGCATTAGCCCTCGAAATACTTATAAATATTGCGATTACAAGGATTGTCCGAAAACGCACGTATTCCCCATCCTGCAGAAAAAATTCTGGTGTAGTGGCTATGATCCGCTTACACACTTTTTCCGGGGATGTGACGTTTTGGAATGTGAAATGCAGAAATAGGAGAACAGATCGAAAAGAAGATGTTTTTCGTAGCCAAAGCCCAGTTCCCCCTTATTGCATATACCCTTCCCTTCTCTTGTGAAAAAAGGCTGATACACGGCGGCCTGCCAGGGATGAGAGAAATACTCCTATCGGGATGACAGGAGAGATGGAAAGGCAGAATTGATTGAACTCAACCGACGCATAAGGAAAAGAGGTTATTTTATGCCACTGTACCCAGCCGTAGAAGGTGGCAATCGTGGCAATAATGCTCCACGGAGCGGGAAATCTGAAGAGGCAGAAAAAAAAGCCGAGTATTGACGCGGAACTCAAGTTGAGCAGGAAGACCGCGACCGCCTTATCAAATTGCCCCCCGTCTGAATAAGCAAAGACCTCGTGCAGCACTCCGCCGCCGACAGGGTAGGAAAAGAGCATGACCATGATGTGTATCTGCCCGATGAGCAGAAACGCAAACAATGCCCATGCGGCTGTTGTAATCGTTTTGTTCATGCCTTCTCTCCTTGTGGTCAGTCCGCTTCGTTATTTGTGTTTGTCAACCATCACAGATGAGCGTTGATGGCGCTTAAAGACGCGGTGGCCGTCATCGAGAGATGTAAATGAGGGACGATGACGGTGTCCATATGTGGATTGATATTGATGACCGTGCAATTCGGGTTATTTTCCCGGCAGGAGTTAAGGAGATGAACCAAAATGTACAAGCCTCCGGAACAGCCGATGACGAGCACTGTATCGACTTTTTGGCGGATGAAATTTTCCACCCACAACAGGCGGTTCCCGTAGCCCTCGCCGAACAGCAGGATATTGGGCCGAACATCCGCCTCGTCATAAGGGGGAATGGCAGGGAACGGCACCGTGTGATCTTCCCAGATTGTTCGGTTGTTCTCATGGCTCCAGCGCTTCAGTATTTCTTCACGATTTCGGTTTCTTGCATAATCCAGATAATCCCCTGAAAAGCCTTCGTCCTCCCCGTAATCCACACTGCGCGGGCAGGCCATCTGCCAGGCGCTGCCGTGAAGTTCGCTCACCAGCGTGTTTCCTCCAGCCTGATGGAGTCCATCGATATTCTGGGTGGCAATCAGAAACCTGCCAAACCTGTTCCGGGACTCCCATTGCGCGAGGATCCGGTGGGCGATGTTGGGCTTGGCCCGCTGTGCAACCGCTCGAAAATTGTCCAGATACTTCCACATGCTGCACGGGTCATCAGCCAGGGTCTCTTCGCTGAGCAGATGCGGGATCTCCGGATTCTTCTCGTATAAACCTCCAGGGCCGCGGTATGTCGGCAATCCGCTTTCCGCAGATATTCCTGCTCCGGTGATGACCAGCAGCGTTTCCGTCTTTTTGAGGATGGAGGCACACAGCGCAACCTCGCCACCTGATTCATTGCCCATTGTTGTCCCGCTCAATTCGGGTGGCTTTTGAACAACACATTGCGCGCAGCGACCAGATAGCGGAACGTTGAGCTGACGAAAATACGAAAATTTAATTCACGCTGTTCCATGTTAGGTCTCCAAAATTGGCGAGGATTGTATCAGCCCGTAACAGGAGGGGCACTGTTTTCCTTGCAAATCCATTGAAACCATTTTTAATAAACCATCATTCATCATCCTCTCAAAATTGGATAAATCATCGTTCTTGGTGGAAAGACATGACCACATTTCCGACACTTGACAGTAGGTTTTATTTCATGATTCTCTCCTGTTAAAATTCTGAAGTAGCACTTCCTGTTCTCAGCCGTTGCATAATATTAAGCGCATCGGAATTCCTACCAACTTGCATGTAGGCACGCGCCAACATCTGAGCTGCTGCTTGATATTCTGCTTTGGCGTCTGGCAACAAATGGCAGGAATTAATAGCGCACTCAAGATGCCTTATCGCTCTCTCAATATCTCCCTGTTGAAATGCAACTCCAGCGAGATTCATTTCAACTTGACTTAGTTTTCGTTTTGCGCCGGCCGCATGAAAATGCCTACCGGCTTGTTCCCAGGCTTCGGTTGCCTCCGCGAACCTTCGAATCTGAGCCATAGAGACTCCGATCCCATGTTCAGCGTCGCCCTGTTGCTCATGAAGACTGAGCCTCTTAAATCCTTCCTTTGCCTGATTGAACCATAATAGCGCATCATCATGTCGTCCTGCCTGCTGAAAGATGTTTCCCGCCCTCTGTTCGGCTGTATGGAGATTGAGTTCCTCTCCATGAGAACGAAGAATTTCTACAGTCCTAAGACAACACGTCAATGCCTCGTCCAGTTGCCCATTTCTTCGCAAAACAACGCCTAAATTTGACAATGTCCAAGGGAGACGGTCGTTCTGCGTTTCCTCAAAACATGCTGCTCCAATCTTCAATGGTTCTACAGCTTCTTGAAAACGGCCGAGCAGCATCAACGCATGTCCGGTAAACGCGTTGATATGTCCTTTGAAATCTGCTAGTTCTTCTGTTGTCAATGGTTCGTCATCGCCGATGTCCTGTAGTATTTCACTATATGCGCGTGATGCCTCCTCTGCTGCCTTTAAGACGGCCGACGGGTTGTCTTCATTAAGTGCGCGCAAGGCTTCCTGGATGTGTCGTTCGCAAAGAGTTCTTGGAAATCTCATTGTATTCTCCTTTACTTGTGAGGGACGTGCTTCAATTCAAAATCAGAGGTATTGCAATCGGCCGCCGCATTTACCGCAGAGACCGTTGTATATGTCAATGGCACAATTCTGACAATAGACGAGCCCACATGATGGATTTTGACAAAGAACAGGTTTTTGTGCTTGATATTTTTGGTGAAAAACTCGTGCACTCGGGTCTCGAAGATCCAAATGTAGTCCTGCAAGGACATAGCCTTCCCTTCCACACAGACAACAAACCTCCTCCTGGACTTCACGAACTTCCTGTGGAACCCGGCACAATCCTGGAATTACATCCCCTGCTTCATACTTCATGGTCATCCTCTGGGCTTGGCGCCTTAAAATTCTTGGGTTTTCAACACTTCGACATGCCCTTGTCGCGTGCCGACAACAAGCCTATCTGCCTGCTTTGACCAGCAAAGCGCGGTGCCGACATCAGGGAGTGGATATGCCCCGGAGAGTTCAAGGTCTGGCATCGAGTGAACCAGCAAAGCACTATCTTGATCGACGCTCGCCACCCATCTGCCATCTGGTGATATGACACAGGAGTTTACCCTTCCACGATGAGCGAGCTTTAACAGCATGTGCTCCATCTTTTCGACCTTGGCAACACCTAACTCGCCGTCTTCTGTTCCCCAAGCAAACCAGCCACTGGATGCCAATGCAATTGCAGTCACAGCCGATGAGCACTTGAACACGGGTTCGATTTGTTTCTGCCCATCGCTCCAGATGCAGACGCTACCATCGTGTAACCCAGCGATAAGAGTCACCCCCTTATCCATAAATGCGATTGACGTACTGACGATTGGAATTGGGCCTGCTTCGCACTCTACAGTCTCTCCCCCAGTCCTCTTTAAGGAGACAATGGATGAAGGTTTGACACAGATAATACGACTTACGTCATTGGTAATTGCCCCTGCTAGAATTTCCCAACCAAAAGTTTCCCAACGGTTTATTTCCCGCCATTGCACGAGATCACAAGTAACCACCTGACCACTTTGGCGAAAAATACCTAAAATTGTCCCATCTTGATGCGTGAATGCACCTTGCACAGCAGACCATGCCTTATCACCCGGTTTTCCATCCATGTCCCAGGTTTGCACATCGCCTTCCCCCAATTCATGTGGATAGAGGACTTTTTTGGGTCTGTTGACCTCTTTGAATGACCAAAGTGCTGTAACCCCCTTCTGATCTATAGTAAGAAAATGGTCTTCGGAAACAGTTCCGCAAAACACTATCCGCGATGAGATCAAGTCGAAGGGGCCGTCTAAAATTTTCTGCGACGTACTAGATTCATCCGATAATAATTCATCTGACAACCAAACCTGTACTGTTCCCGCAACAGTTCCTGTGACAACAGCATTACCGTTCCGGCTTATGGCTATTGAACTGACCGGTCCGCCAGCAACGCATGCCACTGCAACCCTTGCTGGTTGATCCAGCAGTTTGACCAAAACACCTCTGTCAAAGGGGGAACGACGGGGAACGAATGCCGCAATATGTTTGCTAAGGCTGCAGTGACGAAGATCGAGTAAGTACGATTGATCGACCGACTTGACAAGTCGTTCTTTTATCGACCAGCGCCAAGCCTCATTATTTGAAAAAACGCAAACTAGTTCCTCCGTGTCTTCCACAATTGTGGCTGCAAGGGGATGAAAATTCAACGCCCCCTTGAAACGTGCGATGAGTTCTTTTGAGTCGAACTTGAACAGCATGACCGAAGAATCCTCTTGGACGATCACAACGACCGGCCCCATGTGGAAAAGCCCCAAATCGCACCACACGACTGACGAGTAGAGTCGCTTTGAAAACAAAATCTGCCCGGACGCTATTTCGATGACTAGGACTTCACCGTTCCGGCACCCAACCAATGCGTATTTCTCGCGAACCTCGATCGCGCAACAGGTACAAGGAACGTTCGATTGCACCACCCAACGACACTGCCCACCGGTAGTCGTGTCGAACAGTTGCACAACTCCGTCAACCGAGCAGGTTAAAGCCAGCAAACCGTTGGACGATAACGCCACCGCACGAATCGCGGTGCCCTCCTTTGTCAGTCGGCAAAGAACCTCGCCTGTGTGTGTATCACCAACGTGAACTGCCCCGCTTGTCGATCCCATGAAGACCCTTCTGCCGTCAGCATCGAGGGAGACGGCGAGCACTGCCCCATCCATTGTGAAACTTCGCCATGGCAACCGTGTCGTCGGTGGCCGTTCAGAGAACAAGGCTAGCCAATTGCTAGCTTTGGGAACTAAACCGGAAGGGAAAGCACCCGTCGAAGCATCAATACAGGTGTTTGGAAATCTTTTTAAGTGATTCGTCAGTTGTTGCTTGGCTGTCTGTGGGTATTTCGAAAGCCATTCCCCTTGTACACTCACAATCTTGGAAAACGAGGCTATATTCTCTCGATAGTTTTTGGGTAAGACGCGCAAGGCGTCTTCGTAATCATTGACCAAATCATATACCAGCGACGCAGAACACTTCGCCTCGATAAACGATGGGTTGGTTATGAGTTCCACAAGTTGCCGGCACTCAGATTGGCTCTCGTCTTGCAATCCCATGTCCAAGACATAGGATACCACCTGTTGCCTTTGCCAAGGAAGTTCCTCGACTTTCCGTCTGTTAGGAGTTTTCAAGTGACGCGGAAATTGTGATTGAGGGGGTTGCTGGCCCGCCTGCACTTCAAAAAAGTTGTCCTGACGGGCGAAATACTCCGCTAGAAGCCGGTGCATTTTGTCCCGAAAGTCATACGACTGAAGGAACCTTTCCATGATCGCGCTACGCAGGAAGTTATGAGCAAAGTTGAGCAGCCCCGAACGGTTTACCAAATGCCCTTCGAGGGCGCGGTAGAGGGGGAACCAATAGGGGGGCTTGACTCCGATGATATCCAGCAGTTCAGTCTCTGAAAGACCGTGCCGGGCAGCCCAGAGGCAGCGCATCACCTGCTGGACCAGACCCGGATGGTCTTGGTCATAATCCGTCTCCAGCCTTTGCAGGACCAAGACAAAGAGCGCCATGGCATCCCTTGCTGCAAGATACTGATCGATCTTGTGGTCAAGTTCCTGGTGGATGCCGAAGACGCGCAGCTCCTCCAGCAGGGTTTTCAGATAGAGAGGGTTTGCGGTTTGTTCCGCTGCGGCGATGCGCTCCGATCGGGCTTCGGAGAGGTTTTTTCTGTACTGGGCCAGGTAGTCCCGGATGAGGGCTTTCCGTTCAGCGGTGCCAAGTGGAGAGATGGTAAGCTCCGGCCAGCCGCGTCTTTTGAGGGCATCGAGGCTGCGGCCAGGAAGGGTGGAGATGATAACCCGGACATTTTCCGGAAAGAAGGTGGGCAGCCAGCCCAGATCCAGGGCGTTGTCCCGGTCTTCGAACTGGTTCAAGCCATCGAGTACGAGGATGAGCCGGCCCCTAGCCGCGGCTTTGGCAAGCCAGAAGGGGAAGGCCTCCACGATCTTCCTGGGGTCGTTGGGGATGACTTCAGCGCCGGCCCAGGACCGTGACTCCAGAGCGCCCGGTTGCGCTTGGCGTTTCTTCTCTGGTTCATACCTCTCCTCAATTTCCTCCATGATCCGGCGGAGCAGGCGCACATAATCCCCGCTGTCCGGATTGGAGCCGGTGAAATGAAGGATCATGAAGTCCCCGGGGTGGCGCTCGCAATGGCGAACCGCCCAATTGGCGATGAGGGCTGACTTGCCCACCCCGGCCTCGCCGAGGAGAACAAGGGGCGGGCCGTTGCCTTCGACATGGTGTTCCAACTCGTCGATGTACTCCGTCCTGCCGATATGGAGCTTGGTTCTCACCTGGGCAAAGGCCTCATGGTCGAGCCGCATCCGTTTAAGGGGCGTGGGTACTTCGGCTGCGGGAAAGCGCCTGTCAATGGCCGGCCACAGAAGATCAAGCACCGCCTGGCCCAGGGCTTTGGCATCGATAAAGGCATGCACCGGATATCCGCTCTGCCGGATTTTTTCTTTCAGTGTCGCGAGTTTCGTTTTGGCTGTTATCGGCTCGGGCTGGTAATCAGGCAGGGCGGCCAGGGCCTTTTCCACTTTGCCCGACGTTTCGGGAACGCGGAAAAAGAAGAAGGCAAGCTTATCCATACCGGGATTATCGAGAACTCCGTGGATGATCTCAAGCTCGGTGACGCTTTTTCCCCTGTGCGCCACAAGCCAGGGGTGCTCCCGGCAAAGCTCATTGTCAATCGCCTCGGGTACCCAGCCGTAGCGTTCACCGAGGAGTCCGACAAAGTAGGGCCGGCAGTTTTCGATCTCGGTAAGGCAGATTGGCAGCACCTCACCCCGTTCCGCCTGCTCCTCGGTCACCCCCCAGCGCAGATCCACCTCCACCAGCTCGACCTGTCGCTCCCGGCATTTTTTACGAAGCTCCGGGAAGGTGAACTTGATGAGTTCCTCCCGCTCGGCATGCATGTCGAGGAAGGTGGAGGAGAGAAATATACGGACCTCGCGGCGCTCGCTTTTTGGATTAGAATTTGAGGGAGTGGACATGGTGGAGTTCCTTTTGATTTTATGGCTTGATCCACGGTTCAGAGTTCATAGTTTCAAGGTTTGGTGGATATGAGGGCTTGCAGGAAAAAGGCTCCCTTGCGTCCTTTTCTTTGATTGAATTCCTGGCCGGTTCTGCCAACGATCAACTGCATGGATTTTGCAATAACATCCCGCCTGTCATCACCGGCCACCAGCAAGTAGATATGATTGGAATGGATATTTTTCTATCTCCTCATTTTTGAGCCTGAAAAGCGAGATATAGGCACCAAAAAGGCCACTTTTTGCAAAAACAAATTAACATATCAACAGATTAGCTTGGTCCGACCCCTTGGGTACTTGGGCTCCTATCTCTGATGCCATTCTTTCCGCTGAATCGTCACCCGAGGGATTCTTCTCCCGTGGCCAGATGATTTGTTTCAACCGCAAGCCAAACAGGGCAAAGTGCGCCAGTGGGCGGGAAGTCGCATATTAGCCCACCGGGTAATATGGGGTACGATCTGGGAACAATTCATCAAAGCGGGATCCTGCGCGAACAACCATTTGCGCTCCGATTCCAAAAGCCCCAATTCCTCTCCCACCCACTCACTGAAATTCTTCCATTCATTGGGATGGTATCGAATTAGGAATTGCAGTCGCGATTCACCCTGGTGCAAATCGGGTCCGTGGACGCCCGGTGGTATTCCCGTGACCAATGCCGAGAATGTTGTCTGTTCGTTCATTAGCGCCTCTCGTTCTGGACCGTTTCTGCCATTAAGATTGCGCAGCATAATGAGTTCAAGTTTGAAAAGCGGTTTTACGCACTGGTCACCGAGAGCTACTTCCCGCGTGCTCTGACGTGCGTAAAGTGCAAAACTCACTTTCAGATTGCCCACATCTGGAAAACCTCATACTCGTGTCCGCCGCACTTGCATCCTTGCATTAAGCCAAACCCGAACCCTTGGCAAAACTCGCAAATGAGAGCACCGCAATTTGTACATCGATAGACCGTGCAAGGATAAGCTCCTTTGATGATCTCAAAACCACCCTCTACTTGCTTGAGTGCTCGACCACACCGTGAACAACGCGGTCCTGACCAAAATATCCGTCTGAATGTCTGTCTAATGTTCATAATTCTCCTTTACTCGATACAACAACCGGACCATTGTCAACTGACGCTGACCGCACTTGCATTGCATTTCCGGTTCTCCCCAGACTGAACACAGGCCTAGAGTTAGATAGAGCAAACCAATAGGATCATCGAGACACCGATTAAGAAGAGCACGGGGAGGCAACCACGCGCGAATGACGGTCCGACTTCGGGCGAGCCTTGCCATACGACCTTTCCGCCGCACTTCGGGCACATTGTTGGGTGGTCATAAGTGTTCATCCCCGTAATGAAGCCAAGGTCCTCAACGTCTCTGCGTGCAAAGACAGTCCCGCATTTCTGGCATACTTGATAATCAGTCTTTTGTGGCATAGCAATTTCCTTTCGTGAAGGTCACAAGATTCTCCAGAGAGTCCACGCGACGACCGCAACCAAAACCACAACGATCAAAGTTGCGCATCCATTGGGCGCTTGGTGAGGAATTGCGCGCTCAGTCATGCGAGATGAATCGAATCGCCACAACACAGTGCGGCGTGCGTGCGCAATTTCGGCTTCGTTTACCGGTTCCTGATCGGCGATCAGCTTTGGAAGCCAGGAATTGATCCTGGTCAATTCTTTCCGAACTATCTCGGGTAGGCTTCGAAACTCCGCCGAGCCCGCCGCCGTCTCCAAGATGGCCTGCCGATACATTTTGCGTGCGCCGCTTATTGATCCAGTTCCCAGAAACATCAGGCAAAGCATGCGGGTAGCATCGCGCTGCAGCGCGCCGGAAGAACTCACAATCAGGTAAAGCAACGCGTTGAGGGCGTTATCATACCCTATCTCATTCTGAGCGCGAGCCTCAACGAGGGTGATGCGACATGTCTCCGGACTGAAATAGATCAACATCTCCGCAACAATGCGGAGGTATTTTGGATGCCAGTCTGCTCCGAAGAGCCGTGTGCGGTTCAGAAAGCCGTTTACCAACTCGGTGTATTCTCCACTCCAGCCTTTCTGGGAGATCTCTTTTTTGGAGGTTAGCATTCCCGCTTTGAGAAAGTCCTCCATCCACCGGGAGAAGGTGCCTTCGTCCGGAGCCTCATGACCCGTTCGCTTGATGGATGCGAGCTGCTGGGCCTGTCTCAGGTCAGCATCCAATCCCGCTGCTTCTGCTTGGCGTGCCGCTTCCTGCCCGCATTGGCGGACGTCATCAAAGCGCTCGAGGTGCAACAGCACAATAGCCTTGTTAATCCACGGCTTAACATACCCGTGAGGCCGCAGGGCGATGGCTTTGTCGGCCGATTGCATCGCTTCGTCGTTGCGCCGAAGCAGCATGCACCACGCCGCGTGGAAATTCCATAGCTCCGCATCAGAATCCTCCAGCACGAGGGTCCGTTCCATCTCTTCAACAGCGCACTGCAAAGCCAGTCTTTCCTCGGGCGGAAAGTTCTCAAGAAGCATCTCGCGTGTTTCTGCCGCTCGCCGGTCGAGTTGTCGCAGAAACTGGGCGCGGTGTTTGCGCACGTCTACCTCTTCTTCGGCTCGTAACGCACGGCGGCCAGTCAGCGCCGCTTCCAAGCCCGACGCTGCGGATCCTGGCCTATTCGCCTTTTCCTCGGGCGGCGTTGCTGCCACGAAGTTCACAATTGTTGCGTGGTAATCGGCTTCTGCGGATTTTGCTTCTGCGACGGCAGACCGCATCGAATTCATCCCCCTGTCTTTGGGCAGAATCTCTAACGCTGTGGCCGACCAGTATTCAAACTCCTCATAGCTCCGTGCGAGCGTTGCGGTGTTGCACGCGGCCAGGCTGCGAACTTCCGCTCCCGGACTGGCGGCTCGAAAAGCGTTTTCAAAGTCGTCTCTTGCCTTTAGTCCGCTACCGAGGAAATCGCGCTGGAGCAGGCCTCGCGCGTAGAGGACGCTGGCATCATTCTGAAACTCCTCCAGCAAATCTGCGATTCGCAAAAGAGCAAGTTCAATCCGCCCCTGTTCCGCATCGGTGAAACAGCGGTTGATGCTGTTGATCTTATCGTCCCGGTCACGTTGGTAGTAGCGAGTGGTTGGCATAATGTGTCCTTTCGGCATAGTCACAATTTGACAATGGGCTTGGCTAGGGTGGCATCACGTAGTCTTAGACAAAGGAGGTCTCCGGACTGAAAGCCGATGGCGATCTTGTCTTGTCGCGCGCAAAGGCAGGATGGAGCACTGGGTAATTCCATCACAGCCGCCATGGGAAGCCCGGGTTCGAGTCGGCGCAACTCAAGCCAAGGCTCATCCCTCTGCGCCAGAAGCAAGTATTTATCTCCCAATAGGAGATGCATGGCACAAATTGACCGATTGGCCTCCACTGCAAAGACAGGGGTTAGTTCGTTCCCGCTCAATTTGAAGACTTTCAACGAAGGATCATTTTCTAACGCACGATCATAAATAACCAGATGTTCTCCATCGCGCAAGGCCGCGACCAAGACGGCTGAGTGCCTGGATTTGTAAAGCTCCGCTTCCCTGTTTCGTCCTGTTCCTAAGGCAACCACGTCGCCCCTACCAGCCGTGTCTAGTTCGCGTACGGAAATGTAAGCGCCTCTCGCACGAGGCAACAGCCATCGCTGTCGTTGTCCGGAGGTGTGAGAGCAAAGCCAGTCGGTGCGATCGGCCACAAAATCCACCCGCTCGATGAGACCTTGGGTGGAAGCGGCAATGGCCACACCTGGGCGATCCGATACGATGTTGGCCACCGGATGATCGAATAATTTGAAGATGTCTTTGCTCTCCGGAGCCCGGCTTGCCGGAAATCGGTATAGCAAACCGTTGTCGGTACCCAAAAACACGCAGTCCTCGTTTGCATCCGCAGCCACAACGCGGGGCGGTTCGACGGGAAAATTGCGCAGCGGGGTCAAACCATCAAAGCGCCACCACTTGAGCGCACGATCCTCACGGCAAACCGAGGCAACCAAGTCCGACTCAGTGATGGTGCAGTCAGACACTGCCGCCGAATGGGGCACGACCGACGGTCCCCCGTCCATCGAGAAGAAGAGCGCACGATTAGCCGTAGAAAGGAAGATTCTGCTGCCTTCCGGCATGATCTCCAGCAGACACACGGCATCGCCCTCTTGCAGCCCCTTGTAATTCCCACATGCAATGAAACGATCCAGCTTCCAGTCCCACGCCCAGACCTGTCCTTTGTCCGTCGTGACTACAGCCGTTTCGTGATCACCACCGTTGCCGAGTGAGCAAGCCGTAATGCCGCCCCAAGCCATCACGTCGCTCCTCCGTTCATATTGTGTGGACGCCAGGACCGTCCCGCTTGCGACTTCCACAATGCTCATCACTCGGCTACTCTCAACAAACAGCGCTCTCGTCCCGTCGGGGTTGAGACAGCCATGCTTTACTGGTCTTCCGTTCCACCTGAGTGTATCGGTCCTCCAACTAAGGCCGCTCCTGGACACGACTCCCAGTGTTTGCACCGAGGGACGGTCGCCGGCGACAAAGAGGATTCGCGATCCGTCGGGATTGGCCCGCAGCACGACTAGAGGATAAGGAATTCCCGGAGCGAGCACGGTAATTTTTCCCACCTGGGGATTCCACGCCACGAGATCTCCTGCACGACTCGCTGCTATCACCGCGTCATCTCTCGGATATGCCACCGTGGTCTCACGTGCTCTTCCTTGGAGTGCCCTTTGGCTGAACTCCGCCCGAATGTCTCCATTCCCTTCCAGCCACGCGGCGCGGAATTGCGCTGGTTCTACCGCAAGCGCGGTCAATGTCCTGCTTGGCAGGGTTCGCTTCGCTAAAAGCTCTCCCCGTCCAATGCTTCGAATTTCCAGATTTCCGCTTCCGTCCGCAGCAGCAAACGTCTGCTGTTCCGCGATGAACGTTTGGCGAGAGCGACCATCCATCGGAATGGTTTCGACTGAGTGTAGCGGGGAAGCGGCTTGCAGCCATGCGCCCGAAGCGTCTAATTCTGCCGCCGCACGCGCCGCAGCTTGGGCGATCAATCCGTTCGGCCCTGCCCACAGCAATCGATTGTAAAGGACCGAAAGGCAGAACTCCGGATGCTGGGTGATGGTCCGTAGTGAAGATGCCACGGCCTTACGCATGAGTTGCACAGATGTAGACCGCAATTGGCTCAGCCCATCATCAACGTCGCGCAAGAATTCGAACACCAAGCCGGCTCGACATGAACCTTCCACGAACAGCGGGTCGCATACTGTACGTTCCCATCGCGGCACATTCGCATTTTGAGCAAGATGATACGGCAATTCTTCCAATGCGCGTGAAGATGCAGTCTTCCACGTTGAGTTCTGCGCCGGATCGGCCTTCCTTTCGAAATAGTCCACCAACCGCTCATGCGGGCGCCAATTAACCCGGACCGATTTCAAGTCGCTTGCGCGGACCCATTCTCCGACCTGTTGGTGGTAAAACGTCAAAACCGTTGCACCGGGTGCGGCGCGCTCGGTGAGGTAAGAGGCAAGGTCAAACCGGAGCCGTGACCACAGCGCAACCGGAATGCGCTTAGCATTGGACGGCAGCTCATGCCGGGTCTGTTCGGTGGCTTTGTCGAGCCTGGCTCGGTACTCAGGGTCGGCGAACAGGATCTCCAGAATCTCGTTTTCCGCCAAGCCGTGCCGGGATGCGGACAGATAACCCAGCACGCGATTCACCAACAGCGGACCGTGGTTCGTCCGCTGGCACAACCGGTCGAAGAGTTGTCCGAGCAGCGCGGGGACGCTCGCGCCCGGCACCTGTGCCGGGTCGTAGCAATGCCAGAGTTGGACTTCCTCGAAGAGCAGCTTCAGGTAGATCGGCTGGCGGCAGACCGGAGAGGCAAGGCGTTGCTCGATTCGCGCCCGCTGATCATCACTGACCTTGCGGCCCGCCTTGGGGAGCCACCTGTCGAAAAGCAACAAGCGAGCTTCGGCCTCCGAGAGAACGTCCAGGTTGATGAAGTTCTCGGCCGGAATTTGGCGGCGCTTGAGTTCGGCGTACGGTTGGCCGGCGGAATCACCGGTGGCCCGGTCGGACAAGCAGGAGACAACGAGCTTCACGTGGACCGGCAACGAGCCAGGCGGCAGCCAGTTCAGCAGCCGGCCATTGTCGGCATCGGCAAGTTGGTCGAGGGCGTCCAGAAACAGGATCAGCGGTTGCTCCGGCGTGGCGGCCTGCAAATGCTGGAAAAATTCGCCGCGTAACTCCTTAAACTCGGGGGGAAGCGCGTCTGTGCGCGGGTTCCGCTGCCGCAGTTCCTGGCAGAGACTGGTGAGTAGCGAACGGAGGTCAGACGAACGTGAAGTCACGCCGATGAAGCGTTCGATCCTTTTTCGGGACTTGGCCACTTCTTGAGACGCGCGCGCCACCAAGGCGGTCTTTCCGCAGCCGGAAGCGCCGTGGATCACCAATGGCCAGCGAGAATCGTTCCCCACGTAGTCGAGAATGGCTTGCAACTCGACTTGCCGGCCGACAAACGATTCTTCACCGCCACGCTCCTTGGCGAACCGTTCGTATTCGCGCTGTTCGATTTCCAGTTCGCGGGCGGCGCGGTCCGTGGAAGCTTGTGAGGTATTGCGCCAATACTCTTCGATCTGACCTTGGATGATTTCCGACAGCCGGCTTACCACATCGGCGCAAAGCTGGGCCAAGTGATCCGTCGTGACATCAACGTTTCCGCCGCCCTCATTGTCCTGAGCATCCACCAACCGGGCGGGGGCCTCGTTACGGAAAACATTCGCACTGCCCAGGCGCTGGCGAAGTTCCGCCTTCAGCCGGTCTTGCTCGGTTTGGAGTGCGACCGCAACGTGACCGGACGGATCCACATCAACGAAGTCCTTGATCTGCGTCGGATCGGAGAAGGCGGCGAGGTTTTCTATCTCACGGAAAAACGCCAGCACATGCTCGCTGGCGTCCCGCACGCGCAAAGCGCCGTGCCAGATTTCCTGTTCGGTGGCGGAGGTTTGGAAGCGGACAATAGCTGGTGGCGAACCCTCCGGTGCCGCTGAATCGAACCGCCACTGCAGTTGCTCCGGTGGCATCGCCCGGTTGATGATTGTCCACAAAACGGCCTGCAACCGGTTCCATGCCGCATCGTGCGTGTAATCCTGGTCATCGCCCAAGTTCTGACGGCGGGATTGCAGCAGATAGACGGGCGGAACGACATTCGTGTCCTCACGATACCATTCCCGCAGAACCGCGATTGCTGACTTGTCCGCGCTGCCGGGTATCTGCGCGGCGGCATGCTCGAGTGTGTGGAATTCCTCCACGGAAATCTCTTCCGGCAGGGGCCGCCAACCATAGCGGTTACCCAGCAGGATGAGGAAATTGGGCTTGGGCGAGATCTCCTGCGCCCGACGCAGTTCGTCAAAACAGATCCGCATCGTCCGGTGATCCAACCCGGCCTCAGTCGAGACACCCCAGCGAAGGTCAATCGCTTGGAACTGAAACCCATGGCGCTGACAGAGCTGTTCCAGTTTCGGAAAGGCATCGGCCTCCAAAGCGTTCCGCTCATGTTTCATGTCGCTGAACGTCGAGCTGACAAACACTCGAATGACGGGCCGGAGACGAACCTGTTTTCTAGTATCACTCATGAGCGAGAACCTTTAGCTGCATTTGCTGAATGGTTGTGTCGCGGAAATGGCGCGGTTCGGGCACCCAGCCGTAGCGCTGGTCGACGCCCCCTTGTCCGCCCCACGCCTTCATGATTCTTCCTTCTTCCTTCTGCTCTGCGTCGCGCCGTAGCCCGGGGGCGAAGGTGTATGATCTTTCCCTCCCCGTCCCGCTCCGCCTTCAGTTCGCTGAAGGTTGAACTGAAGAAGATGCGAAAGGCCGACCGGCGGTGTAGCTGTACTGGATTATCCATCACGATAAGTGTCCGCGAGAGTGGTTTGGACGGGCTTCCATGTAGTTGGTACGACTAGTTTTCCGGCCATGGAGTTCCCAACGATAAAGGTGGTATATTCTTCCAAAGCTCGAACTGATTTAGCTTCGTCAGTTTGTTGTGATCGTTAAGGGCGGCAGCGAGGGCGTGCAGGAATGTCGCATTCCTCTCTCCGAGCTTCGGTGTCAAATGCTCGATGAAGTACGCGACATTCATGGTCTTATCCACGTCGGCGTGGTCGGGAATGGAGTCTTGGGCGAGCATGGTTTTTAGTTGACCAAGAAACGTGTCTGGGGGCTGCGATTTCAGCATTGCTGCGGTGAGGCGAACGAAGAGCAGACGCATGCTGGTGAGGTCGTGCTGGGCAGATTTCAGATGCCATGCGCGTGCCAGAAGCAGCCCGGCCTCGTCCAGCTGGCCCTGCATGATGAGGACGCTGCAGAGGTTGTTCAGACGATGCGGGATCTTGGGATGCGTTTCGCCGCGCAGTTGCTCGTCGCGCTGCAGAGCGCGGCGCAAGAGCGGCTCCGCTTCATCCAGGCGGCCGCAGTTTCGCATTGCGATTCCAAGGACGTTGAGGTCAATAGCCAGCTGGGGGTCTGTTGCGGCTTGCGGTGAACGTTCTGCGGCAGCGATCACCTGTGCCCGCAGGGTTAACGACTCTTCAAGGCGCCCGCTATCTCCCAGGAATTCCGCCAGGCGTTGCCTGGAGGTGAGCGTGTCTGAATGCTCCGGCCCCAGCACCTTCTCCCGTGACTCCAGGACCTGCCGAAATAACGACTCCGCGTTGTCGGTGTCTCCCTTGCTTTGAAGGTCAACGGCCAGATTCTCCATGTATGCCAGTGTGTTGGGATGCTCGCTTCCCGACACTCGCTCCGAGGTCTCAATGGCGCGCCGATACAACCGCTCTGCGCCATCCGAGTCGCCTTTACTTGCCAGCGACACGGCCAGGTTGTTCATGGTTGCCAATGTCTCTGGATGGTCCGCTCCCAAAACGCGTTCGCGCACCTCCAGTACCCGCCGATACAACGGCTCCGCGCCTTCATGGTCTCCTCTGCCTGCCAGAAAGAAGGCAAGATCATGGACACTCTTCAGTGTGTCAGGATGGTCAACTCCCAACGCCTTCTCCCGGCTTTCTAGTAAGCGCCGATACGATAGCTCCGTGCCCGTGAAGTCGCCTTTGCTTGCCAGCAACTCTGCCAGGTTGCGCATGCTCGTGAGCGTGTCGCGGTGCTCTGGCCCCAATATCCGTTCACGGCCTTCCATTACTATGCGATATAGCGATTCAGCCTTGTCCGTATCACCCATGGATCTGAGCAAGCCTGCGAGTAAATTCGCCGTGCTAAGCGTTTCTGGATGCTGGTCCCCCAACGCGCGCTTGCGCCCTTCAAGTGCCTGTCTATACAGCGTTTCTGCTTCCGCCAGCTCTCCCTTCGCCTTGGCGAGGCCCGCCAAGTTGTGCAACGTCGTCAAGGTCACCGGATGCTCCTTTCCCAAGAGTCGTTGTTCGCCGTCGAGGGTCTGGCGACACAACGATTCGGCTTCAGCAGTTCTTCCTGATTCCTCAAGAAGCAAGGCCAGGTCACTTTTTACCGCGAGCACATGGGGATGTCCCTCACCCAGCAGGTGCAACTGGAAAGTGAGGGCTCTCCTGTAGAGAGCTTCAGCCTCCGCATACTCTTTCTTGCGATGAAGCAGTTCAGCCAGTGCGTGACAGGCTATGCCTGTAATGGGATGCTCCTCTCCCAATGCCTGTTCCGCAGTAGTCACGGCCTTTTGCAGCAGTGGCTTCGCACTGCCGTAGTTGCCGGTTGTCATCAGGAGATTGCCCAACATTACGATGCTGGTGAGCGTAAAGGGGTGTTCAGGCCCAAAGGTGCG
>QZIJ01000021.1 GCA_003598975.1 Anaerolineaceae bacterium | reverse complement strand
TCCACAATTCCAGCATTTCACCAAAATTGTTCATAAAAATAGCAAAAAACGCCGCCCATTGGGATTACCGAGCCTGCGGTCGCGTTCTTGTAGGTCAGTGCGGTGCCGTCTTCGGCGACTATGACGACATTACCGGCAACGCCGACATAGATGCCGCGAAAGTTGTTGGCCTCATTGTTCGAGTCGTGGGGCGTAATCGCGAAGTGCTTTCGACCGGGCGAGTCGAGTCCTGTGGATAACGTGGCGAAGTTGTCAGCCATTTTGGTCTCCTATAGAGAGGTAGCAATCAAGAGTACGAGGACCGCGAACGCGCTGGCCTTGCTCCACCATTGAGCGTCAGCCCGGTAGCATTCTGTCGAGAGGTTTTTGAGCCAATGCAGCGAGTTGCCTTCCGTGACCAGCCGCTCATCATCGGGCAGGTTAGGCAACGCACGTTCGAACAGCATGAGCGGAAAGCTCAACCCGGAAACGATAAGCGCTAGCGCGATCGCCGCGAACTTACGCCCAGAGTTGGGGAGCTTCGTCATAGCAGACCAGGCGCGCCGAGCCGCGATCGAGCGGAATGACATCGTCGACAATGCAGCGGATGTATTCGCTTCCCACCGCACCGATGATGATATGCGCGCCGGGTGCGATTTCCGTGTCATTGGTGATCGGTGTCGAGAACCTCAAGAACCGGCCTTGCGCCGTCATTGTCGTTTGCGCGGCGATAAGATCACCGTCGAGCGCGTTGATCACTATGCCTGTCGTCGACGGTTGGAGATCGACCTCCATATCGAGATATAAGCCCTGGATCATGGTTGTGCCGGCGACATCGACATAGGCGACGTTGCGGATCGCCGCCCATCCGTGGGTTTCGTCGAGAACATACTGCGCGATGGCAACAAGCGATCCGCGCGGGCTGCGGAGCCAGCGCATGTCGGTCTCGAAGCTATAGGCCTTGTCGCGATACCAGATGATCTTCAGTTCGATGTCGGCACGGTATCGGGCCTGCTCAAGATCGGTGATGAAGGCATAGTGGCGCGACTCATATAGCGTGGCGATCGGCAGGCCGTTCTCACCCTCGATCGAATAGCCAGGCGCTGGCACGAGCAGTTCGGGCGAGGTCTGATAGTCATCGTTCTTGTCGTCGAACGTCACCCGGAAGGCATGCGGCTTGCGCTCATACTGCTTTTCGACCTGAAAGCCGCGGGAATTGCGCGGGCTGAATACCTGCACTGGCGTCTCCGAGCGCCGGTCCTTCTCGATATAGACGCCATATTTCTGCGAGGCTTTGGCACGGCCCATTCCGGCCTCGCAGATTTCCTTATAGAGGTCCCACCAGTTCATTCCCGGCGTGATGAAAGCATTGCACTCGAGCCCGCGATCTTCGCAATACTCGTAGAATGCGCCGAGCTCTGCAGTATCGACCTTCGCCGAATTGAGCGGGATGGCATTGATCAACGGCGACGGATTGATGCAGTGATCATAGAGAATGGCGCCGGGGTTTCGTGACAACGTGGAGATCGGCTCCCAGGCTTGCGTCAAGCGGTTCCATAGGTTGCCAACATAACGCCGCGCCATTAAGGTCATCTGGTCGACGCGCTGGTTCTTGGTTTTGCACTCGTAATAGGCAAAGCCGCCGGCCTTGATCGGCTGTACGTCATAAAAGCGCGAGCACTGTTCCAAGACGCAATGCGTCACCGTCTTGGCCTGATCCTCCATGGTGTTCTGAACACCGCCGGAATCGCGATAGTCGAACCAGTTGCCAGCAATGCCGACTCCACCATTGTAGGCATATTTATTATTCGTGAAGTTCATGCGGGTTATGAAATAGCCGCACCCCATGCGGATGCCGATCGTCCATCCCAAGCCATCATCGCCGGCAAGCTCGGTCATGATGGCTGGGTCGGCGAAGATGACAAGAGCCAGATCGTTACCGGACGAGCCAAAGCCTCCGCCGCCTGTAGAGAGCTTGTCGACGTGATCGGCATTGGTGCCAACGCCGTAATAGCTGTGTGCGGAATATCCTTTTCCACTTTGCGCCGTGGAATTGGCATAGTCAGCAGCCCAGAATTCATTTGTTGATGTGCCAGTACCAAGATTATCCGCAAAGAAGGCAACGATGATTTTGGCGCGCAGAGGCGATTGGATATTGCCCTGGCAGTGAACCTCAGGAAGATAGATACGGTCCTGCCCCGGCTTGTCCAAAACGATTTGGAAGGCAGCGCCCGCCTTCTCATTGCCAGTAAAGCGATAAAGACCCTGATCGAACCTCAGATCGAAATGGACTTCGCGCGGAAGCGCCTGCTGCCCGAGCCGGAAGAATTGGAATTTCGGCAGATCGTATTTGTCGACGTCAGCCGTCGTCCCTGAATGCTCCACAACCCAGCGTTCATTATTAACCGTGTCGACTTCCATCGAATGGCGCGTGAATTCGCGACCGGCTTCCTGCCAGATAGTGTCCGTATAGATCGTCGGATCTTCGTCGGCGTCTTCGCCTTCCTGCGAATGCTCTTCGATAAGCTCGATCGGCGCGCCCTCGACATAGGGCGAGGTGATCTCGGTTCGCCCTGCAAGGCCGATGATAGCGACACCGAAAGCGTTCTCGTTTTCGAGGAATGTTATGGGCGGCGCCAGAAATGGCGCTGGTATCCGCCGTGCCCCAAGCACCATCGAAAGCTGATCATACGGCGCCAGCGTGTTGCCAGAAAAGCCCCCGTCGCCCAGTTGTTTCGGCGACTTAGCCTTATTGCCGCCTTGCTTGGGGGCGATGGCGCCAAGAAGAAAAGCGCCGCCAACGCCAATGCCCAGGGATGCGAGCGGCCCCCATATAGGACCAAGGGCATACATTGCCACAGCCTGTGCCGCCACGATCGCCACGGCCGCGATGATCTGCAATGTCTGCCCGCCCTTGGCCGGCAGGATCACAAAGAAGACGCTATCGCCTTCGCGTGGCGTATGCCGCGTCCATTCCGATGGAGGAAGCGGCAGGCTATCATTGACAACCGCAAGGCCGGTGCTGCGGAAATGCGCCGGCATGTCAGCTTCGATGAGGGTCGCCAGCGCGTCTATTGTCGGCCCGGCGCGATGCTCAAGCGTCTTGAACTCGAACTCGCCGAACTTCGGGCGAGCCGATACCAGAACCGGAAGGCTCATGCAGACGTCCCTAGCAACAGCAGCCGGGCGACGATCGAATTGGTGCCGGCCGAATTCACCAAGGCGAGAATGTCACCGGTGCCTGCGACAGGAGCGCGGCCGCTTGTCAGGCCCTCCCACTGGAAGTTCTCGCCAGCCGCCAACTGAACCTGATGCGTGGCCGTTCGCAGCGGTCCGGTGAGCCAGCCATTCGCCGAATGCGGCTTCACTAACACGTCGTTGGCTGCATTATTCGCGGAGTCGGCCTCAACCCGCAGGAACTTCACCTTCACAAACGAGATCGCGAGGTTGAATGCGTCGGTCAGCGAGCCTAGCAAATCAACTTGCTGCGTGGCCGATGCGCCCAGCGTGAAGGAATTATAGTACATCACGTCGCATTTCAGCGAGCCGGTCCCGGAGCCCAGCGTCACGTCGCGCGGAACCATCTCCTGAATTTTGTTCTCAAGCGTGATCAGCGTCGTCGGCCGGTAGATCAGCGATGCACCGGCATGAATGCGTATCGAGCTAAACTGTCCCATGCTCGGTCAATCCTCTGTGTCTCACGATTTCGACGACGCGATGCTTGATGGCGGCGAATGGTTCGCAGATCGCGGAATCGCCTTCCTGCATGTGCAGGATGTTCTTTCCCGGTGCGGCTATGCCGATATGAACCGGCGCGCGAATGCGGCCGTCCTTGGTTTTGACCGTCGTCCACATGCGTACGAGATCGAATGGCTGCATCGCCGGTTCGATCACGCCCAGCCACTCCGGCGTCTTGCGCTTGGCCTCGATCATCGCGGCATAGTCGGCAGGACTTACCGTGTCATAGCGCGGCAGAAAGAGCTTGCACTGCTCGAGCAGTACGAGTCTAACGAGTCCCCAGCAATCCGCGCCATCGCGATCGCGGCCAAATTCCTTATGCGGAATTCCGATGTAGCACTCAGGCCAGTTCACAGTTCGGTAACCGGCGGCCTAATCGCCTTCGCCGCCGCTATCGCCGCGTCGGCAAGCTTCATGTATTTTTCGCGCAAGCCTTGGTTCGCATTTTCCCAAATGGCCGGCGGCGAATGAACGGCCCTATAGATCGCAACCGCAATGCGAACTCGCTTCACCACGCTAACCAACGTAGGGAACCCAAGCGAATTGCGGCGGGATCAACCGGCCGGCGGGCGAAGGCTCGACAGCGCGGTTGTCGTCGCCATACTCGGCCTCGACAGTGAGCATATTGGCAACGACCGTCATCACGCTCATGGATGGCCAATTTGCTTCAGCGGTATCAGGCGCGCTTTCGAGTGTCAGATAGATGTCAAGCTGCGGCGCACTCGACAGGTTGCCGATCACGTCCCAGACCTGGCGCGAGACGTTGGAAAGTCTCAAGCCGCCTCGCGGCAGGCCTTTGTCATCGGTGACAGGCTCGATTTCGAGAGGCAGGCCGATATAGGTATTGCTTGAGCCTTCGACGCTCGATGTCACGTTGGAGCGCGCGAGTGCGAAACGCTGCGTGGCGATATCGGCATGCGAAAGCTTGAACAGCCAAAGCCATCCATCGGCATTCCAGATGTTGATCGCTGCGCGCCGGCCAGAAGCGGTAAGCGCCATGGCTCATTCCCGCGTCAGCACAATTGCGCCGCGATACATGAGGCCCGTCACTTCCTTGAAGGCCGGGCCGGTCACCCAGTTATAGGTGTCGCCGAAATAGGAGATGGCATCCGTTCCGCCCCGGCAGGCATAGCGGTAAAAGTTTTTCCAGTGATCGCGCTGCTCGCGGTTGCAGAAGATCGACCATTGCACATCGTCAAGCTGCGTGCCGGGCATCTTGTTCTTGGTCGTGGCACCGGAGTCTGTCTCAAATTCGAGAAAGCCGGGGCGCATGGCTTCTTCTTTCCCGACCTCGATAGTACGCGCCAGGGTTTGTGGCAGTTCGACCGTTGCCATTAGCGCTGCTTCAATCCGGCTTTGGCACCGCGCGCATTTAGAACGCGGCTCAGCGGTGAATTGGTATTGCCAGCCGAGCGCGCCATACGTGTCTCGATGTCGATCTCGGTTGAGCGGCGAGAACCCGATCCTGTCTCACGCCGCGAGATGGAAACACCGGCATAGTCATTGATGATGACATTGCCGCCGCCGCCAAAACCTGAACCATGCGGCATGATCTCGCCGTCCTGCTTTGGCACGAACATTTCTTTGCCGCGCTCGCCAACCCAATATGGCTGACCGGCCTTGACGGGGCCGCCCGATGCGCGGCCGGGGAATAGGAACGACTGCACGAGACCTTGCTGACCGCTCTGCGGATTGCCGAACAGAATATCGAATACTTTGTCGGCGGCCATGCTCAAGAGTTTGGAGCGCAGATCGTCAATGACGCTCATTAATTCCTTTACTTCAAACTTCCCGTCAGAAGCCGCCTGAACTAAGCCGCCAAAAGCGTCCTGGAATGCATCATGCAGCTTTTGGGCATCCTCTTGCATCTCGAGGAAACCCTGATCGACCTCGTGCATCGAATCGAGAAGGTCAGTGAATTCCTTGTCTAGCCGGTCGATCTCGGCTTGGGCTTCGCGAGTGGCTTCTAGATCCTCCTGCGTCGGGATTACGGTAAATGGCTGACGATCGCCCTTGCCGCCGACGTTCGACGTTTGGGTTTGGCCCTTAGGCCCACCGCGCGATGCCATATCGCCGCGCTGGCCAGGATCAAGAATTTTACCGGTCCAGGGATCAACGGGCGTAAAACCAAGAGAGCGGACAAATGCTTTCCACCGCTCATCGAGCCGATTGAGGTAGGTGATTGCTGTCAATATGCCTTGCGCAGATCGGCCCTCGAACGTGGCCCATGCTGTGTCAAACTTATCGTTCAAGTCGTCGGCCGCTTTGACCAGTTCCTCGTCGACAACAGCGCCGGCTTCCTTGGCTGCCTCCATCAATTGCTTGATCGCGACAGAGCCTTGTTGCAGGAACGGTAGCGAGTCCTTCGCCGACTTGCCGAAGGCTATCTGTGCGACAAGAGCGGCTTCTTGCTGGGTACGAGCGTTCTTGATCAGGTCCACAAGATCAAAAAACAAGTCGACCGTCGACCGGATTTGACCATTGGCGTCTCGGAGCGGAACATTGTTCGCTTCGAGCAGCCTTGCGAGATCGCCGCCCTTGCTCGCTGCCTCGCCGATTTCGACGTTGAACTTTTGCAGAAGCGCCGTCATTTCCTTGGCGCCGCTTTGGATGCCTGCGAGGTTCAATCCTTGCAGGAACTCCGAGGTAACGCCGGCGCGCGCAGCTTCATCATTGAGTTCGGCAAATTTCCTAATAAGCTGATTGATATTTCCTATGATGGCACCAATCGTTACAGCGCCAAGCGCCCCAATCAATCCGCTCTTAATGCCGGCGCCAATGCGCCTCCATGCGGCCTCAATGCGGTTAGCACCTTCCGAAGCCTGACGTTCGATCTGCCGCAGTTTCGAAACCGTCATACCCTGCGCACGCGCAAGCTCGCGCTGATAGCCGGAAAGGTTCGCCTCAAACTGGAGAATCAGTTTTTCGAGATCGTTAGATGCCATTTCAGATCCTCGATGTTGCGACGGCGCGCTCGAATTCTGCAACAGTCGGCGCCCTCACCGGGTCCTTGATGCCGTGAGCTTTCTTGTAGCCCTTGACCGCGGCGTTGAATTCCCAGAGTTCCATTGCCCAAAGCTGTTGCGGTGTGAAGCCCATCACTGCAGCGTTCCCGATGGCGACGGCGAAGTCGATGCGGCTGAATTCATCGCCGTCGCCTCGGCTTCCCCCGGGTGGTCATCCTTCGCGTTTTCGGGCGTGAATAGCGCAGCCTGGACGATCTTGAGGGCGATTGCGGTATTGTCGAGAATCTCGCGCTGCTCGCAGTAGAGCCGCACGAGCTTCAGAGCTTGGCCGGGGTCCATGCCGGCGCCGACGAGCCCGCAGCGGATGATCTCGCGTGGCCAGTTATAATGCGCCTTACCGCGCAACAGCCGCTCATAGAGTTCCTGCGGGCCGACCTGCAGAAGCGTGTCAAGCTCCTGCCACTCACCCCAGCCAAGACGAAATGAATAGGCTCCGTTGCCCCAATCCTCTGTGATTCTCATGGGTTATCCGTCCAGGTCAGCGCGCCATGCGAGACAAGCTCGACGGCAACTTCGGAGATATTCTTGCGCGGCCCAGTGACGCGGAAGGACTTGAGCTTCATCGCGCCCGCCCAATAGCCGCCACCATTGGCGCCGGCCACGCCGTTAAGTTCGATGCGGACATTCTTGGTCGTATCGACCGCGAACCAATTGAACCATGTCTCGACCGATGGTGTGTGAAGCTGGCCAGCGCCAGCGACATCGCCCGACAGCCCATCCTTGAACCGCTGTTTCCATCCCGGCAGCGACGGGTCATCGCAATCAGGGATAACCGTTTCGGTCAGTTCGGAATCGAGTGCGAACGACCGCTCCATATTGATCAGGCAATCATGCGCGAATACGCCTGATCCCGAGGATGTCTCGATTTTGACAAGCAGCTTCTCGCCCTGCAGCGTTTGCACAGCAGTCATTGCAGTTCCCTTTCGGTTTTAGGAAGTCAGGCGGTTGTCGCGAGCAGGTAGCGCATGACCAGAATTGAATGTGCGGTCAGGCCGTCTTGATCGCGGATATGGTCCAATCGTTCGAGATGAGCGCCGTCGACCTTGAAGCCGGTCACCGTCGACAAGTTTTTCAGGATGTCGCGCACGCGCTCGGCTATGCGCTTGGCTTGAGTGCGCCCAACTGCCGGCGTATTTTGTCGTGACCAGACATGAGATGTCGAAAACAGTTCGAAGATATCTGGCTCGCAGGAATTGCCGTTGTCGAGTATCTGATCGTCACCGATCGAGATATAGGGAAATGTCGGCATTGCCGGCACGATATCATAAACACGAACGGCACCATCCATGAGCGTTGCCAAGGTCGCATCAGCGGTGAGCGCGGTATATTGCGCGCCCTGAATTGCGAGGCTTGGATCGCTCATCGCACTACCTGTTGCACCGCTTCACGCAAACCTTTTCTGAGCTGGGCTTTCACTTCCTTGCGCATCAAACGCCAAGTATTGAAGAAGAAAGGCCGCGCCGGTGTCCCAGGGTGTTGCGTCCCAGCGAAGATGCCCGCGTTCTCATGTGGCGCAGTCCCGAACTCAAGCCAGGTCGCATCGCGAACTTTGGTGTTACCGGCATAGATCGTGATCTTGAGTGTTCCGGCCTTGGCTTGCGCGATCTTCATCGAATAGGCAGGCGAATTCCCGAATGTCCAGCCGATCGATTCCGCGACATGCTTCCACTCGGCGCGCGCCTTCATCTGCGAGGTGATTTCCTCGGCGATCTTGGCGAGTTTCTGTTCCATGATCGGCCGGGTGATCTCGCGAAGCTTTTTGAGCTTGCGCTCGAGCGACGGCAGATTCTTGAATGTCGCCCTAGCCACTCGCTACTCCGCGTTCTACCAAGAATTCGATTTCATCGCGATCGACGCCGGGCTGTACGCTGCGAATATTCCAGATTTCGGTTGCATCTTCCGCATTGACCGCACGCCAATCAGTCGAGATCAGGCGGGTATCTGGCGATGCACGAACGGTGAGAACACCGGGTTGCCGGCCTTCGAGCCGGGCAGCGATAACCTGCTCGCCGCCGCGTACGAATATCCGCTTGGTCCAGACCGTGAATTGCGTCTGCCAATCGGCCTGAAAATTCCCGTATCCATCCCCTGCCGTGGTCTGGCGTTTCTGGAAGGTAAAGCGGCAATCGAGTTCACCGGCTGTCGGCATTCTCATCGCCCTTCCATTCAGTCGCGGCGCCGGCAGCGATTGCCTTCGCAGCGCATTCGCAGGTGACCTGCCTGACGCCTGGCTGAATAACTACGGTCACGCGGCCCTTATAGTGATCCGGCTGCCAATCGAAAGCGCGAAGAAACTGCGCCTTCATCAGGGCTTGACTGAACCTGCATTATAGACGCGCGCGACAAGAACCTGATTACTGCCGATACCAATTGCCAGCACCGTAACCTTGTTTGTCGTAGCCATATCGGCACTAGGCGCAATTCCGCCTGCGGCTGCTGCAATACAATAGATCGTACCAGCCGCGGGCGCAGCACCTGCACCAAGTGTAACAATGCTTCCCGGCAGCGCCACAACAATAGGAGCGTTTGCTGCCAAGGCTGAAACCAATGCAATGCCGCAATTTGTGGCGCCAGCCTCCTCTGCAGTGCCGTCACATTGCGCCTTCAGCCAATATCCGTCAGTGGCGCGTTTATAAACGGCTTGCCCGGCCGTGATTGCTTCGCCGGCGATGCCTTTCTCAGTATCGCCGGATGAGGGCAAAACCTGTGTAGCGGTGACTACCAGATCAACCATGGCTCACTCCATCATGTTTCGAGAATTCAAAATCCGGTGACGTTCAGCGGCGCCAGTGCGCGCGCGATAGCGCCATCATCATTCTCGGCGGTAGCCCGTATTCCTTCGCGGTTCTTGTACGCGCGGCCGATCATCAGTTTCATCGCGCCGCGCAAACGCGCTGGAATTGTATCCGGTGTCGCACCAAAACCCGCAACAAACCGGACATTGACCACGTTGATCCCGTCGAAAAGATCGGTTGGCCATCCTGCCGAACCCGGAACGACCCAGCCGAATGTTGAGTAGAGATCGACATCGTAGTCGGCGGCCGAAACCGTCGTCCAAACTTCTGAGGTGTTGAGATACTTGACCCATGTCACCGATTGCAGAGGCGGAAGCGGAACCTTGATATCGCCATCACAGGGCCAGGCATCCCAGAATAGGTCCCATGTTTGTGTAATGATGCAGCGGCCGAGGATCCCGCTATAGCCGTCGAGATAGTCCGTCGCCTCATTGATCAAATCTTGGATCAGCGCATCTTCACTACTATGGTCAACGCGCAGATGCGCCTTGGCTGTCGCCAGCGAGATCGGAGATTGGGCTGGCGGCGTGACAATCTTCAAGGCCATTACTGGACGTTCCTTCTTGACCCGGCCGACTGCGTATTGCCGCGTTTGCCCTCGAAGATGTTGCCCCGCTCAAGCGAGCCTTGCCGCCAGCCCCGCGGCGCCTGAACACGCGGCGGGCTAAGAGCGCCGTCATTGGCGAGCGTGCTTCCAAGGACGAATGCCATCAATGCGCCGCTTGGCGGTCGCTTTGGCATTGACAAATCGTATGGGCCGAATGGCCTGAAGTCATAAAGGATGGCTTGATTCGGCTGTGGCTCCGGTTGCCGCGCGCGACGGAAACGGTCTGGCTGGACGAGCGCGCTGCGACCGACCGGCATCGGCTGCAGCACTGTCTGCAACGTGTTCTGCGGCTGGTGAAGGCCAAGTACAGCAGCACGCCTCGGGCCTTTGTAAACCTTCCATTCCCAGGTGAACGTCTGACCAGGCGCCCCATAGATGACATCCTGTCCGATAAGCAGAAGATTGAGCGGCTGGAGGTGAGTTCGAAGCCCAATCGACCTGACCGGCGCCTTTGGGTTGGGCCAGGTACTTTGCGAAATGAACGGACCGCCAATTATCGGCGCGAGCGTCGATTGCTGGAGATTTATGCTCCACTGAAGCCCATCGATCTTGGAGCCGACTGCGGCAGAGGCCAGTCATGCTGAGCGAAGGGTGCTGCCTCGAGCAATAATCCGAAGTCGCTCGTTTGCACGAAGCCGACGGGCGCCTGCTTTGGCGCGGGCGGGATAGACCATCCGATTTGCTCGCCATCCGGAAATCGGCTGCGCAGAATGAGCGCAAGCGTGTTTGGAAAATCGAAAGGTTGCGCATACCAAGTCCGCTCCCTGGCAACATTGCGCTTTGAAAGCGTGTAAAGTGGTTTCCGATTATAGGTTGGCATCAGAGCATTGCCTGCCCGAGTAAAATATCTGCCTCAGGTCTGATCGCGACAGTGCGCGCTCTGCCATTTGATGTCGCACTGACCGTATAGGCATCCGGATCATTGCTTGTGGCATTGAGATTGCGGGCAGCAATCGCTATGCCCCCGTCAGTCCCAGTCCCGCCGCTATGCTGATATTGTGCCTGACTGTTGGGGTGATTTGCAGGGAAAGCCGAGACTGTCACAAGTGCAGACCGATAAGAGATGATCGCCAGCCAAAGCGTATCCAGTGCCCCCCATGACGGCGTGAGGCTTGGTGGATCGAAGGGGTCTGGATCCGCCACATTGACGGAAAGCTGCTCCGGCGGTGCCGATGCGTGAGCGCCTGTTATCCTCAACGAGGCATGAACGGCGGTGACCGCAACGCTCGATGTTACGTCTACCGTGGCGCCTTCCGTCTTCTTGCCTTCGCCGGTATTTGGCGCAAACCCGCCGAGGCCGATATCGCGATAGAAGTTTTCCGGTAGGCCAGGGCTATTGCTGTGATCGACGAGCAGATAGCCCTCGCTCGATCGGATGCTATGGCGTGGCATCTATCGGCCCAATCGCCGCGGCTTGCCGACAGGCTTAATCGCCGCTTCGGGCGGCTTGACCGATGTCGTCTCGATTTCGCTTTCTGCAAATATCTCGACTGCATCAGCCTTCTGGAGCTCAGACGCAATCTGCGGATCGATGTCGGCGACTTCATCGCGCTCAAACGAGCCGAAGCCGCCACGGATCATCTTGAGGAATTTCACCTTCATGGCTCACCTCACGTACCGATCGCGATCCAGTAGAAACTCTCAGTTCCGGTGGATGCGATCAGCGTCGCATCGCCGGCGGCAGTAACTTTCCACGCATAGACATCGACGTTGGCGCCGTTGATGTTTGCTGTCAGAACGGAGGTTCCAACACCAGGAGCAGCAGTACCCTTAAGCATAGCTACGAAAGCAATGCAGGTCGTCAGGCCATGCGCGACTGAAGTCGGATTAGAGCCATCAAGAGCGGTTTCACCGCGAGCAATCTTGTATCCGGCAGCAACTCCCGCCGGCGCTGTGGCGAGCGCCGCAGTCCGATCAGTACCTGCAATCTTCAGGGCACCGCCAGATTCGATATCGATTTCACCGCCGCTGGCAACGCCGATCTTGTCGCCGCCGCTTTCCATGCGGATCTTCGTCTGATAGGTAGCGTCAGCCATTGGCTTTCTCCATGAGAAAGGGCGGCCCGGATCAGGACCGCCCGCGCTTCATAAGTTTGAGATTACGCTGTGCCGTTGGCCGGGCTGACGTGCTTCTCCTGGCCGGCAACCGTGGAATCGGCCGTGATCGGCTGAAACCCCTTCTTGCCGTACTGCTCTGCGATGATGCAGTTCACGACGGCATTCTGCGTCGCGCGCTTTACGAATGGCCGGATGTAGCGCAGACGTGGCTTGTAAATATCGAGGATGAATATCTTGTCATCGTCGGTATCGGCGACCGTGATCTTGCTACCCGCGAGATCGTCAGTGCCGGGCGTCGGCGAGCTGGTATCGAGCGACGCCGCTGCAACCGAAGTTGCCGCGCCCGCCGTAATGGCGCCGAAGGCAAAGATAAATCTCACTCCTTCGAAGCCGAGCATGTCGATCACGGTCGCATCGGTGATATCGGTTGCGCCGGCCGCCACCGCAGTCTTGCAAAGCGTGGTTTTCACGCGATTGGTCATCTGTGACATGGAAATGTCTCCTTATGCGAGCTTGACGCGCGCGAACGCTTCGGACAGCACAGGCATGCCGTCGCATTCCTGACGGGCGATAAAGCCCACCTGGTTTGCCTCGGCATAAAGTTCCTCGAGCCGCTGCATCTGCATGCTGTAGGCATCGGCGATCCAATAGTTGGAGAAGTCACCGAACATCCCGACATAGAGCCCGGTCGTGAATGTGTTCGGCGCGTATTCCGAAATATCCATCGGCCGTTGCAGGATGGTATCCGGCTCGCCATCGCGAACCGACGGACGCCAGAGATACTGGCCCTCACCGTCTTTCAGCTTGCTGATTTGCTTCATCGCATCGCGATGGAAGACCCAGCTTGCCCGCGGCCAATACTGGGATTTGACCGCATACTTGGCTTCGATAAGGCCATCAAAGGTGATCGACGTCGTGGTATTGCCCGTCGAGACATCGCGTGAGGTCGGGATGCCGTCGGCATGCGCAGTAAAGATACCAAGCGGCCGCGCCACGCCGGAGCCGGTCAAAAATGCCTGCTCTTCGGTGACTGCGAACTTATAGGAAAGCCGCTGCATGACCAGCGTTTCTGCCGGGATCAACGACTTGCGCAGAAGATCCTTGGAAATCTTGATGCGCTTGGCGAACGGGTGCGGCACCAGGCTCCGCTTGCCGAAGGCCATGGTCGAGTCTTCGTTGCCGGTCAGCAATTCCGTAGTCCAATCGGCATCGGCCGGGTCGGCATCGAGTGTCGGAACGCCAAGCGAATTCGCCGTTGGCACCGGAATGACGGTCGCGCGGCGGCGCACGAACACTAGGTTATCGACCGCCTTGATCAGTTGCTGAATGAACTGCTCGGGCACGGTCAGATATCCGCCCTCCGTGTCAGTCCCAACCGAGAGAGCGCGGAACTCGGCCGCACCTTCGCCGGCAATCGTGCCGTTCTTGAGCCAAGAACGCAGGCCCTTCATCACGAGATCGGCCGTCTCTTGATCCTTGTCCTTATTGCCGCCTTTCTCGCGCGAACGCTGATCGGCTGTCGCCGCCATTTCGCGCTCAAGCTCGATCTGGCGGTTCTCGGCTGCAATAAGGGCGCCAAGATCACCAATACGCTTGGACAATTCTTCATACTTCGTATTCTGCTCGGCCGTCATGCCGACTTTGACGTCAGCGGCGTCGAGCAGAGTGCGGGACTCTGTAACAAGTTTGGCGCGCTCTTCTAGCAACGCCTTCAACTTCTGTGACATTTGGAAATCTCCTTTGCTGTCACGCCAGAAGGCGGGCGCGCCCAGGCGCGGGCGTCCCGTTAGACCTCGTCAGTGCGAGGAATTCAGATAATCAGAAGGTCCAGACGCTTCCGAAGAAGGTCGATTTGTCCGGTGAAATCATGCGCAGATTGAAGCCTCTGGAATTCGTCAAGTGAGCGAAGCGCTATTTCAGTCTTGGGATAGGCTGGAAATGTCACGACCGAAACATCAATCAGGTCGACGTCGAGCAGTGTGCGCACCATGATGTCGCCTTCCTGCTCCCACTTTTGCCCATTCTTGCGCACGCTGAATCCGAAGGACATCTGATCGATGTCCCCGCGCTTCATGGATTCCATCAAGCTGCGGCTTTGCGCGCTGTTTGGCGGAAATATCTCAACTGCAAGTCCCTTTGGCGTTTCGGAAAGGCCGAGTGTCTTCGATCGCGTTCGCCCCAGTACGAAATTCGGGTCATGGTTGAACAACGCACGGACATCATTGCCCAATGATTTGGAGAACGCGCCCGGCGCGATTCGCTCGCGGAAGCCGCCCAAGTCTTCGCTCAGGACATTATAGACGGCAGCAAAACCCGCCATACGCGGCGCCTCGGTATCGGATGCGCGAATTTCGATTCCTTCAAGTGAAGCATACCGCCGTTCTATGTCCATAATGATCTCCTAAGCGGCGCCCGATTTGTCGTCTTCGGAAGGAGCCGACTGACTTGGTCCCTTGCGCATCAGCACGTCCATGATCTTCGACAATGGTGCCATCGCAGTCTGAATGTAGGTCTCGTCTGCCCAGATATTTTGAATCTTCGGCAGGTTCTCCAAGCGACGGGCATCATTCGGCGCCAGTGCGCCGATCGCGAAAAGAACGCGATAGAGCGCAGCGCGCGCAGCACTGTCGCCGCGCAACAGGGCGTTGAGATCAAAGGTGATCTTGTAACCCTGCAAGCGTTCCGCTCTGGAAAGAAGCGACAGCTCCATCCGCTCTTCCCAGCGCCGCGCCCAAGGCCGCATCGTGTCAGTTATGAACTCGATGGCCTGGTGTTCGATGTTATTGTTCGTCGAACGGGTCAGATCGCCGATCTTGTGCGGCGGAATATGGAACATACGCGCAATGTCATTGAGCGACATCGCTTCCATTTCCATGTACTGCATGTCCTCATGATTGAGCCCGATGGTTTCCCATTCAAGTCCACCATAGAGGATTGCAACATTGCCGGCATTCTCCGGCCCAGCGTGGCGCTCATTCCACTGCTTGCGCAGCGTCTGCACAGCTTCCGGGCTTAGATCATTCGGTGTTTTGATCGCTCCCTTTGGAACTGCCGCATTCTTGAGCAATCGCGACTGATAGTGATTAGACGCGATCGAGCGGCCGATCGTTTGGCGATGGTATTGCACGACCGATAGCGCCTTGCGCTTGAGGTCAGTCGAGAAGTTCGGCAATCGAAGTATTTCGCTGTTCAGGTAGTAGATGGTTCCGCCGCTTTCCGGTGTATGGCGGTATGCCATCCGTTCGCCAGTCCAAAACGGATAAGTGCGATGAGACGCAAGCTGGTCAAGCGCCTTAACCCTGCCGGCACCATCCTGAATCACACGGGCGTAGGCTTCTCCCTCAAGGAGAATCTGCGCCATACTCGACTCGCGCCACTCAAAACTGGTTTGATAATCGTTCGGGACAAGCGAAAGAATCTCGTAGAGCGGATGATCCTTGGCGTGCTCATTGTCGCCGTTTTCTGTCGCTCGGGTCAGGTAGCAAGGCAGGCTCGCCATAGTCTGCGAAAGCAGCGTCAGGCACGCATAGAAGGCTACAACACGCATGGCCGTTTCGGAATTCACCGGCTCGCCTGACCATGATTCATAGCCTCCGTACAGCGATACAAGCGCCGGATCACGAGGATGAACCGGTGTCGAGACTGTCGACCGCTTGAAAAAGCCAGTAAGCCGAGAACGTATGCTCACAGAATGAACTCCGCGCGCGCAACGATCTGTTCTGAGGTGAGCAAAGGCAATGGAGCAACAGCCATCTTCCGCTTAGCGACACCAAGCGACATAGCTGCGGCGACCACGCCATCGATCCTCACCGGCGCTTCCCTGTTCGCTTTGCCCTTCATGAACTTTTGGTTCCCTGCATCGTCGGCCGGTGTGAGAATGGCATTGGCAACGCACGCGTTGAGCACTGGATGGCCGCCATGCCGCAGTCTTGCGGTCAGTGCCAGTTCGGCGAAGTGTTCGACTGCCGGCGACATTTCCTTGTAACCCTGGCCGAACGGCTCCATTTCGACGGTCGCACCGATCTTGGTGAGCTCGTGCTTGAATTCGTCAATCCGCCAGCGGTCATAGGCGATCGTCAAAAGCTTATAGCGCCTGGCGATCGCTGCGATCTGTGCCGCCACGTATTCGAATTCGATCACCGGCCCTGGCACCGCGATCATGTGGCCTTCATCGATCCACTGCCGAAACAATTGCTGTTCGCGGGGTTGTCTTCCGGCCAGTTGGCCTTCAGGCGTCCAGAAGAACGGCAGCAAATCGAAGCCGCCGGCATTGTCAGGGAACGACAGCACCAGCGATGACAGGTCGTGCTTGCCGGACAGGTCGAGCCCGCCATAGCAAACCGCGCCATCAGCAACCTTCACCGGCACTGCACCGAGCTTCCAGACCGCTGCCGTCACGATGCGATGCTGATCGTTTGCGTCGACACGCTGGTTTAACCTGAGATTGCGGTAGGCGCCTTCGAAGGCCTTTAGCTTCATCGCCCGATTGCGCGATTTCATCAGGTCGTCGAGATCGAGATAGGCTCCCCACGCCGGGTTGACCGACTTGAGAACTTCGATATCGAACGGATCGGCATCTGGCTCCGCGGCAATAAGATGCACAAAAGTCGTCGGATCCTCGTGCTTCAGGCCTTCATCGATAAGCTGAGACAGCGGGTGCAGGTCGTCCTTGGCCTGCGTCGAAATGATGATTCCCAGCGCCTCTTTGCGCTTCGACATGCCCTCGAGCAGGTTGTCGAGCAGTTCGCGGTCACTGACCTGGGCAAGTTCGTCGTAAATCCATAACGATGGAGCCAGGCCTTGTGCCTTACGGGCATCGGCCGACAGCGCTTCGTAGATCGAACCGTAGCCGTCACCTTCGACAATCACCTCGAGCCGCTTGTGAAACCGCTGCGGGTTTATGCGAGAGGCAAATTCCGGAACACGGAAGATTATCGCTTCCATCTCGGCATACATTTTGCCGGCATGGATCTTATCGATCGAGGCCGAATATATTTCGCCGCGTTCTTCCGCTTCAGGCCCGATCAGATGGCAGAGGGCAAGGCCCGCCGTGAGCCCCGTCTTGCCGTTACCCTTTGGCGCCGACTTGATCGCCAGGCTGACTTCACGCCGGCCGTCAGGCTTTCGCCGCCCGTAAATCTGCGTGATGAATTCCACCTGATCGGGGAGAAGCTTCATCTTCGTGCCGGCAAGGATACCCTTCGTCACCGGCAAAAATTCGAGAAACT
>QZIJ01000013.1 GCA_003598975.1 Anaerolineaceae bacterium | reverse complement strand
ATTGGACACTCCTTGCAGGTTGTTTGGGTGGTACCAACAATTCTGCATCAGGAGTGTCTTTTTGTTAATGTTCAACCCTATTTACGGATAGGGTCTTATATAAATATCCACTCTGGAACGATGTATGTGAAGCCATTTCCTGTTATGCTAGCGGTGTGAAAACGAAATCTTAATGTGAAAATTCACTTGTCAAAGAATGGCACTGGATTTTCACCCATGGAGGTACTCATGTACAATAACCTGTATGGCTGGCAAAATGAAATGATGGTAGCCATGGAAATGGAGAACTTCAAGCGCGAGATCGAACAGATTCGTTTGCTCCGCGATGCCAGTCTCACCAACCCGGGCTGGATCGAACGCGCTTTCATCGCCATCGGGAGCGCCATGGTCAGGTGGGGTCAAAATCTACGCGAAAACTACACGGCCCCGCGTCAGGCCTACCAGATCACCAGCGGCAAATTTGCTGCATGATACAAACCTTCTCCCCGCGTGTCAGGGCTTTCGTCCGGTGTAACGAAAGCCCTGATGCTTTTAATTGTCAACTGCGCCTCCGCTGACGGTTTTAAGTGCCCGTTCCACTAATCAATCTGTGCAGGCAGGGTCATACAATAGGATGATAAATTCCTCCCATAAAATCAATTCCACTCCGATGACTCGCAAGTTCGTTTCTGGTATTCTCAATTTAGAGCGATCACTTTCCGTCGCTTTCAGAATTGATGCCAGAAAAACGGGCACCCGATGCTCGTCAGGAGAACAGCATGAAGAACGCGATGAACTTGATGGTGGTGGAAGACAATTCCCGGGCGCGGCGCGCTTTGACAGCTTACCTATCCGCCCAGGCGGGGATCAAAGTGACCGCGGAGGCATCCAACGGACTGGAAGCCATCAAATGATCAAGAGAAATACCCCGGACATGGTTTTAATGGATGTCCGGATGCCGGTCATGGATGGTCTGGAGACTACAAGGATCATCAAAAGGAACTGGCCGCAGATCAAGATCCTTGTCCTGACCATGTACTCTGATTATCAGTCAGATGTCATGTCTGCTGGTGCAGACGGCTTCCTGATAAAAGGCTGTCCCGTGGACGAAATGATGGGTTTGATACACAGCTTCTTGCAGATAGTGTAGCGGGGAATAGCCAATCGTAATCCGTCAATGACCGGGAGCAGAAGCTCTCCACAAATTGCGTAGTACCCCCCTCAACAAAACCACTCCGAAATACATCTCCAGATGGATGGCAAAGCGACCGCTATTCGCTATACTGAAAGCGACCAAAATTCGCTCTCAGGAGTTTATTCATGCCCAAAGGCATCCCCCTCACCGAAGAAGAACAGGCCAAACGCCGCCACGAAATCGTTGACCAGGTTGTCAATGTCTTCCTGAAAAAAGGATTCCAGGAAACCTCCATGCGCGAGATCGCCGAGGCGGCAGGTTTGGGGAAATCCACCTTGTACGATTATTTCAAGACCAAAGACGAAATCCTGCTGTATTTTTTTGAAAACCAGATTGGCAACCTGACCGAAGCGGCACAAAAGATCGCCCTGCAAAGCATCCCCGCAGATGAGCGCCTGCGCCAGGTGATGAAAATTCACCTGGAGTATCTACAAGCCAACAAGAGCCTATTCATGAAACTATCGCTGGAGGCGCAGCGACTCAAACTGGAAAGCCAGAAACAAATCCAAAGGGGACGCCATGCCTACCAGGACCTGATCCGTGGCCTGATCGAGGAAGGTGTTCGCGAAGGCGCATTCCGCAAAGTGGACCCGTTGCTGGCGGCGCGCATGTTGATCAACACCCTGGTGCCTGTCGTGTACACATCGCGTCCCACAGGCACAACGCAGGAAATGATGGAAGAGACCATGGATATTTTTTTGAAAGGTTTGCAAGTCTGTTGAGCCGATTTCGCCCAGGCTGATAGGAGAAATGTCATGATAGACCAAAACACACCTTCATCCATCACACCCAATCAAGCCGCATTCAGAATGCTTGCCAGTTTTCTGGCGACACTGCTTTTGAGCGGGATATTGATCTTCGGCGGGGCGGGACGACTCGACTGGACTCTGGGATGGATCTTCGTCATTGCATGGATCGTGCCGAAACTGGTTTTCCTCATCCTTTTGCGCTGGCTCGATCCAGATCTGCTGGTGGAACGCGCAACCCGCCATAAAAATACGCAGCCGTATGATCGGATCATCCCGCCGCTTTACTTTGTGTTCGCCTTCGGCACATTCATCGTTGCCAGCCTCGATGGAGGCCGCTTCCGATGGTCGGGGGATGTGTCAGTCGTGTGGGTCATCGCGGCGTATGTCATTTACTTATTGGGTAACAGTCTGGCGGGCTGGGCGATCAATTCCAATCCGTTCTTTTCAGCCGAGTCGCGTCTCCAAACGGAACGTGGTCAAAAAGTCGCCAGCACGGGACCCTATCGCTTCATTCGACATCCCGCCTATTCCGCCGCGTTCCTGCTTTGGATCACGACAGGTCTCATGCTCGAATCGTGGTGGGCAGTCATCCCCGGCTTCCTGGCCGGACTGATGATGGTTATTCGAACTGTACTCGAAGACCGCATGTTACACAATGAACTTCCTGGCTATGCAGGGTATGCACAACAAGTGCGCTATCGGCTGATTCCAGGAATTTGGTGACAAAAAAGGAGTCCCAGCCATGTTGGAAAAAACGAATCTCCTCGGAGCCATCACAGCCATCGCATTCTTTGCGTCGGCGATCCTGGTCTTCGCTTTAAGGCTTCTGGGCAAATCGCAGTACGAACATTGGATCGGCTATTTCGAGTTCCTACTCGCCATCCCGTTGATTTACCTGCTCATACAAGCCCCTCAACTGAGACGACCAGCCTTGTACTATATCCAGATCGGCTGCATGCTGGCATGGCTGATTTTGGAAGCATTGCTCGATTACATCCTCAAAATTGACTTCCGAAATGTACGCTGGATGGTGATCAGCTATGTTGTTCTGTTCTTTGCAGGCACGGGCGGATTGCTGGGTGTGGCATCAAATGCCGGGCGCGGATGGAGCATCTCAGCGATCATCCTGTTCCTGATCATGGCGGTGTTGACTTTCGTACAACGCGCCATCACTGGTATGTAATTTGAAAAAGCATGGATAGGTTTTCAAAATAGGATCGACTATGAAAACAACCAACCGCCGAAATCTCTTCATCCTGGTATTTGCTCTGCTCGTGGTCATGCTGGGATTCGGCATGGTCATCCCCGTCTTCCCATTCCTCATTGACAAACTTGGCGCGAGCGGAAGCGCACTGGGCATCCTCGTCGCCACGCGGCAAATCCAGGATGGTCAGACCATCACCGCGGACGGCGGTACGGGAACGGTTGAATTGAAATAATACGTATCATACAAAAGGAGTTTATATCTCCACAAAACATCATGTCCATCGTTATCAAATCCGCATGACCGCCGACCAAAATAAGTTGGAACAATTCTTGAACAGCACCGAAGGCGAGATCACCGCCATCATTCCAAATGCGACGGTTACACCGTTCATCCTGACTTCGCGCGTGGACTTCCTGCTCATCGTGGAAAAAGTGGCCTAAACGAAAATGTCGCATCCCAAAAGGTAAATGTCGTGCGAATGTCGTGTACACGCCGTTGTGATTTTGAGCCCGATTCCTATAATGAACGTTGAATTTCGAAAGGAGTAAAAAATGAACCAACCTGATCTCGGACTCAAAGTCGCTGAACTGCGCCAGCAAAAAGGACTGACGCAGGAGCGCCTGGCTGAACTCTGCGAAGTCAGCCCGCGTACCATCCAACGCATCGAAGGCGGAGAAGTGGACCCGCGTGCCTATACCCTGCACTGCCTCGGTGAAGCGCTCGGTTTTGACTTCGGCGAGGAGAACACTGGCAACGAGAACCTCTGGTTGACCATCTTGCACCTCAGCAGTGTGTTCTGCATCGTCATCATCCCGCTCCTGCTGTGGTCGTGGAAGAAGAATCAGTCCTACAAGATCGACCAGCATGGACGCCTCGTGCTCAACTTCCAGATCACCATGACACTGTCGCTCTTTGCCGCATTGTTCTTCATGCTCGTCGGCTTGCCTGCGCTAGTCCTGTTGAGCATGGATATGGGAGAGGGATTTGTCATACTGGCTTCAACCCTGGCCGTATTCAGCATCCTTCCCTTCATCTTCATCGGCATCTTCTGCACCTATCAAGGCGTGGTCAATGCCATGCGGGCGCTGGCGGATAAGCCGATTCGATATGCGTTGAGCATTCCGTTCGTGAAGTGAACCAAAAAGGTGACTGTCATCTTCGAGATGACAGTCACCTGAGGAGAATGACTGGTTGACAACCAAACGTCATATCGTAGTCAAAGGTAAGAATGAGGAACGAAAATGGAATCCCCGAACAACAATAACCAGACGGAAAAGAGAAAATTCCGACTTTACGAACATCCCTGGCTGTCCCTTCTGGCAGTGGTGGTGACCACAGTCGTGTCAATCATTTTGGCAAGTAATCTGGTCATGTGGATCGGATTATCGCTCTACTCGCCTACCGGTGAGTTTGCCAACGCGATGACATTTCATATCCTGACAGTTTTTTTCTTCGTGCCCGTCGTTCTACGCCTCCCAAAGGGGAAAAGAACGTTCGGGCAGTATCTGGATGATATCGGGCTGACCAGAGTGCAGCCCTTCGTCCGGCTCGTACTGTTGGGGCTCTCCTGCTACGTTATTCTGGCGCTGTCACAGGCCGCGGCATCATTTGTGTACCGGTTCTCTGAAGGGTTACCCATAACCTGGAGTTTTGTCCGGCGGGTCTTCGATCTATCCGGTGACCTGCCTCCCGGATCTTCGAGTCTACTGGTCTCCTTCCCATCCATTTTTGAAGAAGCAGTGTTCAGAGGCATCGTTCTGACGGTTTTCCTGGGCCGGTATTCAGAACGCAAGGCGATCATCTTTTCGGCGCTTGGCTTTGGGCTGATGCATCTGTTCAATCTGGCAAGTGGTCGTGAACTGGTATGGGTCTTGGGACAAGTCGTTTGGGCGTTTATCCTCGGCCTGTTCTACGGCTACCTATTCATCAAGACGCGCAGCCTTCTGCCACCGATGATCTTCCACTACCTGGGCAATGTGTTCATTGGCTCGTTGACAGGCTATATGCAGAGCAGGGCTTCCATCGAGATGCAGACTCTGTATGGCATTATATTCTCGCTCGGCATTGTCCCAACGACACTCATGATTTTGTGGACCCGATTCTTCTCGTCAAGGTGGCTGACCAGCGCTGTCGTGGTCGATAGTAAACGGACGATACACATTTCAAAATGAAAGGCTTTCAAATGAACGCAAAATCAAAAATCACCCTAACCCCTGAACAGGAAACCCTGCTGATCACACTTTTCACAAAAGCTCAGCCTGGGAATCCTGTATTTTTCGATCCCAAAGCTCAAGACATCCTCAACGAGGTGGATTACGATTTCACCCGGCTGCACGTCCCCTACAAGACTGTCATACTAGTCTGTCAACGGGCGAAGAAGTTGGACGCCGTTGTACGCGATTTCCTAGTCGAGCGTCCCAATGGAGTGGTACTTCACCTAGGCTGTGGATTAGATGGACGCTTTTGGCGCGTTGACAACGGTCAAGTGGATTGGTACGACTTGGACATGCCGCCAGTGATCGAACTCCGCCAGCGATTTTACCCAGCGAATGATCGCTACCATTTGATTGCCTCATCAGTCACCGATCTCGAATGGATGAAGGATATTATGGTTGCCGGTCGACCTGTACTGGTAGTTGCGGAGGGATTGCTGATGTATTTGGGCGAGGCGGATGTCAGACGCTTACTGCTCCAACTGCGGGAGACTTTCCCGGGTTGCCGACTGATCGCTGATGTTTTCAGCCGGATGACAGCCCGTTCGGCAACTCAACACCCTTCGCTAAAGCGTACCGGAGCGGCCATTGGGTGGGGTATGGATGATCCTCACGAGATCGAAGCCTGGTCGTCTGGCATCAAACTTATCGAAGAGTGGTATTTCACCCAGGATCCCGACCTGGATCGTCTGAACACGGGTTACCGCCTGGCTTATAAGCTGGCCGGTGCTTTTAAGATGGTGCAGCGAGCACATCGGATCGTGTACTACCAACTATGATCTTGCTCAAATGAAAATACGTTGAATTCCATCAACGATGAGAGAAAGAAATATGTCGAATCGTCGGCGGCTGGCGCGTGAAAGACTTGAATATTATCTGGTTTATTTGATCCTGGCGTACCGGCATCTGATCCTGATTGTTGGGTTGTTATTGCTGGCATACGCTGTCACGAACATATCCGTAAATCGAATTGTAGGTTTCGCGGCTCTGATTCCTGCCATTTTCCTGATCTTGTTGGGCAATTCTTACAATGCCGTCATCTACACCGCCCGCCTTGGAGCATGGATCGCGACACTGTGGAGAAATGACGATTGATTTCGGTACCTCCAACAACACGGAAGGCAAGAACCAAATGTCCAGACCAAATCCGTGATGGGATTGATGCTCTTTATTCCGTTGGCACTCTTTAACCATGGAATTGGCAAAGCCTGAAACACTATCCAAATAAAGGATCACACCATGAAAAAACTGCTCATCGTCACGTTGGTTATTGCCTTTATCATCAGCGCCTGCCAAACATCTCCGTCTCTCACGCCATGGGCAGGTAACTTCACAGAGACCGCAGTCCCTGCCACTGCAGAGCCTACTGCAATCCAGCCTGTTCCAATCCAGCCGCGCATTCCAGAGGAACATGGCGGAGTGATCGCTTTCTACTCGGACCGCGACGGCAACCCGGAGATCTACACGCTTCACGCGGACGGAAGCGGGCTGGAGCGGCTGACAGACGATCCCGCATTCGATGACAGTCCCGCCATCTCCCCCGATGGGACGCGCATCGCTTTCCTGACTGCGCGGCACGACCCCAATCCGCAATTCCCAAATCTCAAATATGAACTCTACGTGATGGACATTGACGGCGGCAACCTGCAACGACTGACCACCACCAACGCCGCTGAGGATCACCCCGCCTGGTCACCCGACGGAAGCAGAATCATCTTCGATGCCGATTACGACGCGGACGGCTTCTTCGAGATCTACGCCATCCATCCCGACGGTTCAAACCTGAAGCGCCTGACATCCAACACCGCCAACGATCAATTCGCGGACTGGTCACCGGACGGCGCACAAATCGCCTTCTCGTCGTACCGAAACGGCAACTGGGATATTTTCGTGATGAACGCCGATGGCAGTGACCAGCGTCCACTGACCGACAGCGCCGATTGGGAACTCTTCCCCGCCTGGTCACCGGACGGGACACAGATTGCCTACAATGGAATGGCTCCCCGTTCCCGCAACACGGATATTTTTGTAATGAATGCCGACGGCAGTAACAGCCGTCAACTCACCGATACGCCGCGCTTCGATGAGAATCCAGCCTGGTCACCGGATGGCAGTCAGATCGTTTTCCAAACCCAGCGGGACGGGAACTTCGAAATTTACGTTATGAACACGAATGGAAGCGACCCTCATCCGCTGACGAAAAACGCATCCGAAGATTTCTGGCCCTCATGGAGTATTTTCCCGACACAGAAACTCGACTTCGAAAAATCCACCCAGCAATTCACAGCTCGCGAAACCTTCCAGGCCGGTCTTGGCGATTTGGACGGCGACGGTAATCTGGATGCCGTCCTCGCCAACCCCCAGGAAAACAACTCCCAAGTCTGGTTGAACGATGGGAGCGGCAACCTGCTCGATACCGGCCAAAAGTTGACCCAGTACGGTCACGGCGTCGGTCTGGCCGATTTCGACGGAGATGGCGATCTCGACGCGTTCATCGCCTGTCACCAGTTTTTCGCGTCGAGTAAAATTTACCTCAACGACGGCGCGGGGATCATGTCAAACACCAGCCAGGATTTGGGCGACAAAAACATCAGTGCAGTCGAGGTCAACCTGCTCGATCTCAACGGGGATGGTCACACCGACGTACACGTTATGTATTACTCCCCAAGCGGCCTGCCCGATAAAGTCTATCTGAACGACGGTTCAGCAAACTTCACCGACAGCGGCCTCGCGCTCAATGAAGAAGTCATCGCATGGGGTGACCTGGATGGAGACGCTGACGTGGATTATTTTGGCAAGCAAATCGGCAAGGGCTATGTGGTGCAGGTCAACAATGGGGATGGACAATTCACCGCAGGTTGGCAAATGGATGACGATCAGTCCACGATCGGCGGGATTGCCCTGGCGGATTTCGATTCGGATGGCGACCTGGACGCGCTGGTGACAAACGGCTTCCGCGACACGGGAAGTTTTCCCAGCCGCCTCTTCCTGAACGATGGGCTGGGTCAATTCACCGACAGTGGTCAATCCCTGAACCCGACCATGGGCTCCGAATTGGCCGTGGGTGATCTCGACCTGGATGGTGACCTGGATGTCTTCGTCTCCAATATCAGTCTGCCCGATGAAGTCTGGCTCAACGATGGAAGTGGCCGCTTCAGTGACAGCGGCCTGCGGCTGGAAGGCAACAACTCTACCAAGCCCTCGCTCGGTGACCTCGATGGCGATGGCGACCTGGACGTGTTCGTCGGAAGTCTGATGTTCAAACCCACCCTCTGGATCAATCAATAGTCCTCTCCATAGATCGGTGCTTGACCAAGAGGAAATCTCAAATGACTATAACATTGCATCCCCACATCAACGAAGAAGACTTCTGGCGCGTCCGCAACTTCCTGCGCGAGATCTTCCCGCTCAACGACCGCCTCGAACACAGTTGGAATGTGGCCCGCCTCGATTACTGGCGCTGGCATTACATCAATACCTGTAACATTTGTGAGTCAATGGAAAAAGGAATAGTGCTATGGGAAACAACCGACGGCAAAATCGTCGCCGTATTGAATCGCATCGGCGGAAGCGAACTGCGCCTGCACGTCCATCCGCAATTCCGCACGGCGGAGCTGGAAAATGAAATGCTGGCGTATGCGGAGCAAAATTATTTCGCCACCACAGACAACGGCAGGCGTTATGTCTATCTGCCTATTTTTGAGGATGATACGCCGCGCCAGGAATTTGCCGCAGGCAGGGGATTCAAGAGACAGCCTGGCGGGGGACATCACTACCGCCGCGATTTGAATTCCCACATTCCCGAAGTGCCAATCCCCGCAGGCTACGTGATCCGCTCGATGGGCGGCGTGGACGAGCATCCCTCGCGGAGTTGGGCTTCGTGGCGCGCCTTCCACAACGATGAGCCAGACTCAAATTACGATGGGGATTGGTCATGGTTCGCGAACTTGCAATCCGCTCCGCTCTACCGCCGCGACCTGGACGTTGTGGCGGTCGCGCCCGATGGAAACATCGCCGCCTTCTGCACCTGCTTTTACGACGACTACACACGCAGCGCGGTGACCGTTGTGGTGGGCGTCGCGGCCGAACACTGGCGGCGCGGACTCGGCAAGGCGGTGATGACCGAAGGATTGAAACGGCTCCAACAACTGGGCTGTACGCGCGTCTTTTCCACCGCCCACGAAGACCCCGCCGACGCGTTGTATCGCTCGGTTATGCAGGAGAGGAAAGTGACAGAGACGTGGGTCAAAGAATGGTAATGAAAGGATTTCAACGTGCCAGAATATGCCATCACCCTGACCGATCTTCCCGACCCCGCCGATGTGGACGTGGTAAAACAGGGGCTCGATTCTTACAACGCATCCCAGGGCGCGCCGGTGGACTGGGTTCCGCTAGCGCTGTTTGCTCGCAACGAAGATGGGGTTATCATCGCCGGGTTGACCGCCAGCACATATTGGGGCTACCTTTACATCGGCCGCCTGTGGACGGATGAAAGGTATCGAAAAACAGGATTGGGCGGCAGACTCCTCGCCGAGGCAGAGCAGGAGGCGCGCAGGCGAGGTTGTTATTCCGCTCACTTGATGACGGGTAGTTTCAATGCCCTGTCCTTTTACCAGAAACGCGGATATGCCACGTTCGGCGAGTTGTACGATATGCCCGTCGGGCAAACACAATATTTCCTGCGCAAGGATATCAAGACAAAGGAGTAATCATGAATCACCAAAATCAAACCGATGTTCGCTCCGCCCTCCAAAAATTCCAGGACGGCTACACCGCCCGCGACGTGACAAAACTGGATGAGTTCATGCAACTCTTTGTCCAGGATGAAGGCATCGAGATGATCGGCGTGGGCGCGTCGAAGCGCTCCGCCAACGAATGGTTCGAAGGACCGGCGCGCATCCGCGAGATCGTCGAGGGCGATTGGACATATTGGGGGGATGTAAAACTCGACGTGACGGGAGCCAAGATCACGGTCCAGGGTGACGCGGCGTGGTTGTCCACCACGGGAACCGTCACGCAGACCCAGGCCTTCGACACCGCCATCGAACTCCACGTCAACGACATGAAAGCCATCTTCGACCGCACCGACCTGACTGCTGACCAAAAACTGATGGAAGCCACCCACTACGGCATCCGCCGCATGTACGAGCGTTCGAAGGGACTGGGACACAGTTGGCCGTTCACCTTCACCGCCGCGTTCATGAAGGTTGGGAACGAGTGGAGATTTCACACGATTCATTGGTCTATGCCGGTGGAGTGATTCAACCTGTGAGGAGAAAACACAATGCCAACAGACTCTGAAAGACTGGAAGTGGAAAACATCATCCGTGACGCCATCGGCTGGGCGCTGACCAAAGACCTCGACCGCCTGTTTTCCATCATGGCGCAGGATGATGACTTCTTCATCTTCCATCCCGATTCGAAATCCACCATAGTTGGGTTTGAGGCGTTCAAGAAACTAGGCAAGCGCGTCTGGATGAAGGATGAATTCAAAGCCACCGATTTCGCGGTGCGCGACCTGCGCGTAAAATTTGCAGAGGAAGGGAACGTCGCCTGGTATTCGTGCTTCCTCGATGACCACGCCGAATGGAACGGACAACCCATCGGCTGGGACAATGCCCGCTGGACCGGCGTGCTCGAAAAGAGAGATCGGCAATGGGTGATCGCGCAAATGCACTTTTCATTTGCAAAGGATGATTGAACATTCGACAAGGAAACCAACCATGACTAATCAGCCAGTTACTTCCCAGGAGGTTCTTTCCCAATATGCGGACGGCCCCTCGCTTCTGGACTTCGCCCTAAGCGGCCTCCGCGAAACGGACCTTGACCTCACCCCCAGCGTGGACGCGTGGTCCATCCGCCAGATCGTCCACCACATCGTGGACGGTGACGACATCTGGAAACCCTGCATCAAAACCGCCCTCGGCAACAGCGAAGCCTTGTTCAGCCTGGGATGGTACGCGGTCAAATCGCAGGAGGAATGGTCCGAGAATTGGGCCTACCCCCGCCGCGGACTTGAGCCATCTCTCGCCTTGTACCGCGCCAACCGCGCCCACATCGTGGACTTGCTGGAACACATCCCCGGCGCGCTCGAAAAGTCCATCCGCCTCGAGCGCAGGGGAAAAGAAGAGATCCGCATCACCGTCTTTGATGTGGTGGAATTGCACGTGAGGCATCTCGAGGAACACATCGAAAGCATCAAAGCCATCCGTCAGGCACACGGAGTTTGAATCATGACCACGCGCTTTGCGACTTCTCCCGATTCCACCCGCATCGCCTTCGATGTGACCGGCGCGGGGACTCCCCTTCTGCTCCTGCACGGCGGAGGCAGTTCCCGCGTCGAGTGGCATGAAGCTGGTTACGTGGCGCGTCTGGGGGTGTTCGATCCCAAATCCCTGTCCGCGAAAGATCAGGAAGATATTCACGAGTTGAGTTTCCCCGACGAGTTGCTTCCCTCGGTATTGGCCGGGTCAACGGCCATGTTGGATTGGGGCATAGTCACTCCCGCTGACCTGCTCTGTCCGACATTGTGGCTGATCGGCACGGAAAATGACAAGGCGCTGGAGAGTTACAGGGAATACGAAGCGGAAATCCCCGGCTCAAAAGTGCAAGTTCACTTGCTCGAAGGGCTGAACCACGAACAGGAGTTCAACAATATCAAGCAAGTTTTGCCGCGCATCCTGGATTTTCTCCGAAAAAGTTGAAGTGACCACGTTGGAAGTCTCCCTGCGATTCCCACAAGACCTGCTCCGCTTTTTTTACTGGGTCATTTTCCGCCCGTTCACCCTGCGCCAAATTCTGGAACATCTCGATCCGCCCCTCATCAGCGCCATGTCATTGTTCGCGCGCAGTTGGCGGACAAGTTACACGCGCCGATCGTTAACGTTGCTGGCCTTGTTTTATATCGGACTGGTTCCATGGCTGGCGGCGATTGGGCTGGGGATGGTCCTTGCGGCCCGTGGCGCACCGATGAACTGGCTGACCCTGGCTTTTTGCCTATTGGTGGGAATCGCCTTGAGCCTGACTTTCAGCCTCGGTTTTTGCGTGGCTTTCCTGACCCCGTTCAGCCTCGCCGTGACCATCTTCAGCAGTAGCGGCTTCACACTTATTCACGCCCTCCTGTTCAGTTTTGGGCTGGGACTGGCCTACAGTCTGACAAGCAAACCTGCCAAATGGGGGCTGACGGCTGGACTCGTTTATGGCGCGGTCTTCGCCCTGCTCGACGGTCCATGGCCCGGACTGGGAATCGGCGCGTCATTTCTGGCGGGTTTTTTCCGCCTCCCGCTTTACCTGCTCGAAGCGCCCCTGACCTGGTGGCTGGCTTCTCGCGCCTCCAAAGTGGACGCGTCCCGCCTATGGAGTTTTCAACCGTTCCTTTGGGATGAACTGATCTGGTTTCCCCTCCCCGGCTTGGACATTCACCTGCAGGCGCTTTTCCGTCAGGACCCTGCGCTGGCATCGCAAGCACTGATCTCAGTCCGCGATTCCTTCCGTCAAGGCTGGGTGGTGAAATCCAAATAGGATACTTTCCACGCACAAACCGCGTTCATAAATTGCTGTCAGTGTTTGCCTGCCTGCACCAAAAACCGCATATTTCATTTACTGACTGTGCTGAACTTCAAGATTCCGAATTGCGTCTTTCGGAATTCCTTTGTGTACTTCGTGTCCTTTGTGGTGATAGGTCTTTTTTCAGCGGACTCATTTACAGATCGAGTTCCGTCGCCAGGTGTGCGATGACCATATCCGACGACATCACCTGACCATAGGATTTCAGCGCGGCGAGAAACGCCTTGTGGACATGTTCAGCCGGGATGAGCATCTCGCCGTATTTCAGGTCGCGCGTCGCACAGGCATCCTCGGCGACGATCACCTGAAAGCCGAAGTCCGCCGCGGCGCGGGCGGTGGCGTCCACGCACATGTGGGTCATCATCCCCGCGATGACGACGCGCTCGATCCCCCAACCTTTGAGCAATTCCAACAAATTTGTCTCGCGGAACGAATTGGGATAATGTTTCTGCACCAACGGCTCACCCTCGAAATGCGCCACCGAATCGTGGATGTCCGTGCCGCGGTCGCCAGAGATGAAAAACGCCGCGTCGGGTTTCAGCGATACGTGCTGAATGTGGACGTGGTGTCCTCCATGCTCGCGGAAGCATTGAAGCAGGCTGTAAGCCTTCTTCGCTGCGGCAAGTGGATTCACCAACTCCATCTTCCCGCCGGGGAAGTAATCGTTTTGGATGTCAATCAACAACAAAGCCGTCTTCATCATTTGCTTCACTTTTTAATTCTTGATTCCGCCAATTCTACTTCCTCCCAAAATCCGCAGGATTTTCCCCCCAGGCCTTGGTGTCCCATTTCATAATGCGAAACGACCTGAAGTTCTTCAGGCTTTCCTCTGCCCGCGCGATCAACTGAAACAGCATCGCGTTTTGGGCCGTACGCGCCAGTTGGGTGTTGCATTTGCGCGCCCGAATCCACGCGACGGCGGTATCCGAATCAGAATAGATCACCCAGTCCAGTTTGTGACGCGCCAGCCATTCCATACCGCGCACGATGGCGAGAAATTCTCCGATGTTGTTCGTCCCGCCGGGGAAGGGTCCCGCGCGGAAGACCTGCTCCCCCGTCTCGGTATTGACGCCGCGATATTCCAACGGTCCCGGTGACCCCGAACAGGCCGCGTCCACGCTCAGGCTGGGAAGCATCGGCGGATTCGGTGTAAACAGCCATTGTCGCACTGAACTTGGTCTGCTTTTGAAATCTTCGTATTTGCCCTTGAATGCGATCTTCGCCGCCTCGCGGCTTTCAAACCCTTTGTACTGTGCGCCCTCGAATCCCTTCACCTGCGCTTCGCAATCCGCCCACGAAGTGTAAATTCCCGGTTTGCGTCCTTTCCAGACAACATAAAACTTCTGTTTCCGCATAAGTCTATTTTATCCCGATTTTGGCGTATACTCGCAACGAAACCAATATGAGAACCATGAAAACAAAATCCATCCTCCTCACCTTCATACTGACCGCGCTTTTCATGGGCGCAACCCTTCTCGCTCTCCCAACCGTTCAGGCACAATCAAACGCCCCCACCGCAACGCCGACCTACGATCCCTTCGCCCAGCCACCGCTTCCTGAAAACCCATCACAACTTGAACATGGACGCTACCTCTTCTGGCGTTATTGCATGCCTTGTCACGGCGATTTGGGACAGGGACTCACCGATGAATTTCGTCTCAAATGGGAACCGTCTCACCAAAATTGCTGGGAGGCTGGATGTCACAGCGGAAAATATTCCTACGATAGTTTCCCCGTCGCCACCTACGTGCCGCCGAACGTTCGCCCCGGCCTGCTCGACAAATACACCCCCGATTCTCTCTTTGAATATCTGCGCACCACCCATCCGCCAGAGGACCCGGGCCTGTTGACCGACGAGGAATACCGCGCCGTTATCGCCATCCTCTATCACATGAACGGCGTTCCGCTTCCCGAACAGGATGCAACTGCGACTCTCGCGCCCACTGCCACATCCACGCCGCCCGCTTCGTTCACCCCGACCTTGAGCGGGACTCCGTCCAACGAAACGGATTCACCCTTCGGCCTCTGGCCCGTCATCGGGCTGGCGGTCATCCTGACCGTCATCATCCTATTCCGTCAGGGACGCGAACAAAACTGACGCGTCCCTATCGGACAATTATCTCCACCGAATCCATCGCCAGCACGGAGCCGTCCGCCGCGCTCAAATCTGCGATGACGATGCGAATGCGTCCCATGGGGAATGCGCTCGTATCGAGCGTTGCCGAGAATGTGCCAGGCGCGCCAAAATCCGCCGCGCTGACCATGATCGGCCCCGCAAACATTTCATTTCCCTGCTCGTTATACACGCGGTAGGTCAACGTGTTCTCGAAGGGCGCGATGGTCACGCTCCCTGTGATGACCAGTTCGCCGCGTATCTCCGTGCCATCGGATGGAGACTCAATCATGATGACGCGTTCCTGCCCATTGGTCAGGCGCGTGGTGGCGCGGACCAGTGTCAGCAAGACACCGCTCAATTTAAAGGAACGCGTCACCGATAGTTCAGGGCAGCAGGCGGGATCGTCAAAGGCGTGGATAACCGCATCCAAAAATATTTCCCCGTCGCGAATATCGAGATTCCCAATCTGCGGACGGTCGTCTATCATGGATGAGGCCGCGTGGCGCGGCTGGCCGCCATCATTCAACACCGCGTTCACCGAGACGAACACACCCGTCCCGCCAAAATTTTCCGCCAGCAAAACTGCCGCGTCGTTCACGCCATCCTGGTTCAAATCGCCAAACGCGAAAGTGTCCAGCAAGGTCACTTCCACATAACCCGTCACGGTTGGGTCGCCGAGCGTGTATTTCCCATCCGTGAGTTGATACGAGAACAGGTCACCCGAAAAATTGGGCAGGGTGTAGGACGCGTTGCGGAGCGCATCCACCGTCAACGCGGGGACGACGGGGGTCTCTGGCGTCGGGTAGATGTAGGGCGTGGACGTCGGGGTGAGTCCAAAAATCGAAGCGGGCGAGCAGGCCGAAGTCCAGAGAAGAAGCGAGAGGGCAAGAATCAACTTTCTCATTTCAACTTCTTACGTTTTACGCCTTATCCAATCCACTCGAAGATGGTCGCTTCGCCCTGGCCGACGCCGACGCATAACGTGGCGAGTCCGTATTTGACAGGCTGGCCTTTTTGCGCGCGCAAGCGCATCTCGTGGATGAGTGTGGTGGCGATGCGTGCGCCCGAACAACCGAGCGGATGTCCGATGGCGATGGCGCCGCCGTTGACATTGACGAGTTCGGGATCCACGCCGAGGTCTTCGAGCACCGCGAGCGCCTGTACCGCAAAGGCTTCATTGAGTTCCATCAGGTCGATGTCGCTCATCTTCAAGCCCGCGCGCTGTAATGCTTTCCGCGTCGCGGGGACGGGGCCATAGCCCATGACGCGCGGCGGCACGCCCGCCGCGGCGGATGCGATGACGCGAATCAAAGGTTTCAGGTTCAACGCTTTGGCTTTTTCCTCGCTCATTACGAGCAACGCGGACGCTCCATCGTTTAATCCAGACGAATTTCCCGCGGTCACCGTTCCACCCTCTTTCTTGAAGGCAGGTCTCAATTTTGCGAGCGATTCCATCGTGGTGTCGCGGCGCGGACGTTCGTCGGTGGCGACCAAAACGGGTTCACCTTTTTTCTGCGGGACGGGAACAGGCATGATCTCCTCGGCGAAGCGTCCCGAGTCGATGGCGGCCACCGCGCGTTGGTGAGAACGGACCGCGAACGCGTCCTGCTTCTCACGCGTCAGGTGTGGACGCTCCGCGGCGATGTTCTCTGCCGTCTCGCCCATCGAATCGGTGCCGTGCATCTCTTTCATTTTGGGATTCGGATAGCGCCAGCCGAGGGCGGTATCGTACGCGGTGAGATTTCCAAACGAGTAGCCCGCTTCGGCCTTCGGCAACGAATACGGTGCGCGGGACATGGACTCGACTCCGCCCGCGATGAAGACGTCCCCCTCGCCCGCGCGAATGGCGCGCACCACCTGATTGACAGCCGCCAGCCCCGAGGCGCACAGGCGGTTGACGGTCACACCCGCCACCTCGACAGGCAATCCCGCCAGCAAGGCGGACATGCGCGCCACGTTGCGATTGTCCTCGCCTGCCTGGTTCGCGCATCCGAAATAGACTTCCTCCACCAGTGCGGGGTCCAGTTTTGAGCGGGTGACAATTTCCTTGATAACAAGAGCCGCCAGATCGTCGGGGCGAAGCGAGGCAAGAATCCCGCCCAGCGCGCCGACGGGCGTGCGAATGGCGTCAACAATGACAGGTGTGTTCATGGGGAACTCCAATTTTCAGTATTCAGTTCAGATTGATTTTACCACCCGCAAATCGCGCTTCGGTCAGGCGCGACGCGCTGCAAAGTCGGCGGTCATGGCGCGCAGGTCAACCGACGGCGCCTGCCCACCAACCAGTTCCGCCACTACCTGCCCCGTGCCCGGGCCGAGCGAAAGACCCAGCATGGCATGGCCTGTGGCGAGAATTAAATTTTTGTGCTTCGGCGAAAAACCGATGATGGGCACACCGTCAGGCGTGACGGGGCGGAGTCCCGCCCAAGTTTCTTTGATATCCAGTTTCTCGTCCAGGCGAAGATACTCACGCGCAAAATTTTCCAGCCGCGCGATCCAGCGCACGTCGGGCTCCA
>QZIJ01000030.1 GCA_003598975.1 Anaerolineaceae bacterium | reverse complement strand
CCCTTGGTTTGTTCATCTGTGGAAACACGTGCATAAATAACGGCTCGCTTGTTCATTCTGTATCACTCCAACATTCAATGGTTTTATAAATGAAAGGCAGTCAGGGACAGGCAACTGCGCCGGCGCAGCTGCCTGTCCGATCTACATCCGCTCCGGAGAGTGGTGAAGTCTCATTTGATGAAGGAAACACCTGGCAGGCAGTCTCGATGAGCCCAGGAGATGGCTGGTATTACAACGGGCATTCCGGTGAAGTGCCCAATGGTGAGTACAAAATCCAGATGCGTGGCAGGGATCGCGCCGGCAATGTTGGTGATATGGTTTCAGTTAGTCTGACCGTGGATAATGCCCCGCCCGCTGTATCCATCACGGAACGGTGGTGGATCTGGGAGACTTGAACGTTGAAGGTTTCCCCCAATCACTTTCCGATTGCAAGCATCCAGGTGACCATCCGTGATCCACAAAAGCGTTGGAAGGAGTTGGTACTGGACTTCGATCCCGGCAGGAATTCCTATATTGTGAAATGGGATCGGCGGTTTGGAGATGGAACATTGGCTCCCTCGGGGGAATACCCGGTACTGGCACAGGCTTGTGATGTGAATGGGTTGTGTGGGCAGGATGTGGGCAGGATCGTGGTTCCGGAGGTGGCGACCGCAACTGCTACTCTGACTCCGTCACCGACAGCAACCAGCACTTTGTTGCCTTTGATAACGCCAACTGCAATAGTAATTTTGCCGACGCCAACTTTGATACTGAACACACCAATGCCAGAAGAAAGCCCTGAGCCGCCTCGGCTCTCCCTGCCATTTTGGCAGATCATTGGCTTGCTTGGTTTATTCATGGTAATTGCGTCTGCAAGTTTGGTGGATCCACGTCCCAAAGCGTTGGAACGGCTGGGCGAATCGTTCAAGATGATATCTGAACGGACAAAAGACGACTCTATTAACAACTAATAACGAAAAGGAAAAGAAAAAAATGGAAATACTTCTTGCAATAGTTGTGGCAGCTGCTGTAATCTTCTTTGGCGCATTGATCAGCATGGGCAATGAACGACAAAGGAAGGCAATCGACGGTCTACGGGAGCAGGTAGTCCTTTGGGCGGTACAGGATCTAAAAATCAAGCGCGAACACCTGGCACGAACCGCACAGGTTCCTGATCCTATGGGCTGGCTCAACAAAACCGCCTCAATAGTTTGCGGTTATGATCTGAAATTGCAGGTTCTTGAAATGTTTGAAGAGCCTCAATCCTTGATCTGCGCATCTGGTGACGGCGGTGTAAAAATTATTTTTTCGCCTGTGTCTCCTGCTGACATTCGCCGAATGAAAAGTTTCAAACAAAACCGTTTATCGCAATTCGCAAGCCAAAACCCCTTGATGTCCCTTCCTCGTGGCACAGGTGTCCATGAAGTCTCAGTCCTGAATGGCGGGCTTCTCTTCGACTTGGAATTACCTCTTGTATGGAGCGTGCTAACTGGGCAGGAGACACCTCAAATGGAACGGATTTGGATTTATGAGTCTTCCTAAATGGCCGCCAAGTATTTGGAGAAAAACTTTTATTTAGCCGTCGAAACAACCTTTATCATATCTTTATAGTCGCTTTACACTCGCTTCATTGGCGAATCCTATACTAACGGCATAAAACACCACACAAACGTGTGAATCGTAAAAATAGGAGACAAACCATGAATAAAACTTTATCCACAACCCTGACTGTCCTCGCAGTGCTCGCACTGGCGGCTGTCATCTTTTTCGCGGGAAGTATGTATGCCCGCACGAATGCTTTTGGACCTTCCATAGCCCTTGCACCTGGCACAAATGCAGGTGTGAATGGCTATGGTTGGAACAATAGCAATGCTTATGGTCCGTCGATGATGAACGGACGTGGACAGTCCATGATGGGCGGTAACGGCGGGATGATGGGCAATGGCGGTATGATGAACGGCTACGGTTACAACAACGCCAACCTCCCTGCTTTGAGCATCGACCAAACGAAAGCCGCCACAGAAAAATATCTGGCAAATCTGGACAATTCCGATTTGGAGATCGCCGAGATCATGATCTTCGATAACAACGGTTATGTTATCGTCAAGGAAACCAGTACAGGTGTTGGCGCATTTGAACTGCTCGTTGATCCTATTTCGCAGACAGCTTACCCCGAACACGGTCCCAACATGATGTGGAACTTGAAATACAGCGGTGTCAATCACCAAAATATGATGGGCGGTTTCGGAGGGATGATGGGTGCCTATGGCAATATGATGGGAAACTGGAACAACACGTCTCCTTTGGATGTCTCTGCTGAAATGACCGTTACACCTGAGCAGGCAGTTGAATATGCTCAAAAGTATCTGGATGCTAACATCACAGGCGCGACCACAGAACACCCCATGCAGTTCTACGGTTATTACACCCTCGACTTTGAAAAAGACGGCAAGATCGTCGGCATGTTGAGCGTCAATGGCTATAGTGGGCAGGTTTTCCTGCACACCTGGCATGGAACGTTCATCGAAGAAACTGAATAATTCCTCAGGCTAACCAACGCGATGCGCCGATATAAGCCATTCGGCGCATTTTGCTTGTATCAATTGCCATTACAATCAGAACAACAATAAATGTGATTAAATCTTATCAGCGAGCATACTATGGCAAAAATCCTGGTCATTGACGATGAACCTTCCATTACAAATCTGGTCAGCGCGTATCTCAAGCCTGAAGGGTACGAGATATACACTGCTGCGGACGGCAATGCAGGTCTCAAAGCCGCACGCGCCTTCAAGCCTGATTTGATCATTCTGGACATCATGCTTCCCGGCATGGATGGAATTGAACTGCTCTCGCGTTTGCGGCGCGAATCCGAAGTATATGTCATCATGCTTACGGCAAGAACAGAAGAGACCGATAAGATTGTTGGTCTTTCAGTTGGGGCAGATGATTATGTGACCAAGCCGTTCAGCCCGCGCGAGTTGGTGGCTCGGGTCAAGGCAGCGTTACGGCGTCTGAAAACAGGAGCAGGCTCGGGCGTGGAAGGAAGCGTGCTGTCTTTCAAACACATCCGCATTGACACAGGTGCGCGCACCGTCCTTGTAGATGAAAATCCAATCGAGTTGACCGCCATTGAATTTGATCTATTGAAAGCATTGGCTGAAAATCGCGGACGTGTCCTGACCCGTGACCAATTACTTGAAAAGGTGTGGGGCGGCGAATACTTTGGTGAAATGCGTGTGGTGGATGTGCATCTCGGTCATGTCCGTCAAAAGTTGGGGCGCGATGATCTGATCGCCACCGTGCGCGGTGTGGGTTATCGCTTTGAGGATGAACCATCATGAATGACTATTTGAGAAGCCACTTTGGCGCAAAATTATTGCTATCCTATCTTGTCATTGTCGTCGTGGGGGTGATCGTCCTGATCCTTGCCAGCCAGTTTGCATTGCCTGCTTCCTTTAATCGTCATATGGGGATGATGGACGGTGGAATGGGAATGGGAAACGGGATGATGATGGGGCAAAATGATAATTCCATGCCACAACTATATATTGATTTCCGCGCCAGTTTCAATGAGGCGCTCCTGTACGCCGCATTTGCCGCGACGGTCGCCGCCATGTTGCTCAGTTTCTTTTTCACACGCCGCGTGATTGCGCCTGTTCAAGCCATGTCACAAGCCGCGCAGCGCATCGCTGACGGGCGGTATGATGAGCGCGTACAGGTCAGCGGCAAAGACGAACTCGCACAACTTGCCATACGTTTCAATCAGATGGCAGAGAAACTAAATCAGATTGAATCCATGCGTCGTCGTCTGATCGGCGATGTCAGCCATGAGTTGCGTACACCACTCACCGCCATCAAGGGTTCGATGGAAGGTCTGATGGATGGCATCCTGCCTGCCACCGATGAAACATTTCAACAAGTTCACACAGAGGCAGACCGCCTCAATCGGCTCGTGGATGATTTGCAGGAACTCAGCCGTGTGGAAGCCCGCGCCTATCAATTGGATATTCGCTCCGTGAACATTTCATCTCTCGTGCATACTGTGACCAAACGACTCGCCGCGAAAGCCCAAGCCAAACGCATCACACTAGACTTTGACCTAAATCCCAACCTCCCGCCTGTCCTTGCCGACGAAGACCGCGCCATCCAGATCCTGACAAATCTCATTGGCAATGGCTTGCAATATACGCCAGAAGGTGGCAGGATCACAATCACCGCAAAACAAGTAAAGGATGAAATTCAAATTACTGTTCATGACACAGGTGTGGGAATTCCCTCTGAACATCTCTCCCACATCTTCGACCGTTTCTATCGCGTGGATAAATCCCGTTCACGTCAGGCAGGCGGCGGAAGCGGCATCGGTTTGACGATTGCCCGCGCTCTTGTAGAAGCACAACATGGACGCATTTGGGTGGAATCAGCTGGGGATGGACAGGGAAGTACCTTCGCTTTCACATTGCCTGTTGTAAATAGATAATCAGCCACTTATCGTCTGGAACTTTATGCCCCCTAACAAAGTGGTAGCTTGACAGTTTTTCTATCTTGGATATAATATCATCATATACTGATATGATGATATGAAAGGAATTGGAATGTTACTACTTGCTAATCCAAAATCCATTGAAATACAAGCCAAACTCTTTCGCGGCTTCTCCGACCCTTCCCGACTTTCAATCCTGGACGCCCTGCACAATGGAGCCCTCACCGTGGGTGAAATTGTGGAAGCGACTGGACTCACGCAATCGAATGTATCCAACCATCTTGCGTGTTTACGCGATTGTGGGCTTGTCATTGCCGAACAGCAGGGGCGGTTTGTTTACTATGAACTAAGCGATCAACGCGTCGGGCAATTGCTCACGCTGGCAGACCAACTGCTCGCCGATGTTGCAAAAGGTGTCTATGAATGCACACGCTACAATGTAAAGGCTTCTAAAAATGACTAATACTCAAACTCTCGAAATCTCCATCTCAGGCATGGACTGCGCCGAATGCACCCAGCATGTTCAACATGCCATCGAAAAACTGCCTGGCGTGCAATCCGTGAATGTGTTTCTCGGCACTGAAAAAGCGATAGTACAACTCGACCCCACACAAGTGGACATGCCAACCATTCGCTCTGCGGTTCAAGGTGCGGGATATGATGTGCCCGCTTCCGACTCCCCCAAGCCTGCTCCCGTTTCGATGGGCGATTTCAACCGCAAACTAACCATCATGCTTGTCAGCGTATTCACGACCATTCTTAGCGTGGTTATATTTGGTGAAGTCTTGGGATTGTTTGATCTTCTAAACGAGCGCGTGCCTTTCCTGCTTGGTTTGGTACTGGTACTTGCAGGCGGTTATCCTGTCTTCATGAATGTCATCCGCGCCACACTCAAACGCCAGATCATTTCGCACACCTTGATGACTCTCGGCGTGCTTGCCGCGCTTGCAGTGGGTCAATGGGTAACAGCGGCATTGGTGGTTGTGTTCATGCGTATCGGTGATTATGTTGAGAACTTCACCACCGAAAGCGCGCGGCGTGCAGTTAAGGAACTTACTTCTCTTGCGCCCCAAACTGCGCGCGTCGAACAAATGGGATTGGAGATCGAACTCCCCATCGCGCAGGTGAAAGTCGGCGATATTGTGATCGTGCGTCCCGGTGAAAAGATCGCCGTGGACGGTGAAGTCATCAGCGGGCAGGCAACCGTTGATCAGTCTGCCATCACAGGCGAATCCATGCCTGTCGAAGCCGCAAGCGGAACACACGTCTACGCCGCGACGATTGCCAAACTCGGCAGTCTGCGCATCCGTACAGACCGCATCGGTGTGGATACCACCTTCGGACGCGTGGTGAAAATGGTGGAGGAGGCTGAAGCGCACCGCGCCAACGTGCAACGAATCGCCGACAAATTCAGCGCCTGGTATCTGCCTGTTGTCGCTGTCATCGCCGCGTTGACATTTCTTTTTACGCGTAATCCCCTTTCCACAGCAGCAGTACTGCTTGTGGCTTGTTCCTGTTCCTTTGCTCTGGCAACTCCCGTTGCCATGCTTGCCTCTATTGGAGCCAGCGCCAAACGCGGACTCCTCATCAAAGGTGGCAAGTATCTTGAATTGCTTGCCCGCGCCGATGTTTTGCTGGTCGATAAAACAGGCACGCTTACCCTGGGTCAACCGCAGGTGACCGATGTCATTTCGTTGAACGGACTTTCCCGCACCGAGATCCTCTCCATCGCCGCATCCGCTGAACGCTATTCCGAACACCCACTGGCGGAAGCAGTCCGCAGGCTGGCGCGTGAGGAAAATATTTCTCTGATTGAACCGAAGGATTTTGAATCCGTACCCGGACAGGGTGTTCGCGCTGTGATCGACGCGCGCCGCATTGCCATCGGCAACCGCCGCATGATTCCCGCCGCAGAGACATTAGCCATGACCGCCGATCTTGAAGCGCAGGGTAAAACGCTGCTGTTTATGGAAAGCAATACTGAATTGGTCGGTGTCTTCGCTGCTTCTGACACGTTGCGTTCCGAAGTTCCAGCCGCGCTCAAGGAAGTCCGCACACTGGGCATTCGTCACATCGAATTGCTCACGGGCGACAACGAAAGAACCGCCTCCGCGCTGGCAGAAAAATTGGGTGTTTCCTATCGTGCCAATCTTTTGCCAGAAAACAAGATCAACATCGTGAAGGAATATCAGGCAAAGGGACATGTCGTTGTCATGATCGGCGACGGCGTCAACGATGCGCCCGCCCTCGCCCAGGCGGATATCGGCATTGCAATGGGCGCGGCTGGAACAGATGTCGCCATCGAAGCGGCTCACATCGCCCTCATGCGCGAAGACTGGAATTTGGTTCCCGATGTGTTGAAGATCGCCAAACGAACAATGAGAATCGTTAAAACGAATCTGGCATTCACGATGATCTACAATGTCTTTGGATTATCCCTGGCGGCATTTGGTATTCTCCCGCCGGTTCTCGCCGCCGCCGCGCAGTCCCTGCCCGATATTGGCATCATGGGAAACTCGGCAAGGTTGTTGAAACAAAAATAAGACAAAATGCCTTCGGTAATTACCGAAGGCATTTTGTTATTTCGTTGTCACCATCACAGGCTTGTGCCTTTCCTTCTTTGTAAACACGATGGCGCCCAATGCCACCAGATAGGCAACGTAGGCAATTACTTCAGTTAACGATGGATTTCCGTTATATCCAACGAGCGCTTTTAGAAGCAAGCCAGTTTCACTTTTATCGCTCAGGATTCCGTTAACATCCCACACGTGCTCGATGACTGAAGGGATGACGCCCGCTTCATTTAACTCATGGATGCCCAATCCGACCAGTCCCGCCGCAAAGATGATCAGCAGGGTATTTGTCGTTCGGAAGAATCCATGCAAGCTGAGTTTTATCGCGGAAGCAAACAACATCCATCCCAAAATTGCCGCACTCGACAATCCCATTAATGCACCTGAAATGGTTTGAAGCGGACTGGATGTCAGGCGTGCGGCAAGCAGGAATAGCGCCAGTTCAATGCCCTCGCGGAACACAGCCAGAAACGCCAGAGCGAACAGGGCTTTTTGTCCGCTTCCCAACGCCGCCTGGCTGGTCTGCTCCTCAATCTCACTCTTGAGACTCCCGCCATGATTGCGCATCCATAAGATCATCCAGGTGAGCACACCTGCGGCAAGGAGCATGGCAACTCCCTCAAAAATCTCCTCACCTTTACCTTCGAATTCCATCCCAAGCACGTTAAGTGCAATTGCGGATATCAGGCTTAATAAGGCTGCCAGCCCGACTCCGCGCCAGACAATACCATTTAAATCGGTGCGCTTTAATTTGAGCAATACTCCCAATACGATTCCGATAATGAGGGCGGCTTCCAATCCCTCACGCAGCGACAGTAGAAAACTTGCAAGCATTGAATATGACCTCTCAATTTCAGGGTATCCAGTTGGATAAGATATTTACGATCAGATCGGGGTTTGCAGGATCGTTTGTTTTCAAATGAACCGCAAAATTATGTGGACCATCCATGCCTTCGTGCATCATAAAGACAGATGATTCAACGATTGTGCTTTCGCCAGGTTTGAGTACCATCGAACCGATGGTAAGTTGAGGAGGTCAGCACCCCTCCAGCACTTCGATGTATGGCTCTTCTTTGAACCGCAATGTACCATCGCCTGTATTGGTAACTTTGATCGCGAAAGTTTTTTCCACGTTGAATTTCACATCGCCGTAATCAATCCTTTTCTGATCGACCGAAATGGAGGGTGTCCCGCCACCATAACCGTTCTGCCTGGCAAAGAGGAATGCCGCCAGAACCAGCAGAACTCCGCCAATGGCAGCAAATACCCACGGGAATTTCTGCTTTTGTTTTTGTCTCTTATGTTTCTTGCTCATAGTGTCTCCTTACTTTTCATATTCAAACTGGAACGAGTAAAGATATGCAATTAAGTCCCAGATTTGTTCTTCAGTGAAGATCGAACCCCACATGGGCATGCCCGTGCCCATGCCACCGCGTAGAATTTTTCCCTGTAACAGTGCAGGACTTGCGCCAAGCATCCGCGTGGGGTCGGTAAAATCAACAGGTGTTTGCATCATCATATCCATTGCGCCGCTCATGCTTTGCATGGATGCTTCTCCAGCCTGAGCCAGGTCATCTGCAAAGACACCGTCACCCGCTCCGTTCTCGCCGTGACAGGCGGCACAGTTTTGGGCGTAGAGTTGTTTTCCGTTTTCAAGAGATTCCTTTGTTGTGTTGGATTGCCAAATGTAGGCAACCACATCCCAACGCTGGGATTCAGAGAGGGATGTGTTGGATAGGTCGGTAAAGACCTGATAGGGAGAATGGGAAAGATAATAGTCGGGTGATGGGTAGATGTTAATTGGTAATTGGGTTGCAAGTGATTCTCCGCGAATTGCAAAAGGTGTTTGAGATGGAATGATCGGCGCATCGTGCGGAGCGTCAATGTCGAGGTCTAAAGAAACGTATAACGGAGGCGAAATAGGCTCAGGGTCCGAAGGCGAACCGCTGACTTCAATTGTGCCGCGCATCCGCCAGTGATTGAGTCCGCACCAGCGTGTGCAGAAGAAAGTGTAAATCCCGGGCTTGTCAAAATTCAGGGTAACGTCCGTTACCTTGCCGGGAAGAATGTCCATGCTTTGCATGTCCATTTGACCGACAGCAAAGCCATGCACCACATCATCCGAGGTGAATTTCAAACGGATGGGCTTTCCAACTTCCGCTTGTATAACATCGGGACTCCATCCACCATCATCTGCCATCTGCGCATGGATGATCGGTGTGCTCTTCCAGAAGTACAACGGCGCGCCAACCGCAAGGATGATTCCAATGATGATCAAAATGCGTGAAAGTAATTCTGCTCGTCTCATAGCAGTAACCAAAGCATGGTGGATGTAGCGACAAAAGAATAAAAGATGATGGGCAACGGAGACACTCCCGCCTCACTCGCGGATTTTTGAGCTGTCCGCGCCGACCAGATCAAACCAACGACCAAGGCGAGTGTTTGAGCGGGGGCAAGAATTGTCGTCAACATGGGTTGCCATGCGAAATTGGCTGTACCAAAAAGATTCCATCCAAGTCCTAATGGATCGGAGAGCGCAGCAAGAATGTAGGAAGCATTGGTAAGGACAAACGATAAACTGAACGCGACCCAGAACATCAGTCCCAATGGGATGAGGGCAGTGGAAAGAGATGCGAAACGTTGTTTGAATGGCAGATTGCTTTTTGTCTTCAGCAGCCCCAATGAGAAGAAACCAGGTAAGATGCCAAAGATGATGGCGAGAAACACAACAGCATAAATGAACCATGCGCCCGTACCTACGCCATACGCCGCGTCTTTGAGCGTGCCCCACGGACCGAGCAATACGCCTGCATAGATCATCGCCGAGCCGAGCATGATGAAGGCTTTGAAGGCTTCATCCATGCGGGTGGATGGTTTGGCAAGGTCAGCAGAAAAGGGACGCAGATTTATTGCGATATTGTCATGCGGGCAGGTGCGGATGCATTCCATGCACAGACCACAGTAGGTGTTCTTGGTCAGCCCGCCGGGGAAGACATCCCACGGACAGCCATAGCCGGCGGCTGAACCGTTATAGCAAGGCTTGCCTTCGCACTTCACGCAAACCTGCTTGTCTTTAATTCGTAATTCGATGGGAGCGGTCTGAGAGTAGAGTCCGATAAATCCGCCAACGGGACAGAGATAACGGCAGAAGGCGCGGCGTTCGAAGATCGTGCTTAGTCCAATTGCAGCGAAAAGCATGACTGCCAAAACGATCCCTGTGATATTTGGAGTGGTAAGCAAAACACTACTAAAAAGTGCAAGCAGAAGGAATGAAATATTTTGCAGCCAGATGTTGCGGAACATTTTGGGCACGCGCAGGTTGAGCCATTTCGGTCTTTTTTCTGGTGGGCTTAATACTGCACCACGTTGTAACCACTCACCAGGTAGTGGAATGGGACAAACCGCGCACCATCCCCGCCCGAAGAATGGGACAGCCACGAGAATGAGAACTGCCCACCATGCGATCCACACAAAGACGATGCTAAAGTTATGACTTCCGACTGGCGTGCCGATCAGCCCTGCGAGAATGGCGAAAATGTATCCCACCAACATAACGATAAAGACCGCCAGCTGTGGATAGCGGCTTTTGATGGCGTTCTTTATGAAGGGATTGCGGGTAAGTTCGATCTTTGCCATGATGAAATTATGCTTTTTGTTTTATCGATAAGATCACGCCAAATACTGCCAGCATCGCCAAGCCAATCGAGCGAAACAGCCAGTTGTTGTTGCCGACCGTCAACTTGCCGATCATGAAGGGGTGCATGGCTCCACAGGTGAGATTACAGCGAAAGCGGAAGGAGCCAGGCTTATCAGCGATGAAAGTGAGAGTTGCAGATTGACCCGGGTCGGCTTCGACGGAAACATCGTAACCATCCACGTACAGTCCATGCACAACATCGGCGCTGACGAGGCGAATGATCACCGTGTCACCTTGGTTGACTTCAAGCTCGGAGGCAGAATAGGCATATTGTCGCGCATCAATCCGAAAAATCCGCGCTTGGGGCGCAACGGCTGGGACTGGCAGTGGCGCGAACGCCACCACCATTCCAGCCATCATAAAGAGGAGAAGAGAGAAGCGCGGGTTCATCAGGTTAAGGAATGTTGGAGGGTCCGTACTTGGAGTAGGTCGCGTCGATGTACGCCCTGGCATCCTGCGGACTTTTGCCATCGTTCAACATGCGCATGACATCCTGGGTGATGTCCACACAGATGGAACAGCCGAGAGCATGATTGTCGAAGGTAATGGCGCCGTCCGCATCCACGTTTGAAACGTAGCAATCGTAATTGGAGGTGTGACCGATGTCGCCACAACCGCAATAACAGGGAATATCTTTCATGATATCGGGGTTGGCTGTATTGAATTGATATGCAGTTTGCACAGTCACAGGCGCGGATTGAACATCCATTGGCATTTGATCCAATGGCGACATGGCAAGATGGACTTCATCGCTGGATGAGGTCGAGCAGGCAGAAACCGTAGCTGCGGTCAGTGCCAAGATGATGAGAAGGAAGAGAAACTTTCTGATCTTTGAAAACATATTGGGTCCTCCGTGTTCGGATGACCCAATAGTAGTCTGACAATTAAGTCCTCTCCAGCGCAGTACAGCGGGTGAGGACATGCGCCAAATGGCTTATGATGAATGTCACCTGATGGTTAAGATCATTTACGCTGTGATCGCCTGCGCCTGATAGTTATGGCGTCCATCATTTCCCGCTTCAGCCACTGCCAGAACAAGCATCTCAGCGGAGACTTTTTTCTCATCGAAATAAACCTCCGCCATGCGCATGTTCAACATGACTTCGGCATCATGGACTCCGTCCAATGAGAGAAGCCCATTGCGTACCCGTGTGGCGCAGTTGGGACAGCCCATCCCTGAAACGGACAGCAGGATACGGTTGGCAGACTGGATGACATGATCCAGCGCGGATTTTTGGATCGGTTCAACGTGACAGTTATCGCTCATGATGTTTTTCCTCTCAATTTTGTTGCTTTATGGGATAGTGTTGGATTTTCCTGGCCTTCTCGCCCAATTCAGGCTTGGCATAGGACTTTGGAGAACGTTCAAACTGCGCCTGGCATTGCGGACAGCAGAGAAAGTAGTTCACCCCTTCGTATTCGATGGTGATATGTGCTTTGCCGCGATGGATGCGTTTTCCGCAGACGGGGTCCTTGAATGACATATTGATACTCCTTGACAACGGCTTTCCTTCAATTACTTAATTCATTGACTGACTGGATGTAATCTCCATCAGTAAAATGGAGTCTACTGGATTTGACAATAAGTACCGAGAGACATTTTGCCTATTCCGAATATACGCCATTCTGCGGATATTGCTTTTCAGGCAATTCTCATACGCAGAAGGTACTCTTCGAGAAACTGGAATATCCGTGTCGTTGAGCGTCAAATAGATTTGAATGGAAATTTACTAAACCTCAAAAAGGTTCATGATGAAGAAGGTAAAACCCACCAAACTCGCAATGGTAATCGTCACTGGGTCACTTGTATTGGCTCCATTGATCTTCTCGATTCCAATGGTTCGTGAAAAAATTGAATGGCGAGTTAATGAGGCATTGGCACAAGTCAAGTACTTAATATCGCCCCCGGAGGAGGTAATTTTTATTCCCAAGGAAGGATATCCCACCAGATTGCCTCACGCCACTGCGACCGGGATGACACCCACTCCTCAAAAAACACCTGCATCGACACAAACTCCCACCATTGCGCCACCGCCATTACCTGAGGCGGCATCGCTCAATGGCGTCCGACATGAATATCAAACCTGGAACAACTGCGGCCCGGCTACCTTGGCGATGGCGTTAACTTACTGGGGATGGGATGGAGATCAGCAACCCATTGCTGACTTTACCAAACCCAATTCACGGGACAAGAATGTAATGCCTGATGAACTGTCCAAGTTTATTCTGGAGGACACCGGGTTTGAAGTTGTTTACCGTACAGGCGGCGACATCCAAATACTCAAACGCTTTCTGGCTGCCGAACTACCGGTTATTGTAGAGAAAGGCTTCGAAGGACGCGACTTCGACGGTTGGATGGGACACTACGTTCTTGTGACTGGTTACGATGAAACCGAAGGCAGGTTTATCGTCCAGGATTCGTATTACGGTCCTGACCAGTTGATTCAGTATGATGAATTCCAAAGCAATTGGCGGGCATTTAATTACACCTATCTTGTTGTCTATCCAATCGAACGTCACAATGCTGTAATCGAAATTCTGGGTCCCCATTCTGATGTGGATTATAACAATCGTAGTTCTGTGCAGGTCGCTTCGGGAGAGATCAGCCAATTGGCCGGCCGGGATCGATTTTTTGCATGGTTCAATCTGGGGAGCAGTCTGGTTCAGCTCCAGGATTATGCAGGCGCAGCATTGGCATATGACAATGCATTTGCCATGTATCCTGATATTCCAAATAACAAAAGACCCTGGCGTATGATGTGGTATCAAACCGGGCCATATTTGGCTTACTTTTATACCAGTCGTTATCAGGATGTGATTGATCTCGCCACCACCACCCTCAACGCCATGAGTGAACCAGTTCTTGAGGAGAGTTATTACTGGCGCGCACGGGCGTATGAGTCGATCGGCGATAATGAAAACGCAGAATTGGACCTTCGCACAGCTCTCAAATATCATCCTGGCTTCGAACCCGCAATGAACCAGATTCAACAATTAAATGGTGTTCCCTGATAACAGTGGCATTACCCATCTACCCTGTAATTTCTCATCATGCCCGCATCCTCATGTTCAAGGTTGTGACAGTGATATAGATACATCCCCGTGTAATTCTCAAAACGGACGAGTACTTTTACCCTTTCGCCAGGCATCACCAGTACAGTATCCTTCCAGCCGTTGTTCACGAAACCGCCGCTTAGTTCCTGATAGGCAGACTCATATCCACGCGTGATCTGCCGATCCAGTATTTGGAATTGCACGCCGTGGATATGCATGGGGTGGGGCATTTCCATGTTCATCATGCCCATTCCCATACCCATGCCGCCCCCGCTGCCTTCAAGATTGAAGAATTCCCAAACTTCCAAATCGCCCAGCCGCACAATCTCGTCCTGCGCAACTGCATCCATCTCGAACAAACGATTGTTGAGGGTGTGGATCATGCCTTGCATTGCCAGCGTGAATGAGCGCGGATTATTTTTATTGACCGCATCATCCTCGTTAAGTCGTTCGATTGTCGAAAGTCGCGCTGGCAACGGAATTGCCTCCGCCACTTTTTCGCCAATTTTCAAGCGGAGAATGTCGAGCGCCGCCCCGTTGGGCAGACTGGAACCGCCCCCCATCATCCCCCCTCCCATCATGCCGCCGTTGAAATCCGAAAATGGCAGGCTGACCAGCTTCCTCTCACTGCCTGTTGCGCGGCTGCTGAAATCCGCCCATAACTCCACGCGTTCCCCAGGTCCCAGCGTGATGTAATCCCGTGTCACTGCCTCTTCCAGCAGACCGCCGTCGGTGGCGATCACGGTCAAGGGCGTGCCATCCTGCCAGGAGAGTTTGTAAATGCGCGAGTTCGAGCCGTTCAATATACGCAGGCGGTATGCGCTGGCTTTTACTTCCATGCTCGCATTCGGCGCGCCGTTGACCAATATCGTGTTTCCCAGAAAACCAATCATCTGATCCATCATGCCGTTCGCCAGATAGACCATCTGGTTTTGCGAGTCGAACGTCCGATCTTGGATCACTAACGGCAGGTCATATTCGCCCGAAGGCAAACCCAGCGCAGCTTCTTCCTCATCGCTGATGATGAACAAACCCGCCAGCCCGTAATATACCTGCGGTCCTGTCAACTGGTGCGGGTGCGGATGGAACCAATACATGCCCGCGCGATTGATCACCTGAAAATCATAGTCATAACTTTGTCCAGGCGCGATGGCATGGCGTGGATGCCCATCCATAACCTCGGGAATTCGCAAACCATGCCAGTGAATGATGGTCTCATCGGGCAGTTCATTATTCAGATGAACTTGAACCTGTTGACCCTGTCTTATCCTGAAAATGGGTCCCAGATACGAGCCGCTCAACGTTTGGACGGATTCCCCGCTTCCTTCCCTCACCGATGCCTGATACTTCAAAACGGAAGTTTCTGCCCCTTGGAATATGGGGAGCGTGGCACGTCCAGCCGTCAGGTCAACAGCAAGGAGGGGTAGATCAGGCAAAGGGGGAAACGATGTTTGGATGGCGGGAACAGCCGTCGGGTTGGTTGAGGCAGACGGAAGGAGTCCGCAGGCGCCGAGAGTCAGAGTCCCCGCGCCCATCCCCATCAATTTTATAAAGTCTCTGCGAGTTAGTCTTCTGGGTATCATGGCAGGAAGCCTCCAAATTTAAAAGATGATAAACCAAGCATAGTTTCTCAATGTAAAGATGCTGTAAAGAGTCTTGTAAGGTTGAGTGAAGGGTTTAAACACACAGAGTGCAGGACGACTGACTTCCTGCACTCTGACATTCCATGTTGAAATTACATGCGCATTGCCATCGGAAGGGTGAATAACACCACGTTCATCGCAGTCAGCAATACCATCAAAGCCGCATAGGGGACGAAGGTTCCCCAGATTTTGCCATCTGCGTGATTGGACTTGGAAATTCGATAGGCGGTATACAAGGAGCCAATGAACCCAAGCGCGATCAAACCAAACTGCAACAATTGAATCTCGCCCATGCTGAGAATTGCAGGGGAAGCGCCATGCACCTCCACGCCAAAGAGACCCAGCGCTGTGTAGAAGATGGATTTGCCTTCCGCCAGCAGATGAAACAGGTTATGGGCGATATGAGCTGCCACGTCGAGCGCGATGATGGCGTACCCGAAACGGGTAAAGTTCTCGATCAAGGTGGTCTTGTTGAATTTGCTGGCGATCCATGAAGTCAAACCAAGCAGGGCAACCGGGATAATAATGGCTATCGCGAAGGTGATGCTGAATGTGACGGCGTAATTGGTCGTACCGGTCACCCGCTCCAGCCAGTTAAGCATGCCTGTCCACACTTCCAGCATGGTTACATTCTGGACAAAGACGATGCCCATAATGACTGCGGACAAAAACGCCTCCTCCATTTTGGGCTTGCGGATGAACCACAATTCCTTCGTGGGCGGTCGGAGAGTCAATTGAATGGAGTCATTCGGGCAGTTCTTGATGCAGTCGGCGCAGATGACACAGTTGGCGCTGGATGTCATGGTCTTGGGAAATTCAAACAGCGGACATCCGGGAGCCTTCTCTGTTCCTTTATAGCAGGAAGCGACTGTACAGGTGGCGCAAATATCAGGTGTGCCTCGCAGACTTAACATACCGGTGCGGGCATAGTTTCCAGAGAGACCGCCCAGGAAGCAGACATATCGGCAGAAGGTGCGGCGTTCAAAGAAGGAGCCGGAGGCGATCACACCTGTGGTGAGGGTCAGCATCAGAATGCCCGAACCCAGTGGGTTTTCCACCACGCCAAAGACATGATCGCTCCAGGTGATCAGGATGAATAGGGCATCGATGATCCAGATGCCGTATTTTTTCAGAAACCGTGGAACCGGGCGGTTATTGCCGACGAATTTTTGGACCAGATCATTGATGGTGGCAAACGGGCAGATCGCGCACCAGAAGCGACCTAAAAATAAAAAGATGATCGGCAGAACCGGCCACCATAAGACCCAGGTCATGGCGGTGCCGAAATTGTCGTGCGCCGAATCAGGTCCCAAGACCAGTTGGAACATGATGAGCATGAAGATCAGCAGGGTGGGCCACTGGATGATGCCGGGATACCAGCGGCTGCGCAGGAAACGGTTGATCCATTTGTTCTGGAGCAGATTGCCGCCGTTCCAAATGGATGGGGTTGGACGTTGAATGGGAGTGGTCATGGAAGGAAACCTTTCGTGCCTATTTTGAAATGGATTTGCGTTTCATGAACGCAGCGGTGGCGATCAAGGTGGCGTTGAGCCCGAAAAAGCCCGCCAGGATGCCGGGTTTGGAAATTGCGCCGGCTACTTCGATGGGAATTTCAACTTCTGTCATCTGACCATCGACAGTGAAATGGATGCTGAAGATCCAGGTGCCGGATGTATCCAGCATGATTTCGCCTGAATATTCACCAGGTTCATGACCCGCTACCAGGGAAACCTGCATCGACTCCTCGGCATGACTCTCTTCACTGTTGTCGTCATGTGAGTTCGACTCCATCTCATTGGATGGTTCGTTGGGCGACATCTCCATTCCAGCCATGCCATCCATCTCATTCACGGCTGGGGTCTCGGTAGCCATCTCCATATCGTACATCTCTTCAGCAGGTTCTTCTTCATGGTCAGACATCGCTTCGACCGGCATGGCGGTGACTTCCACTTCTGCATTCGAGACCGGCATCCCCATCGAGTCGCTGATCTGAATGTGAAATTCATTTGCCCCTGTTTCAGCAGGTTCGGCAAATGCAAGCGTGATTTGAAATCCATTGGCGGTTGCTGAGTATCCACCATCCCCTCCATCAGCGAAAACGGTTCCCGGAAAGGACATCAATAGCATTGCACTGATGACGATCCGGGTGGTGAGACCAATTTTTTGTTTCATCATGAAAAGCCCATCTCCTTATTCGGTAAAGTTGACCTATCTTATAAGAGATAAGTCAACCCAAGGAGCGCGATATGGCGCAAATCTGGATAAGCAGAATGACTTGTGTCAATCATCATCATGAAAATATGACATGTAATATCAGCAGAAGATTGAGAACCCCACAAATCAAAACAAGCATCCCATGAAATTCATGGGATGCTTGTTTTGATT
>QZIJ01000107.1 GCA_003598975.1 Anaerolineaceae bacterium | reverse complement strand
TTGGTGGGGTTCCCTTTTTTCACCACAGAGATCACGGAGTCCACAGAGAAAAACCTTTAAAAAATCTCCGTGCCCTCTGTGCGCTCTGTGGTAAATAGGTATTACCCCACTTAATCCTGAAGAGCCAGTTAACTATGTTTGGAGAAGCCGTTTGAACTGCCGATATACGGGGGACATAAAGAATCGCGCGGCGCTCTGAATGTGCAGGAATAGATGATATGGATTCCTGCGGCTGGATCGCTGCGCATCGTGCCGCACCCGAACCTGCGCATCTACACCGAGCCTCATTCCCTGCAAACGGGCGCGCGCGCAAAAATCCACATCCTCGAAATAGAGGCGGAACTTTTTGTCCAAGCCGCCCAATTGGCAGTACGCATCCGCGCGCATGAGCCAGAACATGCCCGCCACCCAATCCGGGTGAATCATTCCCTCGTGGTTGGGTTCAATGGGTTTGAACTTGTAACCAGGCAGGCGGCGGCGGATGATCTCAAAAGGTGTGGGCAGAGACCGGGACGAGTCTTGAACCATCCCGTTCTCATCCACGATCTGGGGCGCGATCAAATCCGCGTGATGGTCATGCAGGCGCGCGATTAATTTCTCGAAAACCGGCTGTACTAAAACCAGGTCCGGGTTGAGAACTGCGAAATAATCGCCCTCCGCCAAGTCAAAGGCTTCATTGTGGTTTTTGGAAAAACCCGCCTGTCGGTTGTTTCTTATGATATGGAGCGAATGCCAGGGAGCGGGGTCGAGACCAGGCAGATCGTCCTTCAAATTATCGGTGACGATCAATTGAAACCGTTTTGCATCCGGTTCATGTTCCCGCAGGCTGGCAAGCAGATGACGGATCTCATCGGCATTGCCATGGCTGACGATGGAAATCGTGATGAGCGGCTGGCTGGTCATTTCATCCTGTTCCGTTGAATGAATTCCCGATATGGTTCCAATAACCCTGTGGACATGACTTTCAACAAATCACCTGTTTTTATTTTTTTATTTTTTTGAATCAATCTTCTTTTTTGAAGCATCTTCGGCAAAGCGCGCAAAGCATCGAAAATCGCCTTCCCAATCACCCCGCCCTGTCCGCGCAGCGAAAGATGAGTGACAAAGAAAGACAAGGTCGCAATATGAACGGGCAGAAAGAACCAGATCAAGGGAGACGGCATATTCTTGACGAAAGTCCAGATCAAGTTGCGATAGCCATGATAGACGGAAAAGTCGCTTCGCCTGCCGGTGCTCCCGCTTCCCACGTGACTGACAACCGCTTCCGGCACGTACAGGCATTTTCCTCCGCTCAAGCGGATTCGGAAACCCAGGTCCACATCTTCAAAGTATGAGAAGTAGTCTTCGTCGAAGCCGCCCAGTTGGAGGAATTCATCGCGCAGGTAAAGGGCAGCCGCCGGGCAGGCGCTGAACACTTCTTCCGATTTCAGCCCATACTCACGAACAGGTCTATTGTAGTATTTTCGCCATGCCAACCCGCTGACATGGTAGGAATCCCCGGCTCCATCCAGCCGGTCGGGTGTGTGAAATTGGATTTGGCGGGATGTGAAGGCATTGAACTGCGGATTATGATCCGCGGCGCGCATGAGCGATGCCAACCAGTCTGGCTCGGGGAAGGCATCCGCATTGAGCAGGGCAAGCCACTTTCCACGCGCAAGCCTTGCACCGATATTATTCCCCGCCGCGAACCCCGCGTTTGTTTCCAGCCGTTCAATGACGATCTTCAAAGCAGGATGGTCCGTGCGCACATCCTTTAAATAGTCCGGGTTGGTAGAGCCGTTCTCCACCAGCACGATTTCGAAGTCCTGAAACGTCTGGGCTTGCAGCGCTTTCAGGCAGGCGGGTAGATATTCGTGGTTGTTCCAAACCAGCAAGATGAGGGAGACAATCGGCGCAGGCATGGGGGGATTGTATCAGCCTACTCCCCGACCAGCCAGCGCTTACGCGACGGGGCAATGGGTCCCATGCGGCGGAAGAGACCGTCGAAGGTTCCCAGCATCACGGCTAAAATCTTTTGCAGTTTTCGGTCTTCGTACAGAAGCATTTTCAGGAAGGCGTAACTCCCCACCATCACATCATATAACGCCCAATGGGGGGCTTTGAAGGCGTACATCCCCAACATAACAACGCGATTGCGGTGGATGTAATACCAGCGCAGCGGCGAGTGAAAGGTCGGGCGCAGGGTGAGGGAGCCGATCTGCTTCTGCTGTTGGCTGCCGAGGCGGTGATGTAATACCGCCTTGCACGCCACGACAATCTTGTATCCATGCCGGGCGGCGCGCAGGCAGTATTCAGTATCCACATAGTCAATGAAGAAATCGTCGCGGAACGGACCAATTCTTTTATACGCCTCCAAATTATTCAATGAGCCGGATGTGATGACAAGCGAAATATCTTCCAATGTGTCGGTTTGGCAGGAGACCCGCCGCATGGAGAACGCACCGCGCTTTTTCAGGTATGTGATTCGTTCGCCTGTGACCGAGTCCTGGATCTGCGGGGCGAGGATGGCGATCCGCTCGGGGGTGGGATGGGTTCGATAGATGGCAAGCAGTTCCGAGGTCATGGTGGAGGCGGGGAGGCTGTCCTGGTCGAAGGCGATGATGTGGTCGTATCCCTGTTCGATTGCCCAGCGGAAGCCTTGATTCAAGGCGGCGGCAATGCCTTTATTTTTATCGTTGAATAAAACCTGCAAACGGGGCGAGTTTTGAAGCGCCTCCTGCTCGAGGCGGAGGCGGGTTTCGCGGTTGGAATCATTGTCAATCAAAAAGACAACGGCAAATTGTTCAAGAAGGGCGTTTAGATTTTGGAAAAAATCAGGGGACGGATCGAACGTAACGACCAGACCGGGTGTTTTTTTCATGGCGGGAATTACTGCTGTTCTCGAATACGGGTGTGCGAAGCGCGGCGGGGAGCAAACAGGTCTTTTTCCATGACGCGGTACAGGTTGCGCAGGCTGACTCGTCGAGCGGCTTGAGCCTGCTTTCTGGCGCGCAGGATGGCAGGCAGTCCGCGCAGCGCATCCCACTTGGCTTTTACGGCGATCCACCTGCCTTCCTTTATTAATATACGAAGGGACAAATAGATATTGGTGATAACGTGAAACGGTAAAAAAAGCCAAAATAATAGCGCGGGCATGTTTTTGAAGAATGTCCATACGAGGTTGCGATGAATGTGGTAGTACGTGAAGCCGCTGTTTTTTCCCGTACTGGCAGAACCAATGTGACGTACGGTCGCGCCTGAAACATATAAGCATCGTCCGCCGAGCAAACGCAGGCGAAAACTCAGGTCCACATCCTCATAGTAGGAAAAATAAGCCTCGTCGAACCCGCCAGCTTCGAGGAAACCCTCTTTACGGTACATGGCGGCGGCGGCGCAGGCGCCGAAGACCTCCTGTTCGTGAAGCCCATAATTCTCCACAGGCTGGTTGTAATGCTGGCGCCATGCCAGCCCGCTGACATGGTAGGCATCTCCCGCCCCGTCCAAAAGCGCGGGGTGATCATATTGAACCTGGCGCGAGGCAAAAAAGGTGAATTCAGGGCGGCGCTCCGCCGCATTGAGAAGGCTTTCCAGCCAATCCGGATCGGGGTAGGCATCGGCGTTGAGGAGGGCAAGCCACTTTCCGCGCGCGAGGCGGGCGCCGATGTTGTTGGCGGCGGCGAAGCCGAGGTTGGAGGGGAGGCGGTGGATTGTCACGTGAAGACCAGCCCGGCGGGATTCCAATTCAGCTGCGGCGTCATCGGTGGATCCGTTATCTACAAGAATAATCTCAAAATCCTGAACGGTCTGCCTCGAGAGCGCGGATAGACATTGAGTCAGGTGCGCGGCGTTGTTCCAGGTGACAATGACAACGGAGATGAGGGGGGCGAGGGACATGGATTTTATTATACGCGGATATTGATTGCCTTAGGAGCATTTCGGTTCTCTGGGAATTGCCGTGATTCTGTACACGGACGACACGGATACTTCAACAGGCTCAGTACGAGTCTCACGGGTTCACACAGAAAAAATCCTTTAGAAATCGGTGTTGTCCGTGCCATCCGTGTCCAAAACGACGGGTTAAGAAACAGTCTCTTACACTCTTAAAATCAGGACGCGGACGAGCGCGGAAAACGCGGATTTGAAGCCCTTTTTCGGGTTATTCTTCAAAAAATCCGCGTCCTGCATAAGTCGGGCATGTCGCACAGGTGAGCCGGAACATGCCGCACGGTGAGAGGAGGAAAAAAGCGCTGTGGTTGGGATTGTACCCTAAGCGTTCGGCATGGTCCGTTTTGCCCGTAGCTTTCTTTGCGATTCTCCCTTCAGTTCGATGCGATGAGCAGTGTGTACAAGACGATCGAGGATGGCATCTGCCAGAGTGGGATCGGGGATGCGGCGATGCCAATCGGCAATGGGGACTTGGCTGGCAATCAAGGTGGCGGTATGTCCGAAGCGGTCATCCAGCACCTCAAGAATATCCTGGGCGTTCTGGATGGTGATGGCGTCGCGCATCCAGTCGTCGAGGATGAGCAGATTGACTCTGGCAAGTGAACGCAACACACTGGTGAGGGAGCCATCGGCGCGGACCTGCGTCAGGGTGTGAAGCAAACGCGAGGTCCGATGGTAACGAACCGTGAAGCCGTTGCGGACAGCGGCGGTGCCGAAGGCACAAGTCAAAAAGGATTTTCCTGAACCGGTCGGTCCGAGAACGATCATATTTTCCCGAAGGACATCGGGACGATGTGTCGGGCGGTGATCAAACGCGGGGTATTTGCTCTTGATTTTTTGGGGGAAAGGGTGTAAAAATGGGGCAGATTTATAGAACAAACATTCTACTTCCATCGGCGAACAGGAACCGGGCAAATCATATCGCAACTCCAGTTAAACGTTACCAGTTACTTGCAGCAATTCCTTTATGAGAATGTCGCTGCGAGGAACGACATCGTACCCGAATGGTAAGCAGCCTCCCGCCGAAAGCCGGGGATTGTGCCACCCTCGCACGCGTGCCTGCGTTCGGTGCGGGCAATGACATACCGGGAATGAGTTACTTATGATGCGCTTATGATGCGCTTGTGATGGATGAATGATATGCGTCCGTTGGCACGTCCCCGAGGGGCGTGATTCACTCACACATAAAGGAGATAACTTTCAATGGCAAAAGTAAAACTGAACCCCGTGTTGGAGAAATTCCAAGGGAAGGTCGGCGACCTGGTCTTCAAGCGATACGGAGACGAGGTGGTGGTGGGGCGCAGCCCCGACCGCTCGAATATCCAGCCGACTGCCGCCCAACTGGAGCATCAGGCGCGTTTCCGCCAGGCAGTGCTGTATGGGAAACTGGTGATGGCGGACCCCGATAAGAAAGCCGTTTACGAACAGGCGGCAAAGGCAAAGGGCAAACCGGTCTTCTCACTGACCGTGGCGGACTTCTTCAATGCGCCCGTGCTGGACGAGGTGGACCTCTCCGAATACAGCGGCGCGGCGGGAGACCCGATCGTGATCCGCGCGTATGACGACTTCAAGGTTGCCCGCCTGCTGGTGACGGTGAGCGACTCGGAAGGGCAGGAGATCGAGAGCGGCGAGGCGGTGGAGACCCTGCCCGCCAGCGGACGCTGGGTATATACCGCCTCCGAAAACGCGGCGCAGGGAAGCACCGTGCGGATTTCGGTATTGGTGAGCGACCAGCCCGGCGGCACAAGCGAAGCGACCCTCGAGAAATCGCTCTAACCCGATGAAAAAAGCCAGCCCCGAATTCCAACGGACGGGGCTGGCTATCTTTATCAACAATTTTCTCATCCCTTAATTTTGCTGAGTATCACTTACATCAATGCCAATCCAGTTAAGAATTTGTCGTGTTTTTTCCTGCCATGAATTTTCATTTGCTTCAAGATTCAGAATTGACAGATATTTCGGTTTTTTGGCAAGTTCAAGTGCAGTATCCAACTTCGACAAAAAATTCTCGCGACTTTCTGCTATGATACAACTTCGATACTTTCTGCATTCGAGTAAATGTTGCCGCATAGGCAAAAAACAACCTCGAAAAGTCAGAAATTACGGCGCACGCCACCCGGCGAGATACGCCAAACATCCATCGTTACATCAAGGTGAAAAACCTTTCATTTCCTTTCCAGCCTGTCTCGCCTGAGCAGTTTACTTACAATTTGTGTACCCACTGTGCGGAGAATTTCTCGCGCTCCTCTTGACTATAAAAATGACGGGAAAATTTTGCACTATATATATCTTCGACGTACTCAACTGGTAAGGATAGCTGCTTAAAATCTCTATAAAGTTCGGCGTAATCCTTTTTGTCGCTCGTATTATCATCTCGGAGAATGAATTTTTTCAAGCCTAAAAACTCGAACATCGCTTGTTTAGCGCAAAGATTTAGATCTTCCAGTCGAATCAAGAGTAAATTAGCATGAGGCATTTCAGAGTAAATTTTGTATCCGGTTTCTACGGGAAACGAGGTTGAATAAACATCAATTTCAAAAACCGGTTTCATTTGTGAATCAAACCACCGAATGGGGTGATAATGAAAATCCCTATTTTGTTCCAAAAAAATTTCGCGCAGATTACCTGCTTTTAGAGTTCCATTTCTATATCGTTCTCTCCAATCTGGCACAAATTGTCCGAGACTCTGAAAAAATGCTGCGACATTGACTCCGATTGGATCTCGAATCAAAGTTACTATCTTCCAATGCCAATCAAGATTTTCGTCAATCAATTTGCGCACAACTTGAGATTCTTTTTCTTTTTGTATCACAGCGGCAGGAATGTTGTTATGTTCTTGTAAGTTTTTTTCTCTTTCTGCTAGATAATTTAAAAAATGAACATGGTAAATAGGCACATTGACATTGAGAGACTGGTAAGCCTGAATGAGGGAATACTCGACTGTTTTGGACCCTACTTTCCCCATCTGGTAAATAATGATCGGATCCTGATTTATTTTTGAGTTTTCAACGGTAGAAAGCGGTATATCGTTTCTTATACGCTTTCCTCGATTTAGCAACTGCGTATAAAAATCACGCAATTTTCTGGCGCTTATGCTCCATTTCAAATTCTTTTCTGCAAAACGGCGCCCGCCATTTCCAATTTTTTCACATAACGCTTTATTAGGAAATAGCGCTTCAAGTTTTTGACTGATTTCAAGAGCATTCCCTTCATCCAACAAGATGCATTCCTCGCCGTTTTTCAAAAAGCGTCCAATATTCGTCGCCGGTAATAATACCGGTTTGCCGGCAGCCAGATACTCGGGTATTTTAGAGGGGAAGCGGTAATCATTGAAGTCGTTGCCGCCCCCCGGCTGAACAAGGACATTCGCTATAGAGAGCAAAGCCGGCAGTTGTTTTCGCGAGATATGGCCGAGCTCCACATAATGCTTTTTCAAGATTTCCCCCAACTCCGCATTGAAGAGAGGCACAAAGTTGGTGCCAGTTCGGACAAGCTTCGTACGAATGCCGCGTCGATTCAACAACCCAACAGCCAGATACAGACTAAAGACCTCCCGCCGGTTCGCCTGGTGAACATTGCCTGTATAGACTATGACATTCTCTTGTTCATCGATTTTTAAACGGCGACGGTGTCCCACGTCAGGCGGAACATACCAGTGAATTTCTTCCTCATACCCTGCCCAAATCACCTCGGTGGGAATATTTCCGGGGCAAAATTTCAGCAACGTATCCATAAGCGCGGTAACGCCCTGCGCTTTATTGATAAATTCCATGTAGTGAAATGGGTGTGACAAATGCGGAGGGATAATTTTATCCAAGCGTTCAGGCGACAGTTTGCGCAAATGCGCCATCGAGCGGCCTGTGAAAGACTCCAGCAAAATCTCCTCATTATCCTCCAAGTGGACAAGGTACGGACAGCCATATTCTCTCGATAGTTGCTCGGTTATTTTTCGCACGCCTTCGCGCGGCGTCCATGCATGGATTAAATCAATCTGCCCGGGCTTGATGGTTTGCAGCGCGTTCCTATACTCTATTACTTCAAATAGCGGCTGTCCCAGATTGTACACTGCTTCCTTTTGTTCGGGAACACAAACGGTACAATGGGCGCCCAAACGAGTTAGTTCATTGGCAAGATTAAAAATATGGATTCCGCTGTTGCTGTCCAGGTGATGATACGCGACAAAAAGGATATTCATGCGTTTTTCTCCCTATTACCGAGTGTGTAATTTAGCCGGCTCAACGAAAAGTTTGGATTGTAGAAATTATCGCCCGTATCGATCCATTCGCCCCATATATCGAGCAAAAGAGATCGATCCAAATGATCGTAAAATTTTCCTCGAGTGGATCCCTCGTAATGAATCAACATCGCATGAGGCACATACAGATTTCTCTTGCCTTTTGCGAGAAGCCGCAAACACAAATCAACATCCTGGTAATGCGTTCCATAGTATTCGCTCAAACCGCCTTCGTCAAGGTAATCACCGCGTTTTATCATAAGACAGGCGCCAGTCACTGCCGATACTTCGCGCGGGCAGCTTAACGAACCAGCGTATCCATCTGAATCATGTGGAAAATGACGCATGACATGGTCGGCTGTTCCCCGGGACCCCAATACGACCCCGGCGTGCTGAACCGTCCGATCAGGATATACCAGCAAAGGACCCACAGCGCCGACATCGGGCATCTCACAATAGAACAGCAATTGTTCGATCCAATCCGGGGTGATCACTTCAGTATCATTGTTTAGCAGGATAACGAATTCTCCCCCGGAATTCCGGACACCGCTATTGTTCGCCCTGGAATAATTAAATTTTTCGCGAAAAGGTATGATTTTTGCCGGGTACTGGTTGAAAACCCTAAGCGCATCCGGGTGGGTTGTTTCATTATCCACCACCAATACTTCATAGTTCGGATAGGCGGTTTTTTCGAAGATAGACCGAAGGCAACGCCCAATATGAACCGGCGCATCTTTCGTCAAAATAATAATGCTTACCACAGGGTAACGCTCCCGCGTATTGGGTTGCACCAACAAACGGTGGCGATGTCTGGGATGATTGACGGCAACCGCCCGCAAACCCAGGCGCGAAAAGTGTTCATTAACCGCTCTAGCCTGCAGAATTTCGATTTTGTCGCCCTTTTCATCCAATCCCATGGCAACGCTGCCTGGGATTTTACGCCAATGGTATAGGATTCTGGGTATATGTATGACTCGAGGATTGGTTTCGGCGACACGAAGCATAAATTCGTAATCCTGAACACCATCGAACTGGGAATTCATCCCACTTACCCGTTGAAACAATTCGCGCCTTACAACTAGGAGATGCCCCACATACATTACGGAGCGGAGATATTCGGGCGACCAATCAGGCTTATAGAAAGGTTCGTGGGGAGCGCCGCTGGCATCGATCTTGTCCTGATCTGAATATAAGACATCGGTATTGCCCTTTTTGTTGAGCGCCAATGCCACTTCATACAATGCATTTTCGGTCAACTCGTCATCGTGGTCGAGAAAGGCAAAAAACTCTCCTTCGGCAATCTCGGCGGCTTTATTGGTCGCCGTTGAAATACCGCCATTTTCCGCCAAAAAACACACTTTGATTCGCGCATCGCTTTTTTCGATTGTACGCAATGCGCTGCGGGTTGCTTTATCCGATGACGCATCATCACAAATACAAATTTCCCAATGCGGATAAAACTGGTTGCGCACCGAATTGACCGCCGCGAAAAGGTACTGTACCGGCGTGTTGTAGGTTGGGATTAGCACCGAAATCAACGGCTGGTAATGCAGATTTTCCAGGCTGGGCGGTTCAATCGGCAAAGCAGTTAGGGTTGCTCCCAACTCCGGAGAGGCGCGTCCAATCTTGCGGCGGACCTTTTGCCACAGCAACCGCGCGCCACCTTCCTTCCAGGCAAGGGCTATTTTATGTGGGATATTAAAAACATCCATTGTTTGTGACCGCGCCCCCGGGTTTGGGTATATATATTCAGCCCGATCCTGTTGGGCGGCACGGCCTTCTTTGTTGCCGCTTTTAAGGTAATGAACAAGCGGGTTGACTCCTGCCGCTTTTACATCCGGATACGACTCAAGATACCATTTACTGGAAAAGTTCGGGGAAGGATCACGCCCTTCGAAACCGCCGAACAGCAAATAGTGACGGGCAGGGTCAATCCCTGCATGAGCAATGTCGGGATTTTTGGTCAGATACCAATGCTCATCAAACATACCTGATGTTTTAATCAAACTCGTATCTTTCCCGATTTTCCTGTGCTGGTTGATCTTTCTTAATGGGAAAAAGATAAACATAAACAACGCCCGCATCACCCGCGCACGACGACTGTTCGGGGGGGCGAGGATGACACGCACCCGACGGAAAAACAAGCCGAACTTCCAAATTTTACTATTGACGATTTCGTTTAGTTTTGCGTCCTTCTCCCTGACCTGGGCTGCCAGCGCCTGCACGGATTGCTCCTTCTCCCTGACCTGGGCTGCCAGCGCCTGCACGGACTGCTCCTTCTCCCTGACCTGGGCTGCCAGCGCCTGCTCCGTCATGTGAACTTTTTCCACGGCAAGAGCCTTCTCCGCCTGCAAGGACTGAATGGTTTTTTCCTGCTGCGCCCGATGGTTTTCAGAATTCACAAGATGCCTGCTAAGTTTGTCTGTCAGCACAAGCAAAGACTTCATTCTGAGAATCTCATCCTGCCACGCCAATACTAGGTTTTGGAAGGATGCATCCCCCATGCTCAGTTTGCCATCCAAAACATCCGCAAGCACAGAATACACCTCCTTGACAAGGGGCGGGGCGTGTCGGTCAATATCCAAATCCTCCAGTTTGTAAATTGTGTGCCTCAGATCTTCATCAATAAAATCGGAGAGAAATTGATTCAGTTTCACCGTGTCTACAGAAAGATTTAGTTCTGTTCCCAGCCTTTTTATCTCCTCTTCGGTCGAGTCTATAAAGCGGTCATAATCCACCAGGGAACATTTCTCGCCAATCGTGCCGGCAAATCCATTAACTACATGTTCGAGCCACAGGAAATAGCTTTTTTCAAAATCAAAACCATCCCGCTTCTCTAAAGATTTGCAAACGCTAATCGGATGCCGCAAAGGAATCACATAATGAACATCAAGCCCGCAGTGGGAAAAAACCTCCTTCCAAAATGGCAACAGTTTTGCCACTCGCGGATCCTTGAAACCAAAAATTTGAGCGTTCGAAATTTTTTTTCTCAGCAGTTCCACGGCGCGTAACAGGTATCCGCGCCTGCTCAACAGTTCCACGCTGTCTGCCTGAAGCGGGGCGAGAAAATGCCAGTCACTCGAAAGGGAATCCAACATCTCAATGTTGAACGCGTTAATATCCAAATCTTCCCAAAACCCCTTGGGGTTGTTACCTTCCACAGGGGGCATGAGGCGATCTCCAAGTTCCACTCCCAAAACCTGCAATCCCCGTGTCACTGCGCTGGTACCAGAGCGGTGCATACCAATCACCACAATCAATCTTTCTGACATTTCGTTCATATTCTGTTATTTACCTTTTATCAAATTGAAATTCGTATTGTCATCACATCAGAGGAACATGTCTCGATCATACAGCAGGAGTTTTCATTGGCGATCACCCGCAAGTGAAAGCATGAAAAAAACGCACCTTCACGTTTGCGTAAGTTCTGAAGTTTTTATACTTCAGCCGTTGAATTCTGCCATAATGGGGGAGGGATGTCAACAGAGTAATCCCTTATGATTACCCACAAACTTGGAATCGCGGGTCTAACCCACAGGGCGCGAGCCACCCGATCAGTGCATGAAAACCATCCGGACTGGCAGAACCAGTCGGGTTTATTCGACTTTCATGAACTGAGGTGGTTGTCGAGCTGGTAGATTGAGCTTGTCGAAATCTTGTCGAGACGCGCGACTTCAGCCCGCCAAATCAGATAACGCAAAGATGCGGGTAATCACCGGTAAATTTCCTTCGCGTTCGCTTCGACAGGCTCGGCGCAGGCTTTGCAGTCTTCGCGGTAAAAAAGGTTTTTGCAGTAGACTCACATAATAAAATAAACAGGGTCTTCCATAAAGATTACCCATGGAAGACCCCATTGGACCCCGGTCTTTCGCCATACACAGGGTACCTCTTAGACATTTATCTTATTTCGGAGGCCAAGCCATAGGACCATCCTCTGCAGCCCCCGCTGCCCCGCTGTTATAAGTTCCCGGCTGTGTACTGGTCAGGTAGTTTCTTGGAGTAATAGCTCCTGATGACCCATTAACATCAAGCACGTACCACCATCTTCCAGTTCCGCTCGGGACATTGTAGGTTTGAATCAGAGCGCCATAACGGTAGACCCGTACCTGCGCGCCGGAAGCCGATAACGTCCCTGAACTGGAATATTGGTATACGGCGTATTTATACGTCCCTGCATAATAACTCAGGATGCCAATCGTTTCGGGACCGTAGCCATTTACATCATCCCTGTCGAGGCTGGCAAAGGGGAAAGCCGTCTGACTTCCGCGTCGGGCAAAGTATACGTGATAAGGGGTTGCAGGAGGCAGCCAAAGATGTGAATCCAAGTCGCTTGGACTGGACCCCCAAGTCAGCACAAAATACAGAGGGGCTGTGGTTGTTTGACCCGTCCAAAGCGCTGGGAGGGGAAAGTCACCGTTCATACCATAAGTGGTATAGAACTGATTCTTAACATACCATACGCCATTCGAAGGTCGGAACACAGCTACATCCGTCTTGCCGTCCCCATTGTAGTCGCCAGGAACCGGGATGTCACCATTCATCCCATGAGTGGTGTAGAACTGATTCTTGACATACCACACGCCATTCGAAGGTCGGAACACAGCTACGTCCGTCTTACCGTCCCCATTGTAGTCACCAGAAACTGGGATATCACCATTCATCCCATGAGTGGTGTAGAACTGATTCCTGATATACCACACACCATTCGAAGGCCGGAACACAGCTACATCCGTCTTGCCGTCCCCATTATAGTCACCAGGAACCGGGATGTCACCGTTCATCCCATAAGTGGTGTAGAACTGATTCTTAACATACCATACGCCATTCGAAGGCCGGAACACAGCTACATCCGTCTTGCCGTCCCCATTGTAGTCACCAGGAACCGGGATGTCACCGTTCATCCCATAAGTGGTGTAGAACTGATTCTTAACATACCATACGCCATTCGAAGGTCGGAACACAGCTACGTCCGTCTTATCGTCCCCATTGTAGTCACCAGGAACCGGGATATCGCCATTCATGCCGTGAGTGGTGTAGAACTGATTCTTGATATACCACACGCCGTTCGAAGGGCGGAAGATGGACACATCCGTCTTGCCATCCCCATTAAAGTCGAAAGGCGCCTTATTGGTGCTGCCGCCCGCAAACGTTCTAATAAGAGAAAACGATTGGGATGAAGTTGTCACCGTCGCGCCGCGCACGACCACCTGCCATGTGCCGATCGCGGGACTATTTACAACGACCTGTTCGACATTATTGACATTATCAATCCCTGTGGTTGCATTGTTCGCAGGAGACGCGGAATTCAGGATCCATGGGCGGTGTATCGTGCTGCCGTTCGGAGCGACCAGCCAAAGATCAAGATTGTTGACCAGGGTGGGATTCGCCAGCGCTGAGGCGGCGACATCATCCCATACCAGGGTGACCTTTATGGGCGTCCCGGAGGACGTAACAGAAATATTGTATGTCTGGTTCGCCCCGTTCGTTACTGAGCCTTGCAACACATTTTGGTTGCGGATCAAATCGGCCGAGGTCACTGCGTTCACACGTCCATAGCCCGATGCGTAATCCGGGCCGGGGTTGTAATAGGAGGTGGAGTCATTCAAGTCATCAGCGCCATGAATAAGCAGGGCCTTGATGGTGGATGGCAGTGGATCAACGTTGCTGTTGGAAGCGCGGTATTGCTGGATCAACAAGGCTGAAATACCAGAGACCGCCGGTGCGGCCATGGATGTTCCGCACATGGTGGTATACCCACTGGATGACCCGGTGGATGTTATGGCGAAATCACCATTGGATTGGCATCCAGGGGCGACCACTTCCGGTTTGAGGCGACCATCGTCCACAGGTCCCCAACTGCTGAAAGTTGTCATCGAATCGTCGTTTGAGTTGGTAGCGCCAACGGTGATCACATTCTTTGCAGTTCCGCCGGGACCTGTGACATTGCCATAATTTATATAAGGCGCTGTGTTGCTCATGCCGCAGTCGCCGTCGTTTCGTTCATTGCCGGCGGAAAACACAATGTTGATCTTGTCGGCGGGGTATAAGACTCCTGTGATGATCCTGTCGTAATCACGGGAGGCTGAGAAATAGTCGCCATAGGTACTGCAATTGTTGTACACGGCCTCGTCAACGCCATAACCCCACGAGTTTTGGGATAGTTCAATGCCTCTCGTATTGATTGCATCATTGTAATCTGTAATGTCGTTATCCCAGTAATAAGAGAAAATATCCGCGCCTGGAGCCATGCCTGCCCACTGGTTGGCGGTGCCGCCTGATCCTGCGCTGCCAGCCCCACTCCCAGCCATGGTTCCAGCAACGTGCGAGGCATGACCGCTCACTGAAGCGCTGGTATCAACCACTGTGAGACGCGCGGAATAATCAGTATGTGTGCCTACTTTGCCGCCATCCCACATTCCAAGGTCTACGTTGGCGCCAGTCAAGTTGTAGGGCGCAGACCAAAGAGTATTTACCCCGGTCCGGCTACGAATGCCATCGTTTTCCTCGGCAAGTGTCCAAACCGGCTCGATCCACTCAACTGAGTCGTATACCGCCAGTTCATTTACCCGCTCTACCGGCATAGAAACCTCAAAGCGATTTGAGACAGCAATCTCCGTCAGGATATCTGCGCCACTTGCCAGCAGGATTTGCTGTGCAAACTCCAGCGAGACATCCGAAAAAAAACTGACCGAGAAAGTGAAGTATTCCTGCTGGGCATTCACCACTGCCAGATACCCGTCTCCATCAATTTTATCGTTCGGTTGGATTGCTCCTGCCCAGCGGATCATTGATGAAACTTCCACATTAGCGGATGGGATTGTCTGACTGGCAAAACCGCTTATAGAGGCAGTCCAAGCGTTGTCTGGAATATATTCCAAAAGATGGATGCCTTGTTCCAGTAGCATGGCGCGCTCATCTTCCGATGGAATTTGATTGAGTTGGATGAAAATGTGAGTGCTTGGTTGCTCTTCCTCAAGAGTGGGTCGCATGCCCTCACTCTCTGCCAACTCGGCAATATCCACACTGGCAGGCGGTACAAATTGTCTGGACTTCAACTGTATTTCGTATGATTGCTCCTCTGTTGTATCCCCGGACGTGTTCCCGCCTTCCTGAGCAATGACCGGGGTAAAAGAAGACAGCAATAAACTTGCCACCAACACAATGGATATGCTAAAAACGACTCGTGTACCAGCTTTTGGATATCGGTTTTTCTTCATGGTATCTCCTTCATTTTTTGGATCGTTGGGCAAAATTTATCTTCTTACCACAAATGTGTATTACAGAGCCGGTATTCAGTTTATGATTTTTGGCCAGATTGGCTCGACCCACTGGACCGAGTCGTAAATCACCAATTCGTTCACTCGTGCAACAGGGAGTAGAATTTCAAATCGTTGAGCGGAAGTAATTTCATTTATGCTTTCCGCCCCGCTTGCCTCCAGTATCCGGCGCGCCAACTCAACCGGGACATCAGAAAAGAAACCGACCGAGAAATTGAATTTCTCATGTCCGGAGTTTACCAGGTCAAGATACCCTTCCACATCCAGTTTATCGGCAGGCTGGATTGGGCCAGCCCAACGGATCAATGCCGGGAATTCTGCATAGGTATCCGAAATGATCTGGGACACAACGCCTTTTACAGAAACTGACCATGCATTATTGGGAATGTAATCCAGCAGTTTAATACCCCGCTCTTGTAGTAAAAATCTCTCTTGTTCCGTAGGGATATGATAAAACTGGATCAGGATGTGACGAATAGATGTACTTGCTTCGATGGGGGCAAGGGGAAGAACCAAATCCGACGAGTTGACACCTTCCGGTGGTACAAAATGCCTGTTGCTAAGGAGTATTTCATAAGGTTGCGCAGTCACGTTGTTACTTGGCACGGGGGCAGACTCAAGAGTCGCGACCAAATCGGGAGTTACCGTCAACGTTTTCACCGGTGTTTCTGCGGGAGGAGTCAAAGATATCGACGGCTTTTTGCCACAGGCAACCAATAGCAAAAACATAGATCCAACAAGTATCAAAATAAGTTTTTTCATTAGAATGTCTTTCTATTTACGATAATTTATATCTGTATTCCTCACTTTATAGAAAGGGCTTTAAAGCCAGTTTCTTCATTCATTTTACTTAATATTTCATTAAAGTCAATGCCTCGCCCTACTTCGGGTGTGGTTTAAATTTTCGGGGAAAGGGGTAAGATAGAGAGAGAGAAAAGAGAGAAGGCAGGATGAAACGCGGCGAGTTGCAGCAGAGTTGCAACAGAGTTGGAATGAGTTGAGTGCAGAGATGATGAAAGAAATCGAGGGTTGGCGGGAAGAGCATCCGAGGGCGACCTTTCGGGAAATCGAGGCGGAAATTGATCAGCGGCTCTCCAGCCTAAGAGCCAGGATGCTCTCGGATACCGCGAACCGGAGTGCAGCTGCGGATTGGAAACAGGCGGGCGCGGGAGGGGTGTGTCCATAGTGTGGGGTGAAGTTGGAAAGTAAGGGCAAGAAGAAACGGAAACTAAAAACGCGGGGGTGGCAGGAGGTGGAATTGGTGCGGGAGTATGGGGTTTGTCCGCAGTGTGGGCGGGGGATTTTTCCCCTGGATGAAGAGTTGGAATTGTTGCCCGGGAAACTGACGCCGCAAGCCCATGAAGAATTGGTGCGGTTGGCGGGTTGGATGCCGTTTGAGAAAGCGGTGGAGTTGTTCGGGGATTTCACGGGGATCGTCGTGAGCAAGGGTGTCGGTCGGAATTGCGCCGAGCAAGCGGGGGCAGCCTATGTCGAAATGCAAACGGAAGAAGCGGCGTATCTGGAGCAGAAAACGCCGCCTGCTTCCGGCCGGGGCGGACAAACTGCAAATCAGCGCCGACGGGGCGATGGTGCCGCTCTTGCATGGCGTGTGGGCGGAAGTGAGAACGCTGGTCATCGGGGAAGTGCAAGCGCCCGTGTTCGAGTGGGGGAATGGGTGGTTCACACGCGTAATGTGAATTATTTTTTCCACTTTCCACAAAAAGTCCCACGCCAACTTTGGCGAGACTAAAATTCCTTACCAGAATTAGACTTTCCTCCTGCTCGATATTGTTGAACAACCTCCTTCACGTCACCCAATGTCATGATACGCCCATGATCCAGCCAAGCAGCCCGCGTACAGAGCGATTGCACTGTGTTCATGTCGTGTGCAACCAACAAAGTAGTCGTGCCATTGGCACGAAACGCCTGCATACGTGCTTGGCATTTGGCGCGAAAAGCCTCGTCGCCTACTGCCAGGACCTCATCTAAAATCAAGATTTCCGGCTGCCAGGCAGTTGCCACAGCAAAGCCAAGACGCGCCACCATGCCACTGGAGTAGGCACGTAAAGGTGCGTCAATAAAGCCGCCCAATTCGGCAAAATCCAGGATTTCATCCAGTTTCAATTCGATCTCGCGGCGTGTACGTCCCAACAATGTCCCATTGAGAAAGACATTTTCTCGCCCGGTTAACTCAGGGTGAAAGCCTGCACTCAGACCCAACAATGGGGAAACACGTCCTTTGAACCATATACGCCCTTGTGTGGGTGACAGAACGCGCGAAACCACCTTGAGCAGCGTGCTTTTGCCGGCGCCGTTGCGCCCGATGATGCCGAATATCTCCCCTTGCCGGATATCCAGGTTGACCTCGCGCAACGCCCAAAAATTTTCATATTGTACCC
>QZIJ01000125.1 GCA_003598975.1 Anaerolineaceae bacterium | reverse complement strand
CCCATAAAATGGCACCTCCTGTGCCATTTTCTCACAGGAGGGCTTTTTCTTCCGTGTCCACTTTTTGGGGTGCAGTTCAAATCAGAAAGGGGCTTTACGTTTTACGCTTTACATTTTATTCTTCAATTCGCGATCAACGCCACTGTCACACCTTCGCCGCCCTCGTTGGGATGCGCCTCCTCGAACGAGCGCACGTACGCATGTCCGCGCAACGCGTCACGCACGGCGGCGCGCAGTTTGCCCGTCCCCTTGCCATGCACGATCCGCACGAACGGCAGACCCGCGAGATACGCCTTTTCGAGATAACGCTCCAATGCTTCCAGTGCATCCTCCACCATCATGCCGCGCAGGCTGACTTCCAAACCTGGGGATTTCGCCCCGACCGCAGACGGTGGACGACTGACTGCGGAGGATTCTTTACTCTTCACGTTTTTCGTTTTATTTTTTTCTTCGGATGTCTCGCCTGGAATATTCCTCTCCAAATCAACGAGACGCGCCCGCACGCGCAGACTCCCGATCTGGACCTCCGCATCCGACTCACCCAGGGCGGTCACCACACCTTCGGCATTTAGCGTGCTGACGCGCACACGCTCGCCAAGCGACGGTGGACGGTGGACAGTGGACGTTCCACCGTCTACGGTCTGTGGTCTGCGCTCCACCGCGGCCTCTACCTTCTCCTCCATCGCCTCCACTTTTTTCTCGACAGATTTCAACGCGTCCAATGGCTGACGGGCATTCGCCAATTGTTGTTTCAGCGAATTGATATTGCGCTTGAGAACGGCCACTTCGAGTTCGCCCTCGGCACGTGCTTTGGCTAAAACTTCGCGACGTTCGTCTTCGATTTTCTCCAACCGCTTTTCGAGTTCGGCGTTGAGCGTGTCCGTTTTCTGACGCGCCTTGATGGCCTTGTCGCGTTCGCGCGAGGAGCGATTACGTTCCTTGCGGATGTCGTCGAGCAGTTTGTCGGTGCGGAGATCGTCGGGGTGGACTTCGCTTTTGGCGGCCGCGACAATTTCAGGGTCCAGGCCGAGGCGGGAGGCGATGGCGATGGCGTTGGATCGGCCAGGGAGTCCGATCGTCAGTTGGAAGGTCGGACGCAGAGTCTTCACGTCAAATTCCACGCTCGCGTTGACGACTCCCTCTGTCTCATGGGCGAACTGCTTCAGTTCGGGATGGTGCGTGGTGACGAGGGTCGTCACGCCGCGTTTGAGGAGTTGCGCAAGGATGGCACGCGCCAATGCCGCGCCCTCCTGCGGATCCGTCCCCGCGCCGAGTTCATCGAGGATGACCAGTGCGCGTTCGTCAGCTTTCTTTAAGATGCGGATGATGTTGGTGATGTGACCGCTGAAGGTGGAAAGCGATTGCTGGATGGATTGCTCGTCGCCGATGTCGGCATACACCGCTTTGAAGAGACTCACCACCGAGCCGCTTGCCGCGGGGACATGGAGTCCCGATTGTGCCATCAGAACGATCAAGCCGACCGTTTTCAGCGCGACGGTTTTGCCGCCCGTGTTCGGCCCCGTGATGACGACGGCGCGCGTGTTTTCTGGCAAATCAAAATCAATGGGAACGACAGTGGCGGGATCGAGGAGGGGGTGACGGGCTTGAAATAATCGTATTGACGATTGACGATTTACGATTTTCGATTGCTCAGTTGAAGATTTGCTTTTTTGTTGATTTGCAACGGATGACTGTTTACTGATAACTAATAACTGCGAAGTCCCCGAAGGGGGAACGCTGAACACTGGCTCGCTCGCGCGAATCTCCTCCGCATACTTCGCTTTCGCAAATGCGAGATCGAGTTGTGCGAGAGTATCCACGCCCCAGACAATTTCGTCCGCAAACTGGGCGACCAGCGCAGATAGTTCAGCCAGGACGCGGCGTTCTTCGTCGCGCTCCTTGAGTTGGAGTTCGCGCAATTCGTTGTTGGCCTCCACGATGGGAAGCGGCTCGATGAAAAGTGTCGCTCCACTGGAACTCTGGTCGTGGACGATGGCCTTGATCTTGCCCTTGTTTTCCGCGCGCAGGGGAATCACGTAGCGCCCGTCTCGTTGCGTGATGATATTTTCCTGCAACATCGAAGCGGAACGCGGGTCGGTGATGTATTTCTGCAGGCGCGTCATCAGGCGATCGTGCGCGGTTTTGATCTCGCGCCGCAGGGAGGCGAGCTTTGGCGAGGCGGAATCCAGCACCTCGCCGCGATCCGAGAGTGTGCGCGAGATGGCGTCCACGAGGCCGAGGGTGTCGGGAAGCCCGCGCGCGATCTCGGTCAGGTGCGGATAATCTCCCTGGTTGGGGCGGGCAGGGCGAGTCGGTGACTCGCCCCTACGTTGTGACCTGGGTTTTGACTCCTCAGCAGACTCCTCCCGTTCAACCTTGCCAATCCCAAATGTTTTTCGCAACTCCCGTGCCGAAATCAGCGTGGATTTGATATCGAGCATGTCCTGCGGGTCGATCACGCCGCCGCGCCGCGCTAATTCCACGGCGGGACGCACGTCATGCGCGCCGCCCACGGATGCGTCACTGACGGTGATCAGCAAGCGCGCTTCGGTCGTTTCGGCGAGCAGACGTTGGATCTCTTCGAGATTCACAGAGGGCTTCAACTGCCGCGCCAACTCCACCGAAGCGGAGAAAGCACAATTGGCCGCGAGGCGGTCGAGGATCTTGGGATATTCGAGGACGGAAAGGGTCTTGGAGTCCATGGCGGGGGGAATTATAAACGAAGGATGAAGTTCTTTAAACACAAAGGAGACAAAGGAAATTCAATTGCGCCCGTAGGTTTTCCTTCGCTGCCTTCGCGAAGCACCCTTTAGGGTCGTGTCCTTTGTGTCTTAACCCTTTCGCTTTACTTCAAACCTTCAACTCAATCGCCACTGGAAGTGCCGTCCGCGCCCACTCGCTGAGTTGACGTCCCTCGCGCCAGCCTTGATATTTCGCGGCCAGCAGACGCCGCACGCGTGACTCTTCCTCCGCGTCCAATGCAAAGCGCGCCTGCCCCGTGAACTTCTTCTTTGCAATCCTCACCTCCACCTGCGGCTGGGCGCGCATGTTCTTCACCCAGTCCGATTTCTCGCCGCCGCCCGAGAGGAGGTAGATGGTGTCCCCGATCATGCCGAACCAGATCTCGATCTCGTGCGGGTGACCTGTGACGCGTCCTGTGGTGGTGAGGTAGCAGTAGGATTGGGAGGGGAGGGTTTTTGAATCCATGATCTGGGATTATACCCATTCCTCCCCTTAACCAAATATCAAGCGGGGCTATATCAAATCCAAACAAGTTCTCGATACATTGGTGGAAATCTTGAAAGGACCTGGCCATGAAAACCAAACTCTTTTCCACCTTCTTTATCATTGCTTTACTGGCGGCGGCTTGCGCGCCCGCAGTGCAGGATGTCTCTGCCCCCGCCGCGACGGCCACGTTGACCGCGGTCGCTTCGGCGGCGCCCACATCCACGGTGACGGTCGCGGCGGCCACGGGACTCACCTATCCCATCGTGGATACGGCCCAGGCGACGTGCTACGATAACGACACAGCGATCCCCTGTCCCGAAGACGGAAGCACATTTTCGGGTCAGGACGGGAATTATCAGGGACTCGCGCCGTCGTATCAAGTCAACGGCGATGGGACCGTCACGGACCTGGTCACCGGCCTGACGTGGACCCAGTCGCCCGACTTGAACGGCGACGGGACGATCAACGCGCAGGACAAGTTGACGTACAGCGGCGCGCTCGACTACGCCGATTCGCTCACCGTCGCTGGCTACGATGATTGGCGATTGCCGAGCATCAAGGAGTTGTATTCGCTGATGAACTTCAACGGCTACACCGGCATTAGCGACCAGAATTTCAGCAGTGTCCCGTCGAATGCTGTGCCGTACATTGATACGAGCGTCTTCGCGTTTGCCTACGGCGATACTTCGGCGGGTGAGCGTTACATTGATGCGCAGTTTGCCACAAGCACGAAGTATATGAGCACGACCATGAACGGCGCAGAGACCATGTTCGGCGTGAACTTTGCCGACGGGCGCATCAAGGGCTACGGTCTCGCGGACCCGCGCGGCGGCAGCGAAAAGACGTTCTACGCGCTGTTCGTGCGCGGCAACCCGGCCTACGGACAGAATGATTTTGCCGATAACAGCAACGGCACGGTGACTGACAACGCCACGGGCCTGACCTGGCTGCAAGCGGACAGCGGCTCGTTCGGCGCAGGCCCGTACGGCGATGGCAGTCTCAACTGGGAGCAGGCGCTGGCGTGGTGCGCGTCGCTCGATTACGCGGGCAACAGCGATTGGCGACTGCCGAACATTAAGGAACTGCAAAGCCTCGTGGATTACTCCCGCTCGCCCGACACGACCAACTCGGCGGCCATCTCGGCGCTCTTCCAAACCACCTATCTGACGAACGGCATCAATAACAGCGGCTACGCCAATTATCCGCACACGTGGAGCAGCACCACCCACCTCGACGGCATGGATCCCGAAGCGCGCGCGGCCTACATCGCCTTCGGTGAAGCGCAGGGACTGATGAACGGCACGATGATGGACGTCCACGGCGCGGGCGCACAGCGCAGTGACATGAAGAGCGGCGCCCCCTCGCAGCTGCCGGTCGGCGCAGGTCCGCAGGGCGACGTGCAGAGCATCTACAACTACGCCCGTTGCGTACGCGGCGGAGCGGTTTCCTACGTCTCTGGCTATGCTGGGACTTCCTCCTCCGCGCAGGGACAGCCCAGCGGCCAACCGCCTCAAAGCGGACCCCAGGGAGGGACTCCTCCGCAGGAAGCGATTGCCGCCTGCTCAGCCAGTTCTGTCGGCGCAGCCTGCTCCTTCTCCTCGCCCAACGGGACGGTGACTGGCACCTGTCAATTGATCGAACAACAGTTGGCGTGCGTACCACTCACACCCCCATGATTAAACACAAAACGGCGCTTGCTGAGGGCGCTGTTTTTATTGGGGTTTGTGAGATGGGATGGTAATCTGTCCCTTTGAAGTGGCGCTAGTTTCCATTGCTTGCATTCTACCAATAAATTCTCCGCGTTAAGTTCTTAAACACAAAGGACACGACCCTAAAGGGTGCTTCGCGAAGGCAACGAAGGAAAACCTGCGGGCGCGACGCAATTCCTTTGTCTCCTTTGTGCCCCTTCGTGTTTAGGCTCTTAAAACCGCCCTACCCAAACCCCCATTCCATGATATACTCCCGCCGCTCCGAAAAGGGAGCGCAACGCTTCTGGGAAATTGTTTTGATCACTCTGAATGAAGTCCCGACGCAATACGGTCGGGCTTTTTTGTTGCGAGGACACACGTCCGAAGGGCTAATCTGAAAAGAACAGCCTGGTTTGCAAGAAGGAAGTTAGGCGGAGTTGTCAAAGCGGTCCCAATGGTCGCGTGGTCTCGTTGGTCTAATTGGTCTAATCGTCTCATTGGTTGAAAAACCATCTGACTATTCCGACCATTCAGACCACTCAGACCACCAGGACAAATTAGACTAAGGAACCAATGACAACCGACTTTACTTCTTTAAACCTGCGTGATGAACTCGTGCAGACCGTCACTGCGCTTGGGTACACCGAGCCAACCGCCATCCAGGCCGCCATGATCCCCGTCATGCTCACCGGCGCGGATGTGATCGGCCAGGCGCAAACTGGCACAGGCAAGACCGCCGCCTTCGCCCTCCCCATCCTCCACAACTACAAACCCAATCGAAAACCGCAGGCGCTCGTGCTCGCGCCCACACGCGAACTCGCGCTGCAAGTGGCCGAAGCCATGCTTGCTTATGGCCGCCTGCTCAAAGTCCACGTGCTTCCCGTCTATGGCGGGCAACCCTACGCGCCGCAGATCAGCCAACTCAAGCGCGGCGTGGACGTGGTGGTCGGCACGCCCGGCCGCATCATGGATTTGATGGAACGCAAAGTCCTCGATCTGAGCGACGTCAAAACCGTTGTGCTGGACGAAGCCGATGAGATGCTCAACATGGGATTCATCGAATCGGTGGAAGCGATCCTCGCTTCGACTCCGACCGAGCGGCAGACTGCGCTCTTCAGCGCCACCCTGCCCGCGCGGATTCGCGCCCTCGCCAACCGCTTCATGCGTGACCCTCAATCGGTCTCCGTCAAACGAGCGACCATGACCGTACAGGCCACCGAACAGCGCTACTACCTCGTCCACGAATCGGACAAGTTGAACGCGCTGACGAATCTCTTCGAAATGGAATCCATGACCAGCGTGCTGGTCTTTGCCCGCACCCGTGCCGAGACGACCCACCTCGCCAGCGAACTGTCCGTGCGCGGTTTCCCTGCCGAGGCGCTCAACGGCGACCTCGAACAGAACGCCCGCGAACGCATCCTTGGCCGCTTCCGCGCCAACACGCTCAAAGTCCTCGTTGCCACTGACGTGGCTGCGCGCGGCCTCGACATTGACGACATTTCGCACGTCATCAACTATCAATTGCCCGACGATCCTGAAGTCTACGTCCACCGCATCGGTCGGACGGGACGCGCCGGCAAAACGGGCATTGCCATGTCATTCTTCACGCCGCGTGAAAAACGCCGTCAACGCGACATCGAAGGCTTCACCAAGCAGAAACTCACGCTGGCAAAACTCCCCACGCAGGAAGATATTTTCAAACGCCGCGAGGAACAATTGCTGGAACAGATGAAAGTCTGGTTGGCACGCGGACGTTCCAAGCGCGAACGTGCCATGGCCGAACAGCTGGTCGCTGAGGGACATGATCCGCTCGACATCGCCGCCGCGGCGCTGAAACTCTCGCGCGCGAACGAGAAACAACGTCCCGTTGCAGAGGTCGCGGTAGTGGCGGAGAGTCGCTATGAGCCGCGCGAACGCTCCTTTGGGCGCGACCGCTCCCAGGTCCGCGGGCGACGCGATTCGTCCAGCAGGGAATCTTCGTCTGGCAGATTATCGCACGAGGCGGGCATGATCCGTCTTAAGATGAACACGGGAAAATATCACGGCGTGCGTCCGAACGATGTGGTCGGCATGATTGCCTTCCACGCCGACATCCCTGGCAACACCATCGGCAAAATCCGCATCGAGGACAAACACACACTGGTGGACATCCCCGAGCAGTTTGTGGATAAAGCGCTGGCGGGGAACGGCAAGTACCGCATCGGCAAACACAAGTTCGCGCTCGAACGCGCGTAAATCAAATAATCAAAACAGCCTCCGAAATTTCGGGGGCTGTTTTTTGTTCATCGTCATTGCGAGAGCGGCGCTTTTCGCTCGAAGCAATCTCCTCGGAATAAGAGGGGGGATTGCTTCGGGGAGAATACCCTCGCAATGACGAACATTGCCGCTTGACATTCATTTTCTTCCCGATTAGACTCTCGACTAAGTTTTTTCTTAATCGAAATGAAAAATATCCAATCCCTGCATGGCTTCGACCAAATCAAACTCCTGGCGGACGCGCGCCGCATGGAGATTCTGCGCCTGCTGATGGCATCCCCCGCCACGCTGACGCACCTGGCGCGGACGATGAAGCAGTCGCCCGCGTGGATTCGTCACCACATGCTCGCGTTGATGTCCGCGGGATTGGTCGAGATCGCAGAAACACGCCGCACGGGAAAAGTGACAGAGAAGTTCTATCGCGCCAAAGCAGACGCGTTGCTATTGCAGGAAGTGGTGCTTCCGAAATCCAGAAAACCCGTTTTGCTTTTCTCGGGCAGTCACGACCTCGCGCTCGAAAGCATCGCGGAACATTTGGCGAAACGCGTCACCCTGCTCAGTCTCCCCGTCGGCTCGCTGGATGGACTCGTGAATCTCCGTCAGGGGTTGTGCCATATTTCGGGCGCACACTTGCTGGACGAAAACGGCGAATACAACGCGCCGTTCGTACGCCATCTTTTTCCCGACCGCGATGTAGAAATGGTCACGCTTGCCTATCGCACACAGGGACTCATACTCGCGACAGGGAATCCCAAAGTCGTAAAGAAAATTTCAGATATTGCCAAGTCAGATATTCGCTTTGTAAATCGCAACGCGGGCTCAGGGACGCGTCTCTGGCTGGACGCGGAACTGCATCGGCTCAAAATACCAACCGAAAATATCAATGGATACAAAAAAGTGGTGAGGACTCATACAGAGGCCGCGTCGCTGGTTGCATCCAATAAAGCAGACGTTTCACTTGGTCTGCAAGCCGCCGCGCATCAGCACGGACTCGACTTCATCCCTTTGTTTGAGGAACGCTACGATCTCGTCCTGCCGCGCGAGAATGAGTCCACGCTTTCGCCCCTGCTCGATTATTTGCACACCGCGGCCTTTCGCACCGAACTCAATTCGCTGACGGGATATAACTCCTCCCACAGCGGCGAGAAAATTTTGTAACGCAAATTAATTTTGCGTTACCCAGGAGACACTATGAAACGCATCATCACTCTTCTGTTTTTGCTGGCACTGTTGATTTCCGCCTGCTCACCCAAACCGTCCAACCCGAATCTGATTCTCGCGACCACCACATCTACGCAAGACTCGGGTCTGCTGGATGTGCTGATTCCGCTATTCGAGGCAGAGTCGGGCTACACCGTCAAGACCGTGGCGGTTGGAACGGGTGCGGCCCTCAAGATGGGCGAGGAAGGCAATGCGGATGTCATGCTAGTTCACGCGCCATCTTCGGAAGTCGCGTTGATGGAAGCCGGTTGGGGCAGGGAACGCTTCCTGGTCATGCATAACGACTTTGTGATCGTCGGCCCCGCATCCGACCCGGCTAAAATTAAGAACATGCCTACCGTGGAGGCCCTCAAGAAGATTTTCGATGTCGGTACGAACTTCATCACTCGCGGCGACGACTCGGGCACCAACAAAATGGAGATCAGCCTGTGGGGCAAGGCCGCTGTTGACCCGAACGGGCAGGCTTGGTACATCGACTCCGGTCAGGGCATGGGCGCCACGCTCACCATTGCATCCGAGAAGATGGCCTACACACTTACCGACCGCGCCACCTATCTCGCTACCAAGGACAATCTGCAACTTGAAATTCTCGTGGAGGGTGACCCATCCCTGCTCAACGTTTACCACGTCATCACGGTGAATCCCGATAAATGGCCGAAAATCAACTATGAAGGTGCACTTGCATTTGCCAACTTCATGATCGATCCTGCCACGCAAAAAATCATCGGGGAATTTGGCGTGGACAAATTCGGCCAGTCGCTTTTCTTCCCCGACGCGGATAAGACCGACGCGGATTTGGGACTGTAACTTCCGCTGCGCAGGTTCAATACGTAAAACGCAATTTACGTTTTACGTATTGTGTTTTTTTCCTATGACCGATATTTTCGAGATCACCCTCCTCTCCCTGCAAGTCTCCGCGTTTGCAACTGCCATCAGCCTGCTGATCGGCCTGCCATTCGGGACGTGGCTGGCGCTATCGAACTTTCGCGGGCGCGCGTTCATCATCAGCATCATCAACACGGGGATGGCGCTTCCGCCTGTCGTTGTCGGCCTCGTCGTCGCGATGACATTGTGGCGAAGCGGTCCGCTCGGAGACCTGCGGCTGATCTACACGCCCTGGGCAATCATCATCGCTCAGACGATCATCGCCGCGCCGGTGGTGACGGGACTGACCGCGGCCGCGCTGGCCGCGCTGGATCCCCGTCTCGGACAGCAACTCCTCGGCCTCGGCGCCTCGCGCGGACAAATGGTCTGGTTGCTGTGGCGGGAGGCACGACTGCCGCTGTTGGCCGCGCTCATGGCGGGATTCGGCTCGGTTATCTCGGAGGTGGGCGCATCCATGATGGTGGGTGGAAACATCAAAGGGCAGACGCGCGTCCTGACAACGGCCATTGTTTTGGAAACAAGTAAAGGCGAGTTCGAGCGCGCGCTGGCGTTGGGAGCGCTATTGTTGATCATCACTTACCTGATCAATCTCGCATTGACGTGGGTTCAGCAAAAAGGCGCGCGACGATGAATCCCCTCATTGAAATTAACGATTTACAGATAAAGCGAAATGAGCGCGTGGCACTGGAAGTGGAGCGGCTATCCATTCCGCGCGGCGAGACGTTAACGGTAGTCGGGCCGAACGGCGCGGGGAAGAGCACGCTCTTGCAGGCGTTGGCGAATCTGATTCGTCCCGCGCGCGGCGAGATACGCTTCGGTGGAATCCCACTGTGCGAGTGGAACGATTTGGATTATCGAAGAAAGATCGCGTTTGTGTTCCAGTCCCCGCTGTTGATGGACATGACCGTGGAGCAGAACGTTGCGTTGGGACTCAAATTCCGCGGGATGGCGCGCGAGCAAGTCCATGCGCGGGCGCGGGAGTGGATGAGTCGTCTGGGAATCGAATCGCTATCGAAACGGCGGGCCAGCCAATTGTCCGGGGGCGAGGCGCAGAGGGTCAGCCTGGCGCGGGCGTTCGTCCTTGATCCCGAATTGTTGTTGCTGGATGAACCGTTCGCAGCGCTCGATCCGCCGACGCACGCGAGTCTGTTGGACGAACTATCATCCCTGCTGGCGGAGGATCACCGCACGGCAATTTTCGTGACGCACAATTTGAAGGAGGCCGCGCGGGTGGGTTCGCGCGTGGCGGTTATCGTGGGCGGAAAGTTGAAGCAGGTGGGGACGCCTCGTCAGGTGAAGTCTCATCCTGTGGACGAGGATGTGGCAGTATTTTTGAAAGAGATGCAGGATTAACGGCAATCCCCGCGAAATTTCGCGGGGATGCCTTTAGCCAACTCAGAGGGAGGAGAGATGCCACACAGGTTTACGGCCTGGTGTTTACATGGGATCGTGGTCAGGATTGGTGCCGCACCATTTGCAGACGGCTTTATCGAACATGTTACAGGCTGTGGCGTTGGAGCATCGGCGGGCAAGGACACGCGGCGGCTGGTCGGGCAGGTGCTCGGCAGGGTAAACAACTTCCGCTTCGAGCGCGATTTCATGACCAACGTGCTCGCAGTACTTGATCTTGTCAATTTGCCAGGTCCGAAATGCCATGTCAGCCTCCTGACTACATTCCCAGTGTAAGGGGACTGGGTTTAAAACTCCAGTGACACGCGTCATAAATCGGTCAGACAATTGGCTTGATTTCTGGATGACATATCTCGCATTTGTCTGGTTTAAAGTTCCGTCTTGTGGGCACGTTTTCGCCGCGCGGACAGTTCCCCCAACCGCATGGATGATAACTGGCTGGCAACGAGGCCGATTACGAAGAAAATCAGTCCGCTAACGATGGCGAGCATGGCACCCACGCTCACGCCGCGATTGAGGAGCAGGATGGGCGTTCCCCACAGAATGCCAAAAGCAAAACAGATGGCAGAGAGGCTGAGAAAGATTTTCAACGGGTTGAAGAGCATCACCAGATTGAGAATCTCCATGACCGTCTCGATGGCAGTGTAAGTGCTGATGGTGCTTTTGCCACTGCCACGCGGGCGGACGCGGATGGGATGCTCGAGCACGAGGTCTTTCTGATTGAGGAAAGTCAGCGCGATCACGTCACTGAAGGCCATCGAATCGGGACAGACGGGCAGGTAGGCTTGGACAAGTTCGGTGCGATAGAGTTTGAAGCCAGAGTTGAGGTCCTGGATGGGAAGCGGCATGAGCAGGCGCGTGAAGCGTCGGATGATGGTCTTGCCCAGTTCGCGGTACCAGTCCGCTTTTTGAGAGGCGTCGCGGCGTCCAATGACGAGATCCGCGTCCTGTTCAACAGCAAATTCGAGCAGGCGCAGGATGTCATCGGGTTCGTGCTGGCCGTCGCCGTCAATGGTGACGACGTAGGGCGTGGAGGCGTCGAGCAGTCCCGACTTCAACGCGCCGCCGTATCCGCGATTGACTTTGTGGTGGATGACGCGCACCGCAGGCGGACGGGCGCAACTCTCCAGAATCTTTTTCGAGTCGTCGCGCGAGCCGTCATTGACGAAGACAATTTCCCAGCCGCGTTTGGTGCAGAAGTCGATCAGGCGCGGCAGGAAAGCGGGCAGGGATTCCGCCTCGTTATAGACGGGCACAACGACAGTCAGCGCGGGGAGCGGTTTCATGATGGCACTTGCGCAAGGGCAAAATTGGAAATCCCAAACAACGGGACTCGATACGGAAGCGCGGCGAGAATCTTATAAAGCCAGAGCGGAGTGCGGTTCGGCGTGAACGTGCCCACCGAAAACGTGCGGATGTCCGTCAGGCCTGCGCGTCGGAAATGATTCCGCATGTACCAGGGATGGAAGCGCAACGTCCCCAGTTCTGAGGGCGCGATCAGCCCGAACCCCACCTGCAATGGATTGAACGCGTTCGGCTCGTACATCAAAATGAAGCGGCGGCTGAGACGAATCATTTCACGGATGGCGCTTTGCATGTCCTTAACGTGGTGTATGACTTCCCAGCAGTACACGAGATCGAAACTTTTATCCGCGTAGGGTAAATGATAGATGTCCGCTTCGGCCACGAACTGACGGAGCGGATTGCGCCTGAGCATCGGACGCGAGATGTCGCAACCGACTTCGAGACAGGCTTGGATCGGCGTGTCGAGCAGGCCGCGGATGAAGTCCACGCGCTGACGCGCAAACGTCTCCACCACGGGATGGTCGTAGGCGCGCAGGTTGGTGTTCTCGCTCCAGAATTCCTTTTGGGATTGGTCGAATTCCGACATGTTTATTTCCCGCTGACGGGTTGTGTCTGGACGCGGCGCATCTTCCAGCCCGCGAAGCGTTTCGGCAGGGATTTGCCGAGGGTCATGCTTGGGACTTCGACAAAGCGATAGGAAAGCGCGGCCAGACCGCGCACGGTATCAAAAGCAGTGACATGTAGAGGACTTTCAGCCGCGCTGGAGGGGGAGGCATTCATGGGTGGAATAACCCAAGTATAACATCTCCGTTTTTTCCTGCAATAATGTTACAATTCTCATACCAAAATATCTCAAGAAAATGGCCTTAAATATGCCTCTCATCGAACGCATTCTGCTTGTGGAAAGCGACCCAGATATCAGCGACCTGATCGCCCGCCAGGCCTTAAAGCCATTGGGATATCAGGTGGACATCGTCACGGACGCGGGATCGGCCATCAAAAAGGCGCTTCAGACTCCCCCCGACCTGGTCATTGCCAACCTGAATCTCCCCGGCCTCAGCGGGAAAGACCTGCTGGTGGCATTGTCGTCGCAGGGAATGCACGCGCCGCTCCTCATCGTGGCCGCGAAGGGACAGGAACAGGATGTCATCCAGGCCTTCCGTCTCGGCGCGACAGACGTTCTGCTCTGGCCCGCCCGCGACGCGGAAGTCGTCTCTGCGGTGGAACGCGTCCTGACGCAGGTGCGCGAGACGTACGCCCGTAGGCATCTCGACGAGCAACTCAAAGAGGTGAACGAAAACCTCCAGCACAAGGTGGGCGAACTGACTTCCATGATTGCCATCGGCAAGGCGGTAGTCTCCATCACCGACCGCCGCGTGCTCTTCGAACGCATCGTGGAAGGCGCCCTGCATGTGAGCGGCGCCGACCTGGGCTGGCTTCTCTTGCGCGATGACCATTCCAAGAATTACATTCTCACCGCCCACAAAAACCTGCCCGAAGCCTGGGCCAAAAAAATGGGACAGACATTGGATGATGGAGTCAGTTCACTGGTGGCGCTTTCGGGCGAGTCCCTGCTGATTCATGGCGCGCCCCTGCAAAAGTTCAAGGTGGCCGCGCTGGGCGGTTCCGTCGCGGTGACGCCCATCAAAGTCCACAATGAGGTTATCGGTTTGATGATCGTTGTCCGCAAGACGCAGAAACCGTTCGGCGAAACCGAGCAGACCCTGCTCGAGGCCGTGGCAGACTACGCCTCCATCTCACTGGTTAATGAGCGATTGTTTCGCGCCATCCAGCAAAACGCCGAGGCGGCCCGGGCCGGTGAAAAACGCCAGAATGACCTTTTTCAATCCCTGCGCCTGGCAGTACAAAAAGACCTGGATGGCATCCTCTATCCTCTTGGGCTGATCCTGACCGGCAAGACCGGCCCGCTTAATGCCGAACAGCGGCAGGCGTTGTCATCTGCAAACGCCGCCGCGCAACGATTGTCTGAACTGGTTGTGCATGAAACCCCGGATGGGTAACGAATGCAAAGGAACCCGCTGATCCTGCTGGCGTTGGACGAATCGCCCTTCCTGCAATTGGGAGAACGGGCCCTGCACAGCGCGGGATGCAAAACCGCCATTGCGCATGATCGCCAGGGATTGTTGCGCGCCCTGCAAGAGTCAACTCCAAGCCTGTTGTTGATCGGCGAACGACTGCGCGGCGAATCGGGACTTCAACTGGCCGCCGAACAACTGGAGCGTTTCCCCACCCTGCCCATCCTTCTTTATGCCGAAAAAGACTCATCAACTACAGCAAAGGAAGTCCTGCTCGCGGGGCTGAGCGGATACATCTTCCCGCCCCTCCACACCGACGATATTGTTGCGGCAGTCAGGCGCAGCCTCGAACGCGCGCATGCCCTCGGCGATTGGGTACGCGGTGAAGTAAAGCGCACCACCGCCTCCCTTCAGCGCCAGGTGACGGATTTCGATACCATCTTCAACAACATCGCCGACGGTGTTATCATTCTCGATAAACAGGCACATATCATCCTCATTAATCAAGCCGCCGCGCAGGCCTTTGGGGTTACCATCGAATCCGTCTTCGACAGGCCGGTCGCGCACGCCCTCCCGCACCCCGATCTCCAATCCTTGCTGGGGCGTTCCGCGGAGGATGGGTTGAAATACCACGAGATCAATTTCGATGATGAACGGGTCTTCAACGCACATTTTGCCCCCATCCCAAACATCGGCTCTGCGATCACCTTGCAGGATATCAGTTACCTGAAGGAACTGGACCGCATCAAAAGCGACTTCGTCCACACGGTTTCGCATGACCTGCGCTCGCCCCTGACCTCCGTTCTGGGATACGCCGAACTGATTGGGCGCACCGGGTCTTTGAACGAGCACCAGACCGAATTCATGGCACGCCTGCAATCCAGCATACGAGACATCACATCCCTGGTCAACGATCTGCTCGATCTTGGCCGCCTCGAAGCGGGGTTCGACACCCGCCGCGAGATCGTCCACCTGGAAAATATCATCGGCTACACATTGGATGTTTTAGGCGGGCAAATCAGCGCGCACAACCTTACGGTCCGTTTCGATCCCGATCCCAACCTGCCTCCGCTCAAGGCAAACCCCCTGCGCCTGCGCCAAATGCTGGATAACCTGATCGGCAATGCCATCAAGTACTCTCCGATCAACGGAGAGATCAAGGTGCATGTGCGCGCCGAAGAGGGACAGGTTATCTTGCAGGTAACAGACAATGGCCCCGGCATTTCCCCATCCGACCAGCCGCGCATCTTCGAAAAATTCTTCCGCGGTGAAAATGTGCCAGACGATGTACCCGGCTCTGGTTTGGGCCTGTCCATTGTAAAATCCATCGTTGACAATCATCAGGGACGCATTTGGGTGGAATCCACACTCGGACAGGGAAGCGCGTTCTTCGTTGTCCTGCCTGCTTACATCCCCCCAACGACTTAAACCCGAATTTTTCTGCTTAAAAAAGCCTCCGCCGGAGAGAACCGGCGGAGGCATTCGCCAAAGGAGGAGACAGTGAGGAGCAATGTTGGAGGTGTCTATGTTCCGTCTCCGCCCGTATAATAGCAGAATTCCAGCCTGTCTGACAATCCCAAATGTCACGGATAATTAGTGATAACTGTCACAAAGCATGTGCTCATTTTTTGCGGGGCAACCGCGAGAGAATGGACCGATTAATATCGCGCGGCGTTTGGGGCGGTGGCTTGTCTCCCCCCGCGCGCATGCTCTCCAGCTCTGTGCTGAATTTCATCCAATCGTCCACCAGAATCACAAAATGCGGGGTTTTGTCCTTGAAGAAAAAAGTGGAGAGGAACACGCGCATCAGTTGCGGGTCTGCAGGCCAGCCGTTCAATTCCAGCACCACGGCGGTGCGTCCGCCCAGCGGGGCAATCACGTCGCGCTTCCAGCCGCGCATCTTTTCAGGCGGGAAAAGCGTCCGAATTTCGGCGGTTGTCGAGCGGCGCAATCGCTTGTGCGAAATGTTCAGTCGCAGGAACGGCGAAACCAGTCTGACATACGTTGGGAACACCTGCACATACGCCATGCCGCGCATTACCAGCAACAGCACCGCAAAAAAAATCGTCCCCAAGCCGAGCGCAAGCATACCGATCCAGCGCCAAGCTTCAACCTGCCCAAACGGGCTTTTATAGAGCGGCCACGTCAACGCAGACAGGAGAAGACCGATCGCCATCGTTTCGGGCCACCAGCGATTGATTACGTTGCGATATATGACGAGGGGATGCCTGTGACCGCCGCGTGCCATCTAGTCATCCTCGCGCGGGATGGACCTCCCCGCCCCTTTCCCAACTTCGGGCTGGCCGCCGTTCAATTGGCCAATCAGCCGCCCAATCGCCTGCTCGAGGTGTTCCCCGCGCAAACTGAAGGTGATGTCGCCGCGCGTCTTCTCGATGATACTGCGCACCACGTCGGTTTGTCGGCGCAGACCCATGGTGATCGCGTCGGGATAATCCATGCTGACGAGCACACCGTAGATATCATCCATTAAGCCGAGCAGGCGTTCCGCCTCCTGCGAATATCCATGACGGAGGATGTCAAGCGTGCGGCGGCGCAATTCACCGACCACTTCAGCCAATCCGTTAAGATAGGTGGCTCCGCCCACTCCCAACTCCTCGGGTGTGGGCAGGGGCTGGTTCTGAATGAGCGCGCAGGTGGCGCTGGCTTCCACAAATTCTTTGAGCGCGTCCTGGGTATAACCCGCATAATACAGGTCGGGATGGTCTTGCAGTTCGCCGCGCAATGTGTCCGCGAGGGAACGCGCCTCGGCGAGTTGTCCGGCCATCCCGTCCGTTTCGAGGCGATGGGCCGCGCGGATGGCGAGCGAGCAGGCGCGCGTCAACTGGCGCGCGGTGGCGAGGGCCTTGTCACGCGCGGCGGTACGCGCGTCAAAATCGTGGCGAATCTGTTCCGCAATGGATTCAAGTTTGTGCATGTCACTCTTTTTTGTCGGCGGGCGGTTCAGGCGGCTGGTGTGGGCGGAAGAGATGCTCGGCCAGCGAGGTGTTGCCCGGCACCACGATCTCACCAAAGGCCGCCTCATAACGGGCGATGTTTTCTCCGAGGGCCCGGAAAAAAAGTTTCGCGCTGAGCGGGGACATGAGCAGGCGCGCCCGAATGACAGCCTTGTTTTCGCCGGGCAGGGCGTGGGCAAAGTCCATCACAATATCGGCCGGGGAATGGGAGATGCGCGCCAGGTTGGCATAGATGGTCTCCAAACCGGCGGGAATCTCGAGACTGATGGGCGTGGGACGCGGGGTATTTGCCATGCAGACTCCTTTTTAGAAGGGTATATTATCCTCTGCAGGCGCGATCATATCCCCGGCATCCGTCGCGCCACTCATGCCGCCATCGCCGCCATCCTGTCGGGAGGAGAGGAAGCGGACCGTGTTGGCGGTCACTTCGAAGGACGCGCCTGCAGAGCCATCCTGTTTCGTCCAGATGCGCGGCCCGCCGGTTGCTTTATCGGCGGTCAGGCGCCCTTCCACCAGCACTTTAGAGCCTTTTTTGATGTACTGGTTGCAAATTTCCGCGGTCTTGCCCCAGGCCGAAACGCGGAACCAGATTGTTTCCTTGACTTGTTCGCCATTCGACCCAGTATATTGACGGTTGGTGGCAACGGAAAAAGAAGTGACCGCTTGCCCGGATGGTGTATAACGCATTTCGGGATCGCGGCCAACATTGCCTGCAATAATGATGGTGTGGTACATGGGGATTCTCCTTGTCTGTATATGAAACCCCGCCGCGCTACGGCGGGGACGATTGAATGGTTTTTATTTTACTCCATCCTCCCATTATTTCCTGCTTTTTCCCCTCACCTTTTCCTTTGGCGCCTCCTCCTCCACCCACTGCTGGACAAGCGCGCGCAGGTTCCGCTGGTGCAAAGACTCAGCCAGCCCGCCAAGGTAGACGCGGCTTTTTCCACACGATTCAATGCTGATCGTTTCCAGAAGTTCTTCTGGGTTGCGGCGGCGCAAGGCCGCTTTGACGTGTTTCTTCAGGAGGGCCAGATAATTTAGGTTTTCC
>QZIJ01000072.1 GCA_003598975.1 Anaerolineaceae bacterium | reverse complement strand
GTGCTGAACAAACTACGCGGTATGTTGAACGTGCTGGCCGTCAAAGCCCCCGGCTTCGGCGACCGCCGCAAGGCCATGTTGCAGGATATTGCTGCGCTCACCGGCGGCACAGTCATCTCCGAAGAAACTGGCCGCAAACTGGAGACCACCACGATCCAGGATCTCGGCCGCGCCGAGAAGGTCTCTGCTGACAAAGAGAACACGACCCTCATCGGTGGCAAAGGCAAGAAGGGCGACATCGAAGGCCGCATCCGCGAGATCCGCGTTGAGATTGACAAGTCCACCAGCGACTACGATAAGGAAAAACTCCAGGAGCGCCTGGCCAAACTCTCTGGTGGCGTCGCCATCATCCGCGTTGGTGCGGCGACCGAAACCGAGATGAAGGAAAAGAAGCATCGCGTCGAAGACGCTCTCTCTGCGGCCCGCGCGGCCGTTGAGGAAGGCATTGTGCCCGGTGGCGAGATCTCGCTCATCAACGCCGCGGATGCGCTCGACAAGATCAAGGGTGAAAGCGAAGAGGCCCAGGTCGGAATCAACATCGTCAAGAAGGCGCTCGAAGCCCCGATCCGCAAACTGTCTGACAATGCCGGACAGGACGGCTCGGTCATCATTGACGGCGTCCGCCGCAAGGCCAAGGAACTCAAGAACAAGAACATCGGCTACAACGTTCTCACTGGCCAGTTCACCGACATGATCAAGGACGGCGTGATCGATCCCGTGAAAGTTGTACGCGGCGCGCTCGAAAACGCGGCCTCCATCGCTTCGATGATCCTCACCACCGAGGTCCTCATCACCGACATGCCCGAGAAAGACAAGCCCGCTCCCGCCATGCCGCCCGGCGGAATGGATTACTAAACGTAGGTACACAAGTACACACGTAAACAAGTAAACAAGAAACCCGTTTTCTTCGAGAAAACGGGTTTCTTATTTTTCGGTATAATCCTGCCGATGTTTTCCCCACAACTCAAAAAACTCACAACAATCTTTTTTCTGACCCTCTGGCTGACGGCCTGCTCGCTTCCTTCCAGGACCTCGGGCACGCCCACTCCCGAACTGCCGACATCCACACCCGAGCCGCCGACGGCCACCCCCGTCCCGGGCATCGCGACAGTGAATGGAGAGGTGATTCCGCTGGTGGAGTATCAGGCGGAACTGGCACGTTACAAGTCCGCGCAGGCCGCGCTCGGAAACACCGTCAGCGACGAGGACGCGGCGAAAACCGTCATCGAAGACATGGTCGCGCAGGTGTTGCTCGCGCAAGGCGCGAGGGCCGCGGGACTGTCCGTAACGGAGGCCGACCTCCAGTCGAGGATCGACGCGTTGGCCGCGTCCCTCGGCGGTGCGGATAAGTTGTCCGCGTGGCAGTCCGCGCACGGGTACGATAACGCGTCGTTCCGTTCCTCGTTGAAACGCGCGGCCGAAGCCGCGTTGATGCGTGACAAAATCATTGCGGATGTGCCTGGTACTGTGGAGCAGGTACACGCCCGCCAAATTCTGCTCTATAATGACGCCAACGCGCAAAGTGTGCTGGCGCAATTAAAGGCCGGCGCGAAATTCGACGAATTGGCCGCGACATATGACCCGCTGACGCGCGGCGATCTGGGCTGGTTCCCGCAGGGCTACCTGCTGGACGCGAATCTCGAAGCGGCGGCGTTTGCCCTGCAGGCTGGCCAGTTCAGTGAAGTGATTCAGACTGTGGTCGGCTTCCACATCCTCTACATCGTGGAGCGCGGCCCGCATCCGCTTTCGCCCGACGCCCTGCTGGTCTTGCAGGGACGCGCCGTGACCGATTGGGTGAACCAGCAACGCGCACAGGCCAGGATCGTGATGTCCCCGTAACGGAGTGATTTGGATGAGCGATTTCAACGATATTGATTTTGACCGCCCGCAACAGAAACCCGCGCCAACCCTGCAGGTGTGGGACATTCTTTCCATTGTGGTGCTGTTGATCACAGTCTGCATTGGGGCGTATTATCTGCTGGTGTTTCTGAATCCGAACATTCCCGCCAACCCATTCTCGCCCCAGCGCCTGACCGCGAACCTGATTCCCACCGCGACCATCACCCCCATTTCCATGCCCGCCACGTGGACTCCCAGCGCGACCCCCTACATCCCGCCCACCGATACGCCTCTTCCGTCGTTCACGCCGGTCTTCACGCAGACTCCGTTCTCGCTTGTTCCGCCGACCGCGACACTCAAGCCCAGTTCCACGCCCAAGCCGAGCGCCACACCCAAGGCTCCATACTACGCCAAAGTGGAATACATCGCCAGCAGTAAATACCGCCCCGAATTCGGATGCAACTGGCTGGGCGTGGCAGGAATCGTTCTCGACAAAAACGGCGCGCATCATATCTACGTGCAGGTGCTTCTCATCGGTACGCTGGGAAGCGAATCGATCAACAACATCACGGTTTCAGGAACAGCGCCCCAATATTACGGCGCGTCAGGCTTTGAATTCCAACTCGCGACCACCCCGAAAGATTCCACGAAGACCCTCTTCCTGCAATTGCGCGACCAGGGCGGCATGCCGCTTTCGGAAAATATCTACATCAACACCTACAACAGTTGCGACAAGAATATGGTGTTCATCACGTTCCGAGAAAACAAGTAACGCAAGTTTAAACTTGCGCCACAAAATCAGAGACCACCTTCGCGGTGGTCTCTTTGTTTTTACACTGCCATGTTCCAGTGACTGTATTTTTGATTCCTGCCGCGCACCACATCCTCGAACATATCGCGCAATTTCGTCACGACTGGTCCCATCGCGCCCGTTCCAATGGGACGATGGTCCACTTTGGTGATGGCCACCACCTGCGCGGCGGTTCCCGTCATGAAGAACTCCTCGGCGATGGGCAATTCCGTGCGGTCAATGGAACGTTCCACGATCTGCATCCCCATCTCCTTTTGGAGCAATTCGATCACAGAACGACGCGTGATGCCTTCGAGAATATTGTCGTTGACGGGTGGCGTGATAACGATCCCATTCCGCACCATGAACACGTTCATGGCCGAGCCTTCCGAGACGTGTCCGTTCTGGTCGAGTACCAGCGCCTCATCGAATCCCGAAAGTGCCGCGTCCGTCTTGGCAAGCGCCGAGTTGACGTACGCGCCCGAGACCTTGCCGCGCGCAGGGATGACGTTGTCGTCAATCCGCCGCCAGGACGAAAACGTCACATGGGCATTGGTATCATTCTTGATATATTTCTGGAACGGCACAGTCCAAATGGTCAATTCATCCTTCAAGTCGTGCAGGCGCACGCCGATGCCCGTGTCGGACTTGTAGAACATCGGACGGATGTACATATCGCGCTGCCAATTATTCGCGCGCAACAGGTCCATCGTCAACTGGATCAAGGTCTCTTCATCGAATTTGCTATCGATGGAGATCAACCTCGCCGATTGGATCAGGCGATGGTAATGATCCCAGGGACGAAAAACGAAGAGCCGTTTCTGCTCCTCGTTCCAGTAACCGCGCAGGCCGCCGAACACGGCTGTGCCATAATTGAATGCGTGGGTCGCAACACTGACCTTCGCCTCGCCAAAGGGGACGATCTTGCCCTCGAAATACGCAAACTGTGGTTGGTCCACAAAAACACCTCCAGAGATAGGATCGTCTTGCTGGCGTATTATAACCGATGGATTTTGGAAGACTCCCCCACAACCTCCCGCCTCTTTCCCGACTTCGAGCGGCCACGCCACCGAGACGCGTTTCCCACCCTTGACAGGCTCTGCAAGCGCGTTATAATTTGATTAGATAGTTATCGAAATAAATATACGGATGTAAAAATGGAAAACAAACCTGAAATGCTCGATTTTGTCAAAGCCATGTCGGATGTGGATCGCCTGCGAATCATCGGTCTACTCACGAAGAAATCCGCGCCCGCAAAGCAAGTGGCGGACGAACTGCGTCTGCCCTTTCGCGACGCGTTCGACCACCTGTCGTTCCTCGCTCATGTGGGAGTCATCCGCGAGACCGAGGAGACGTATCAACTCGTCAGCGAGGCGGTGGACGCGTTGGCGCGCAACCAGTTCGCGGGTCGGAAGGAGGCGTACGTCCCCGCGCCCGATCTGGATGCGAAGGCGCGAAAGGTTCTGGTCGCGTTCCTAAATCCCGATGGGAGCATCCGCCAGATTCCGAGTCAGCCTGAAAAGTTAAAGGTCATCCTGAATTATCTCGTGGCCGCCTTCACCCCCGGCGTGGATTACACCGAGAAGGAAGTCAACACGATTTTGCGCCGCTTCAACGTGGATGTTTCGGGTCTGCGCCGCGACCTGATCGATTCTGGATTGATGGCGCGCGAGAGCAACGGCTCGCGATATTGGAGGCTGTAACGCAAATTGCCAATTTGCGCTTGAACAAATTGGCAATTTGTCCTACAGGAGAAAACCATGAGCGAAGAACTTGTCACCATCTTCAAGGCCCTCTCCGACGCGAGCCGACTCAAGATCATCGGGTTGCTCGCCCAGCAACCCTACTCGGTGGAGGAACTCGCTGCGCTGCTCGATCTGAAAGCATCCACCGTTTCACATCATCTCGCGCGGCTAGTGAAGGTGGGATTGGTTCACGCGCGCGCGGAAGGATATTACAGCGTCTATCAGCTGGATAGGTCCGCGCTGGAAATGATGTCGCGCAATCTCTTCTCGGCGGAGCAGATCGCCACCGCCCCCGCGGATGTGGACCTGGACGCGTATGACCGCAAAGTGCTGGCCGATTATTGCCGCCGTGATGGAAGTTTGAAAACCATCCCCGCTCAACGCAAAAAACTGGATGCGGTTCTGCGTTACGTGGTCAAATCGTTTGAAGTGGGAAAACGCTACACCGAAAAGAAGGTCAACGAGATTTTAGGCAGCTATCACGAAGACACCGCCAGCCTGCGCCGCGAACTGGTCGGCGCGAGACTGATGCAGCGTGAAAGTGACGGGAGTGCCTACTGGCGTGTGGAGTAAAATCGGGACATGACCACCCGCTTCCGCCAACGCATTCGACAATCCATCACAAATTCCTCCCTGCAAGGCGCGCTCGACGCGAACACCGAACGCCGACTGAACGTCCGCGCCGCGGCGCTCGCCTCGCTCCCAGACTGGGAGACGCGTCGGAAACGCGCGCACGCCGTCCGCGCGGAGGTGATCGAGCGCCTCGACGAGTACATCCACCAATTTGCATCCCACCTGACCGAAAACGGGGTGACCGTCCATTGGGCCAAAGACGCGGCGGAGGCCAACGGCATCGTTCTTGAAATCATGCAAAAAGAAAAAAATCTGCGTCTCTCTGCGCAATCTGTGGATGGAATTCTGGTTGCGAAGTCAAAGAGCATGGTTTCCGAGGAGATCGGCCTCAATCACACCCTCGAAGCCGCGGGACATCGCGTCGTCGAGACGGACCTGGGCGAGTACATCATCCAGTTGCGACACGAACGGCCTGCGCACATCATCACGCCCGCGGTGCATCTCAACCGACGGCAGGTAGGCGAACTCTTCCACGAAAAACTGGGCATCCCCTACACCGAAGACATTCCCACGCTCACGAACACCGCCCGCAAAGTTTTGCGCGAAGTTTTTCTCACCGCCGACATCGGCATCAGCGGCGTGAACTTTGGCGTGGTCGAAAACGGCGCGCTGACCATTGTCACCAACGAGGGCAACGGGCGTATGTGCGCCACCCTGCCGCGCATCCATATCGCGTTGATGGGCATGGAACGCCTCGCCCCCACCCTCGACGATCTCGCGCTCTTCCTCTCGCTCCTGCCCCGCTCCGCCACCGGGCAAAAACTCAGCGTCTACACCCAACTTCTCCGCAGTCCGCGCCCCGGCCAGCAACGCCACGTCATCATCGTGGACAACGGCCGCACCCGCCTGCGAAATTCCCCGCTCAAAGAATCGCTCTACTGCATCCGCTGCGGCGCGTGCCTCAACGCCTGTCCCGTCTTCCGCGAACTCGGCGGTCACGCCTATATCGGCGCAGACAATTCCATCGCACCCTACCCGGGCCCGATCGGCTCGGTCATTTCACCGGGACTGCTTGGCGAAAATTACGTGCAATTGGCGCAAGCCTCATCCCTGTGCGGCGCGTGCAAAGACGCCTGTCCCGTGGATATTGATTTGCCGAAGTTGTTGACTCGCGTCCGCGCGGGACAGACCCTAAAGGTTTCGGAAACCTTTAGGGTCTCTGACGGACAGGGATTGCCGACTCTTTTGAAATTCGGCTTGCGGATGTACACCCGCATCGCGACGACCCCGCGGCTGTTTGCGGTCTCCCAAGCATTCGCGGCCCTCGGAGCACGGATCGTCTCCCCGCTCTCCGCGTGGATGCATTTCCCCGCGTGGACAGGCTGGGGCTACAGCAAGGATTTTCCTCGTCCCGCGGCAAATTCGTTTCGGAGGAGATGGAGAAACGGTAAATCGGGAATTGGGGAATCGGGAGTCGGAAAATTGGAAATCGGGAAAACGGATTTGCAACCTTTCAACATTCCAACTTTCCAACCTGTCAACTTGAAAGAGCAATTCGCCAACGAGCTGGCCGCCCTCGGTGGGACAGTCATCCATTGCTCGATGGAAAATCTTCCAAGTACAGTATTCAACTTCCTCCATCAGCGCGGGGCGACGGAAATCTTTGTGGATGAAGTTGGCGCGCAGAATCTCCCTGCGAAGTTTGTCGCCGTTCGCGAGCCGAATCCTGAAATCAAATTCGGGCTGACGGGTTGCGCGGCGGGAATCGCCAACACAGGGACGGTCGTCCTGCTCGACGAGGGCGAGACGCTCACAGCCTCGCTCCTGCCCGAGGTCCATCTCGTCATCTTGCGCGCCCGCCAACTCCTCGCGGACCTGCCCGAGGCGCTCGCGGTGACGCGTCACGCGTCCAACGCGGTGCTGGTCACGGGTCCCTCCCGAACCGCCGACATTGAGATGACGCTCACAATTGGCGTCCACGGTCCGAAGGAAATCATCGTCTTTCTCGTTGACGATTCAAAAGTCGGATGATAGAATATCGCCCGCTACGCTTCGACACGCTCAGCACGAGACGTCCCCATCGTCTAGTGGCCCAGGACGGGGCCCTCTCAAGGCCCAAACAGGGGTTCGAGTCCCCTTGGGGACACTGTTTTGTTCGGCGCAATCATGGCTATACCTATCTCACTGGAGTTATAGCCATGACTGCACAATCCGCAACTTTTAGCCAGGCAAGAAAATCCCCCACCCATCCCATGCCCGACACTGATTTATATTTCCAGACCCAAGAAGCCGCCCAAAAATTGGGCTACACGGTTCAGGGAGTAGCAAGGTTAATTCGACTCAAGAAACTTGAAGCGATCCGAATCGGGAAAATGTATCTTGTCTCAAAGCGATCTGTTGATGACTATTTGAAAATCACAAAAGGCAAAGATAAAAACGATCCGAGCCGAGGCAAGAAATCCGAACAATAATGCCTGTCTTTTCACCTTTGACAGGCATTATTTTATGGGTTATACTGTTTCAGAACTGAAACAGAGCGACCGCCCCTAGCGGGCTATTTTTTGGAGAATTACTGTTTCAGTTTTGAAACACAGCACCTTAACAATCTAGCCCCCGCCCCCAGCCGTGGGAAGCGGACCGCACGCAGAATCGAAGGGTGCCAACATGCGCCCACTCGTGGAAACGTCAGAGGACTAAAATCGCGGGAACTCGCGAGGGCGATCATCTCAAATCTATTGCGAGGAGTCTGACTAATGCCAAGAGGTAATCTCCAGATAAAGACAACAGTGAAATTTGTCCCTCTTCCGCCCGAGGAAGAAGAGCAGTTCAAGCGTGGAGTGCGCTTGTTGCTTGAGTTGTTGCAAAAAGAACGAAATCTATTGGATAAAAAAGGAGCCAGTAATGGACGCAAAAATGAGAAAAGAATTCGAGATCTGTCTTCGGTCTCTTCCGCTAAGTGAAGTCGAAGATACGTTGCGGTTTTTGAAGACGCTCCTCGCCCAGCGGAAAGCGGGCGTGAAACCGATCACCGGCGCTGAGTGGCTTGCCATCTCGAGCAGGCGACGCAATTCGCTTTACCGAAAATGGGTGAACGAATGCCATCCTAAAACTCTGGCTGGTAACCGATTACAGCGGATGAATGGGGGCGCCTGCCGTTTTTTCTACCTGAAGCCCCTAAAAAAGGCAAAATGGGCATCGTGAAGACAATCCAGTGGGGGTGTAGCAGACTTGTTACACCCCTATTTTGAGGCGCAAGATGAAAAGGCAATGCAATCCCCGTTTTGTGAAAAAAACCTACTCCAAGGCCCGCTCATGGCGAAAAACCGCGCAAGAATTGAATGACATTTACGGTGTGAATCTCTCACACGAACTCTGGAGGCTGTACAGTTTAGGTAGGCGCGATATCGCCGACGCCGCGACGCGTGACGCACTCATGTTAGGCCCGCGTCCTTGCCCCGCGTGCGGACACAAACCAGGGATGCAATTATCGCTTTTGCTGAAACGGATGACGGTCAAAGATTTAAGGAAATGGAATCGACTCCGCGAGGGCAGGCATTACAAAGCAGCAAAAATTTTTCTTGAGGAAGTCTACGATCGAAAAAGAAAATGGTGAGAACATGATGCGGTATGAGGATAAAAGGAAGGTTGAGATGGATGATGCAAAAGGATTGATCGTTTTTATCGCGGTGTTTGTGCTCCTGGCTGTGGCAGGAATAGGGCTATCAAAAGTGGATGAGATCACGCCGATTGTTGCGGAGGCGCAGGCTGGCGCGGCGATTGGGACAGGCACTGTTCTTGCGCTGGAACAAGGCGTTTCGATCCTGCTGAAATTGCTGATTGGCGCTGTGGTGACAGGCGTGGCGGCGGCGGTTTTCACGGAGGCGCGCAAGGCTTATGCACTGTGGAAGCGGAATGCCAGGACAGGCCGCTGGCAGGGCGGACCGAATGCGAAGTGGCAGACGAAAGCCCCCGCCGAGCCGAAGTTGCGGCGCGAGGACTTGATGCTGTTGGCACTCTCGGGGCAGTATCCCGCTGAGAAGTTGGCGGGCAGGCCGCGGGTAAGTCGGATGCGAACCGAGTCTGATGAAGAAGCATTGGACATATCCATTTAGGAGACGCTATGAAAAGGATCATCATCTTTCTTGCACTGGCTTTGGTCTTGACCGCTTGCGGTGTGTACGACAAGGTGGAAGCGGAGGCGGTGGCCACGTATGCGGCGATGGGAACTGCACCCCCGCCGAGGTATCAGACTGCGGCGGCGATCTATCTGGGGCTGACGTTGACGCCTACCCCGACGCCTGTTCCGTATGGGACACCCACCATGAGTATGCAGGATTATTCCATGACCGTTGTCGCTCAACAGCAGAACAATGCCATGACCCAATCTGCGCAGGAACTTGCGCTGGAACGTGAGAAGATCGCCGCGGAGCAGAGGGCGGAGGCGGCGAAGGCAACCGCGGCCGCGGCGGAGAGGACATCCGAGGCGATCAATGGCATTCGGACGGCACAGGCGCAGTCCACTTCTGCCCAGGCTACGGCATATCAACAGGCGACAGCGACCCAGCAGGGATTGATCTTCATCCAGCAGACCCAGGCGGCGCATGGAGTGGAGACGCAACAATCTGCCCAGCAGACTGCGATTGTGGAGCCCACTCACGCGATGTGGACAGTGACGGCGGTGAGCATCCAGCAACGCATTTCGGAGGGACAGGCGCGGGATGTGGAGCTGGCGGTGCGGCGTCAGGAGATGAAGAATGGGTTCGACGCTTACGGTCCGTGGTTGTTGGTGATCTTTGTGGCGATTGTTTCATCGGAAGGTTTCAGGAAATGGTTGAAAACGCGCGTATTCAAGCGCGATGAGCATGGGAAACTGCCTGTTGTTTCCACAGAGGCAGATGATGGGAAGAAGGTCTTTGCCAAACTGGATCAGGTTGCGTTGCCGATTTGGAGTGTGAATAAGGATGGGGAGGTTGAGCAGGCAAAGCCATTAGACGCGGTCGAGCAATCCCTAGTGACTCAGCGGATGCAGGCCATCGAGGCGATTTCTTTCTTGACTCCGCCCTATGCACAACAGGCGGTCAAGACCATGAACGCGGAGTTTGGCGGTGGCCAGCGAGGCGCGCCAAATATTAATATCGGCAACAAGGCGATGAACCCTGTCATTGACGAGGCTGAAGCGCAATTGCTGGAGGAGAACCTATGAGCGACCTGCAGAAGTTTTATCCGATCGTCGCGAAGGTGGCGGAGGTGGTGGATTATATGATGGTGGAGGAAATGGGATTGATGCCACCTGAGCAATATGACGTGAACGAACGGGATGACCGAGTCTACATCACGGCATCATTCAATCCGCTGGCGCTGGGGCGGAGTTTGAAGGCATACGAACATCCAGATGTGGCGAGGCGGTTGCAGTCTGCAATGGGCGGGTTGCCCGTGACGATCACGCGCAAGACAGGAACGCATTACGTGATTCTGCTGACGGGCAAGATCAGCCTGCCGCGCACGGTGGAATTCCCTGGTTTTGGGGAGCGGGACGTTTTCCGATTGGGCGTGGGTCTGCGCGGCGAGGTCTCTGTGCCTGCCAGCCGTTTGCAGAATGTGATCATCGGCGCTGGGCAGGGCGCTGGGAAAAGCAACATTCAGGCGTTGCTCGTTCACCAGGCGCGGGCGTTCGGCTGGAAGTTGTACCTGGCTGATCCTGATGGGCATACGTTCAACCCCGATGTGTGGAATAGCATGGCGTCCGCGCCCGTGGCTTCGTCTCCTGCGGATCTGTTGCTGGTATTGGACCGCATTGCTGGTGAGCTGGCAGACCGCGTGGCGCTGTTTCGACAAGCCGCGAACGGCGGTATCCCGCCTGCGGATATCGACGCGTACAACGAGGTTGCGAGCAATCCGTTGCCGAGGATCGCCTTCGCGGTGGACGAGGCGAATTCGTACCTGGGAGATAAGCGCGTCTTCGCGCAGATGGCTGATCTATTGCGCCGCGGTCGGAAGTGGGGGTTGCATATTTTCCTTTCTGGTCATGAATGGCACAAGGAGACCGTGCAAGCCGAGGTGAACGATATGCTTCAGACGCGGATTGGACTGACAGTGGCCAGTGAGCAAACAAGCGCGGTGGTGTTGCGCTCGTTGATGTGGGGAAAGCGCGTAATGGGGAAACCCGCTGGCCGCGGTGTGATGCGGACGAATCGCTACGAGCCGATGCAGTTCTATCTGGTGACGGAGAAGATGGAGCGTGAGTGGTTGGGGCAGACGGTGGTGACACCTGAGCCGTTGCCAGAGAAGGAAGCGGCGCTGGTGATGCGCGCGATCCAGGATGCGGAGGGGAGAATGTCCATTCCATTGTTGAGGGAATGGGGTCTGGAGGAACGAGAAGCGCGCTCATTGGTGGAGATGTATGAATTGCGCGGATGGCTTGAAAAAGACCCGCAACAAAAGAATGCACGCTTTGTGACCGCGAAATTGGCACTTTTGGTGTCAAACTGTCAAACTGGTCAAACTGTGTCAAGCACCCAGATGTGGTCTCAAACTGGCGTCAAACTGTCTCAACCCCTAAATCTGGCTAGCCGCGGCATACAAGCGTGACGGCGATTACCAGGTGGCCAGTATCACCAGCAGGCCACCTGGCGTTTCTACAGTAAGGAGTTGAATGAGCGAGCATTCCCAATTACGTCTTTTTGTTGATGACGAGCCGGACCTAATCAACGTTGAAAAAGACCCCGAAAAATCAGGTCTGGAAGAGATGGATGATCGAGCTTTCGTGCGGTATTGTGAGAAGCATGCTGCGCTCATAGCCAAGTTGGAAGAGTTGGGTTTGCCAAAACCTGGACAACAATTCAGGATAATCACGCGGCGAACCTTCAACGCCATTCAGTTCCTTGAGTTTATCGCCAGGCAGGAAACTATTTTAGATCTAAAGATGGCGATCTACTCGATCAATTTTCACGCTGCCAAACTTCTTGTAAAACTGGTGAACGAAGGATACATCTCGCGAGTTGAAATCCTAATGTCAAATTTACGGAACAAAGCGCATCGCGAAAAAGAGGAAATCGTAAGAAAGATGTTTCTCGGCCATCCCAGGATCGTTTTGTTTTTTGCTTCATCGCATGCCAAGGTGTTTTCCTGCTCAACAGCGAAGGGAAATTACTACACCCTGGAAGGTTCCGGGAACCTGGCATTCAATAGCAGGGTCGAAAACTACGTGATTGACAATGACAAAGCCCTGTATGATTTCACGGTTTCTTGGATGCGCGAAATCAAGGTATTTTTGCAGGGCAAAAAAGAACTGGAGTTACCCTCATGAAGTCTGTCAAGAAAGCCATCATGGCTTGAGCTTTTGTCAATAGACGCGTTTCAAATACCCATATTCGAAGAGGAGTAAAGTTCAGTCATGGAAACCACGATCACTCCCACACGAAGTCCGTTGACGGCCTTCGGCGATGCGGCAAATGAAAGCGCCGCTCGCCATGTGTTCCAGTTGTATCAGGACCGACGCCCGCCCAATACCCAACGCGGCCAACGCGCCGCGCTCAAAACGTTTACCGCCTTTTTGCGGTTCTGTGGAATCGCACCAACTGGCGATCTGTACGAAGATCCCAACGCGTGGCGTGGCATCACCTTTGGGCTTTTGCAGGCCTTCCAGTTGTGGATGGTGAAACAGGGCTATTCAGTGGGGACAGTCAACGGGCGAGTCTCGACGGTCCGCTTTTACATGGGGCTGGCCAACCAGGCCGGGCACATCCCAGACGGCGAGATCCTGAAAGCGCAACAAGTAAAAGGTTATTCACGCAAAGAAGCGCTTGACTTGGACACGCGGCGCAAAGCAGAAGGAACTGCCACACGCCGCGGGGCAAAGAAACCCCAGGCCGTGACGATCACCGAAGAGCAGGCGACCGCCTTGTGTAAGGTCCGCAACGACACGCCCCAGGGCAAGCGCGACGCCCTGCTTATGGCCTTGTTTATCTTCCACGGTTTGCGCGTGAGTGAGATTGCATCCCTGACGGTGGAATCCTTCGATATGGAAAAACGCATGATGACCTTTACCCGTTTCAAGACGGGGCGCGTCTCGCGTCACCGAATCCGCGGGCAAGCATGGCAACGTCTCACCGCTTATCTTCAGAATGATCACCCAGGGAGCGGCGGCCTGTGGCTGGCTTCGCGGAAAGGTTCGGGCGAACTGATTCCAGGCTCGAGCATGTCCATTCAGGCAATCGGTCAACGCGTGGCAGACCTGGGGGTGGGAATTGGGCTTGACCATCTTTCCCCGCACGATTGCAGGCATGCGGGCGCGACGTTTATCGCGTCCGATCCGAAAGCATCCATGGCCGGGCTGATGAATTGGGGTGCGTGGGAGTCGGCGAGCAGTGCAAGCCGCTACATCGAGGCAGGGCAGGCGGATAACGATCTTGTCTCTTTAGGATGCGATGAATGAAGTACAATTTCAACGGTCCCTATAAAAACGCCGTGTCTGTAGGAAGCAGGCACGGCGACAGGGCATGAGATCACGGCTCATGCTTGCGGATATTGTAATCCACGAGCAGGGCGGTTTGAGGAGATGCGAGAATGAAAAAGGCTTTTGATTATCCTGAAAATTGGACGAGCGAGTCGAAAATCGGATCTGCTTATTTAGCGCCACTGATGCACAAATACGCAGTGCAACTTGGTATTTCCGCTGGGTTGCTGAACGCTCCAGCCCGATACATGGGATGGGAAATCTGCTTGCAGTCTACGAGCTTCAATGTAAAATTTAATGATACTGATTATGGATGCCAAATTGAAGTATACATTTTCGGGGATAATGACGATGCGCTGAAAATTACCCACCTTTGGAAACTTTTTGTAGATAAAGGTATTGTATGGGGAGGCCCTTATACCAGGACATTGGAAGCGGAGCAACCAAGGGGGGAAGAGCAAGAACCTGAAGAAGAGCAAGCCGAATTGAGCGAATACATTTCAGAAACAGCCGATGGAAAAAGAGTATTAGATACAGGAAAATATGATGCGGAGTTGATAGAAAAATATTGTTATTTGTGGGTTGATCGCGGCTACATAAGTCAAAAAGATTTTACAATTGCGGAATGGCTTTCAGAGCACAACTCCCCCGTCTGGCTGACGCGCACTGTTTTGTATGATAATCTTGCACGCATGTATAAAGATGGGAAACTTATAAAAGCAAAAAGGCAATATAGGCGACCAAAAAAGTGACAACTCAGATTTAACTCAGACTCGACCCGGACTCAACTCGAAACCATACAATGCCGCATAGTTTCACTATGCGGCATTCACGTTTAAATCGCGAACTCGAAGAGCAGGAACCGTTTGAGCGAATGCGACGCTTTCGCAAAACTTCAATAAAAGTTTTTGTAAAGCGAAACAAAAAACGCAGACGCTCAGGCAGAAGAAAAAGATGCTTTTCTCAAGAGAAGAGCAAAGTGCCCCCCAAAAAAAAGACAGGAGAATACCAATGTTCAAAAAGAATATGACCGTTGCCGAACTGGAAAAGCTCGAGGCCGAAGATAAAGCGCGGTTGGAAACGATCCGCGTAACCATCGAGGCCGAACACGTCCGCCAGCTGGAAATCAAAAACGTCCTGGCGGAAGAATATAAAGCCACGTCGCCGGAGTTGGAGCAGAGCAAGGCAACCATTTCTTCACTGGAAGACGAGGCCGATATTGTTCAAATCCGTTTGAATTCATTTGCGAAGAAAAAGGACTTTGCCCGCGGAGTGGAGATCGAAAAGGTGGAAATCCCAAAGCTGAAAATGTTGTCCGCCAACCTGGGCGACCTTGTGGCTGAAGTCAAAACGACCGCCGCTCCAATGATCGCGGCAAGCAACAAATTATTCGATCACCTGGAGGGCTTCGAGAATCAAGATGCCACGAAAAGTCTTCGACTTCAAAGTGAATTTCTTGATATCGGTGTGAGTCGGTTGCGAGTTCTTGCCCCATCAAACGATAGAGTCTACCGTGATCCTCAACGAATTGATTTAGACATTGTTCTATTGGCGATGACCTATGATGGCGAGAAACTCGAAGCCTGGTTGAAGCAAGCGCAAACGTCGCTTGAGAAACGCGTGGAAAAGATGCGCTACCACGCCAAACGTTTGAAGGGCGAGGATGTGCCTGCCCCGAAATGGGAATACTGCCCGCATTGCTACGAGTACATCGACAGACTTGAGCCCAAAGGCAAGAACCGCTGCACGAAATGCAGAAAAACATTCTGAAGGAGTAGACCATGAAGAAACGATACTGTTACAAATGCAAGCGGGAGGTAGAGCCTATCATCCTGCAAAGCGCTAGTGGGAAAGAGTGCTGTCCATCCTGTGCAAATCCATTCGATCTTTCGGAAAGTTTGAACGAAAGTTTCATCCAGGAAGTGAAACTTTCCGAAAGGGCGTTGAAAGACTCATTCGAGGCGCTTGGTCTGAGCGAAGATGCAGCCAAGGTCGCGGCAAAAGGTCGAGAGATCGGAGATGATCTTGTCGACTCGTTCGAGGCGCTTGGTCTGAGCGAAGATGCGGCCAAGATCGCGGCAAAAGGTCGAGAGATCGGAGATGATCTTGTCGACTCATTCGAGGCGCTTGGTCTGAGCGAAGATGCCGCGAAGGTTGCCGCCAAGGGGCGCGGTTAGGGGAGATGGAGATTGTCATTTCCCGGCTTTTATTTCTCCTCTATTGTTGAGTTTCCGTACGGCTCGCTCTCCAGAATGATAGAGGAGAAAACGAAGCCGGGAAGATGTTTTGAATGAACTCGAAACCTGGTCATACAACGATCCCCGAAACAATTGAACAGGCCTGGCTAAATCTCGCGGCGGATGTTCTTCAACTTGCCATTGAAGACGCCAGAGAGAATCGGGATCCGTGCCAACGAGAGAGGGCGAAGACCTGGCTACTGTCACCGGGTGCGAAATTGCTTTTCGACTCGTTGCTGGAAACGGATATTGATATCGAAGCCTGGATTAAATTAGGCTGTCCTAAATTAGGCAAACATGACCGAAGACATAAAGACACCTAACCTAAACTACGCGGCAGCGCTTCTCAAGAAGTTAATCTCACCGCTCGCCACGGCGGACCCCAGCGCGGAGGACTTCAAACGCCTGACAGGTCCGATGTTTGATATTTGCATGGCGGTCTATTCGGAGGGGCAGGGGAAGGATAGCAGGCGGGCAAGGCTCAAGGCCGAACTCATGGCGCGCAACCTGGAATTAATTCAACGTGAAATTGACGCGGCCGATCCTGGGGCGGATTTGTCCGCGCTTCAAACGTCAAGCGGCTGGGAGGCCTTTGACCTGGCAGACGTGCTCAGCGAAACGATCCCACCGATCCGCTGGCTGGCGAAACCCTACTTGCCGCGGCCGTCTGTGACGGCTTGGTTTGGAAAACCGAAGGCGATGAAGTCCCTTTTAGTTTTGGATTTATGCCTACACATTGCGGGCGGTCATGTCTGGCTGGCCAGTGACCCCGGCGGCAAAGATGGGATTGAAGTCACGCCCGCCCGCGTCGTTTGGCTGGACCTTGAGAACGGGTCCGCAACCCTCAAGCGCCGCATGAAAGCCATAGCCCACGCGCTGGGCATGGAAGGCGCCCGCGGGCAACTGCAAGCCTACAGTATGCCGAGTCCGTGGCCTGACTTGAGCAAGCCCGAAAACGCTGCAGCATTGATAGCCCGCCTGCAGTCCCTGGGTGACATCGGCGTTTTGGTGATCGATCACCTGGGGCAGGTCTTTGGCGCCATTGACGAAAACTCACCGCTTGCAAGTCAAATTATGGGGACGCTTCGCCAAATCTCGGAAGCCTGTGATGTGGCGCTTGTGCTGGTACACCACGCCAAAAAAGGGCAGGGCAAAGATAGCGGCGATCCTTCCGACTCTCTGCGCGGAAGCGGCGCGATCCTGGCAGGTGTGGACGCGGCCTTTTTAGTAGAGCGCGACCGCACAGAGAAAACGCAAATCAAATTAATTCCCGTGGCGGTACGCGGCCCGGATGCGCCGAATGTGTCCGCGCAATTCTCTTTTGAACAAGATGAAAATCTGGACTTGACCCAGGCGCGCTTTTGGCGCATGGCCTGGCGAAATGACTTTGCACGCGCCCGCGATGCCATTCTGGGAATACTGGCAGAGGGGCAAAGAAATCATACAGAGCTGAGGAGCGCCGTCAAGCAAGTTGCGACTGGCGTAAGTGATGACAAGATTCGGCAAGCAATCGCGACGCTCGAAGGCACGCGGGAAATTTATTTTATTAAGGCAAACAAGGGCGCAAAAATTTACCATTTGGCAGGCGAGAATGAAGACGAACAATAAAGACGATATCCGCGCATTGAAGGCAAAGCACCGCCTTGAATTAGTGATGCAAGAGACGGGCGAAATTTTCCAAGCCGATTCAGATAATCCCGATCACTGGAAAAGCACGCTCACGCCTGGCTTGACCGTGGATATCCGCCGTCAAATGTTTGAGATAAAAAAGCCTGGCATGGATACCGAAGCGGGGGATGTGATTGCATGGCTGAGAAGCCGTTATGCCTGGACATTCACCCAGGCGCTAAAGTTTTTGCAAAAGCGCCCAGCCGATCCGAAACGATCCGAAACGGCGCAACCGGCGAGGGCAGAGAGTTTTCAAATCGCCGTTGATGAAGACGAGGAGAAGCCCCTCGACCGCTGGCAGGAAGAAGCCCTGGAAATTGCGGGGGAACGAATCCGGGAGTATTTCACTTGGAGCTGGTACAGCCTGGCTATGTACCTGGAAGACACACGAATCGAACTGACCCACGCGCCGGGAGTCACGCATTGCGGGCGATGTGAAAAGCGAATTGATTGGCAGGTTGAAAAAGTAAAAATTCCAGTAAACGAACCTGGCTTGCATGGCGCTTACCGGCTCGGGCACGTGGGGGCGCTCCCGATCCTGGCATACTCTGTCAAACATCCGTTGAAGCCATGGGACTTTGGAATTGAAAGCGAAGAAACTGTAGAAGCCCTCAGCGGCCTATGGGTGGAAGAGGATGACGGCGTAATTTGCGCCGCGTGCGCCTGGCGTGAATATGATTTTCAAATCGCTTTGGGACTTGTCCAAACGTCCGCTCACCGGCGCGAGAAGGCCGAAGCCAAAGAGAGACAGGAACGCGACCAGGCGCGCTGGCTGGAAGAGGAGCGCGAACGACTTATTAATCAGTTT
>QZIJ01000101.1 GCA_003598975.1 Anaerolineaceae bacterium | reverse complement strand
CAAGGATTTGTTCCCAATGGGTGTACGTGTGATCGCGATACAAGGCTTGCCGGCACAGACTGACTCTACTGAGAATAGCGATGGTGGTTCCTCCTTCACACTTGAAGATACGCAGAAGATGCTGATTCTGCTCGTCCCAAATGAGAGCCGTGAAGTGTTGTCGCTTGCCTTGCAGCAGGGAGATCGTTTGGTGGTCTCGCTCATGGCACGAGGGGATGAAATACCCTCTGCCGGCTTTACCTATTGGGATTTCGAAGACTTGTTCAAGCAGGATCGTGAAGAAATCCTGGGAGGAGGGCAGTAATGCAAGTTTTGTTACTCGGTGCGGGAACCGTGACATCCCGCTTGAACATGCAGCTTGCGGAACAAGGTCATTCTGTTATCGCTCAGATCGCGGCGTTCACGCCGCAACACATTGACCTGTTCGACTTCCGCGCGTTGGTAGTGGTATCGCCAGAGTCATCGGTATCCCCGGAGAGTCTGGTCAAGGCAGCCGAGCGGGGCAAGTTGATCTTTGTCATCGCGGGTGTCGGCGATGGCATGGCATCCTGGGCGAATGGCGTAGGTGTGCCATCCATTGCATATCCGCCCTCGGATGTGGACATCAATAAGTTGTATGAAGAGATGCGCCGTGCAGATGCTGGCAATCTCGCAGCGGACGACCAGTATCGCAGAGCGGTGCTGGGCAGTGATATGTCGGCACGCATTCAATCGGGCATGGCAGTGAGGAAGATCGCGATTACTTCTCCTAAAGGTGGAACGGGCAAGACGACTGTAGCAGTAAATTTGGCAGTGGCGCTTGCGTTATCTGGTATCACAACATACTTGGTGGACGCCGATGGCAATGCTGGCGCACTGCAATACCACATGCGCATGGAACGGGTGAATACCACCATGATCGGACTCTTGCGCCGTGAGATCGCCAAAGCCAACAAAGGCGTGATGGGTGATGTCGCATCAGGGGCAGCCTATCTCAATGCCTTTACCCCCTTGGAGAATTTACCGACCTTGCGAGTCCTGCCAGGTCTTATCACTGATGATCTGGGCGACGAAGTCTTGCAACAGGAAGCCAGAGTCGCCGAAGTAATCCAAGGCTTGTATGAAGCAGGTGTCGCCGCAGGCGGTGTGGTCATCATGGATGTCGGCATCAATCCTGCACATGTGGTGCATCGTGCCGCCTTGAAAGCCGCCGAAGGGATTGCAATTGTGATCAAACCCGAAATTCCTGATCTTGCTGAGACCCGCAGATGGATCGCACGCATGATCAATTCATTGGCAAGTGTAGTCGGCAAAGGTAGCGCTCATGAATTCGTCGGCAGCCGCGTCAAACTCTGCTACAACCAGGTCGTGGGTGATGGTTTTAAGGCGGCACATAAGATGTTACAGCAAGCTTTGAGTGAAGACAAGATTGAATTGGCTTTGATTCCGAACGGCATCATCCCGATAGTCGATCCACGCCTGGCAGCCCAAGCCGTGAACTCTGATCGACGGGAGGACATCCTGATCTGGCGCTACAAAAAGGAGAAGTTGGAGGAACTCGGACCGTTCGCGGATTCATTGCTCGGCTTTGCCTCCCACTTTGTCCCCGCTGTGCGTGAAGGCGCTTCACGGATTGGATTGCTTCCCAGCCCGACGAAAAAACGCGGCTGGTTCGGGAAGGGCTAAGCCATGTTTGACATTACCGGCAAAACCCTGAAGCCTGTTTCGGAAGCGCGTTCCTCGGATGAGATGGAACGCTGGTGGAATCTCCTTGCTGAGGAAGGACGTGCAAAGAAAGCGATTGAGTCTTTGCAGAAAAGCATGACTTCCACGGAAATCGAAGCTCTGGCTCGTCAGGTCTTTGAAGAAATAAGTGTTCGTGCGGTGGATGCAGGCGTCTCCTTGCCCAAGGAATACATCCTGCGTTTGATCGGTGAACTCTCCGGCATGGGACCTTTACTGGAACTGATCGCTCGTTCGGATATCGAAGACATCGCTATCAACCTCGGACATATCTATGTGTACACGACCACGAACGGCTGGGAACATGCCGGTCCTGCGCCGGATGGAATTGGCGATGCGCTGAGAGTCATGATCGACCGCGCTGGACAACGCGCGCCGACACCGGATTACCCGATTGCGGATGCGATGTTGCAGGTTATGGTTCCGCTTGTGGATGGAACCGTGCGGAGGAAAGGCGTGCGTATCAACTATGTCATGCCACCTGCCTCGCCTTACGGTGACACCATTACGTTGCGTGTTTCGAATTATCGAACAGCATCTGATCTCACACAAGGAAGCCTTGCTTTACTTTGTCAAAACAGACTACCACCTGTCCCACGTCCGAAGTTCGATCCGAAGGATTTCCCGCGTGGCAATGGCATTCTCACACCGGAAGCCGCGAATTATTTGTTGAGTGTCATGGTGCATGGCGGTACGTTGGTCATCGCCGGCACGACCGGTTCGGGCAAGACCTTTGTGGGGCAAAGAATTCTGCAGGAGATGCTGGACTACTACCCCCGTGGTGCGATCCGTTTGTTTATCGTGGAAGACAGTAATGAAATTATCCTCAATGGTTGGAACGGGGATGGCAAGGCAGATACAGGCAACATCATCTACACCGTAACCCGTCCCGAGATTCGTGGCGGTCCGCCGCCCGTCACCATGTATGATCTCATTCGTTCGGCATTACGTTCGCGTCCGCATGGAGTGGTGATCGGTGAAGCACGTGGAGCAGAAGCCTGGGAGTTGATCCGTGCCGCAGCCACAGGTCATGGACATAGCGCATTTACCATCCATGCCACCAGTGCTGAACATGTCTGGCCGCGCTTTTTGCAGGTGGTGCAGGCGCATCCGGATGCGGCACGCATGTCTGAGATCCAGATCGCGCAGTCCTTTGCGGAAGCGGTGACCGCAGCGGTATATATCGAGCGCAATCATCAGCATGGACAAATTGTGCGTGAGATCGTGGAAGTGTCCACGATTGTAGAACGCACCGCTGCACGTCCTTCGTTTTCGCCGTTGTTCAAGTATGAAGCCGGTAAAGGGTTGATGCCCACCGGCAACCGTCCCATGCGACCGGGCTTTCGTGCCAATGACTTGAACATTCCTGAGTCCATTTTCAAGGCAGGGTTGTAATGGCAGAGCAAACTATTGGTTCGACGAGAACCTTTGTTTTGGCAAAGGGCTTTACACAGGTCGGCAACCACGCGGCTTTGATCGGAGAGGATGATACACACCGATTATTTGCCGAAGTCTATGCCGACCCGGATCGCCCCGAGGTACGACCGCAGGAGGCGTACAAGGCGATCTTGTCTTCTATGCAGCCGGGCTGGACACTGCGCGTTCTGCAGTTGTTCTGGCCAGACCCCGAGCCGAGGCTGGAGTTCCAGAAGCAGGTTCAACGATGGGGGCGACCTGAGGCGGAAGGTCTGGATATCCTGCATCAGGGCTTATCCCTTGCCGTGCAGGAATATCCGCTGCCCTTTGTGCGGCGAACTGTATTGGAATTTGTATTACCAGGTGATGAGGGAATTGCCTGGTGGGAGGGACTTGTGGGATTGTGTGCCGGCTTTGGGTTACGAATTCGGTATCTGGATCAAGCAGAAATCGAAGGGTTGACCCGCTGGATATTAAATCCAAACCTGGTATACAAATAAGCTTCTAATTTTGATTAATTTGAAGAAGCCATTAATGAGATTGATATCCTTGTGCAGAACACCGTAACGGACGTTTTGGAACTCGCGGATGGCGGTGAGAGTACCGGGTGAAAAATTGAACGAACTGGCATTTGAACACGTGAAGTAAAGTGTTGGTGGCTAAAGTCTACTCAAAATGAGAGGGAGATACAGACTTTTCCATACAAGATACACCCCAGCCACAATGAGCATGACCGCGCTAAGGCGATACACATACGGCAGGAGTTTGCGATACCACTGCGCAATTGCGCCTTTTAGCAAGGCTGCGCCAAGCGCAACGCCCATCAGGATAACTGTGATGCCCAAAGCATATCCGCCGAACATAATTACACCTGAAAGAAAGCCAGAAACTGTAAGGCTTGCGCCAACAATGGATATGAATACAGGTAAAGTACAACTTAATGAAGCCAATCCGTAGCCAACCCCAAACATGAACGCTGATTTTGGATTCCTTGTGCGGGATGGGTTGATTTGAGGCAGGGACAGGGAGAACGGAAATGGTTTGCCAGCCAAAAGCCATAAACCGAGAATAATCAACGCAACACCTGTTATCAATGAACCGAAAGGCAGGTAGCGCACGATAAATCTTAACCCGATTGACAGGATTACAGCCACTGTGCTAAAGACCAGCAAAAAGCCGCCCGAAACCAGCAAGCCAAGAGTCAACCCTTCGGCGGCGCGGGCGGCAAAACTCCGTTGTTCGTACTCGGCTTCGCGTGAACCAAGATAGAATGATATGAAAGTGGGCAACATCGCCCAGGCGCAGGGATTGAACGTCGCCAGCACGCCCGCTGAAAAAGCAAAAGCAAAATTCAAGGTTTCCATTTTAGAAGCCAGCCTCCTTGATTACAAAGATAGATTCCGCCAGCCGCCGACCGAGTTGATACGCTTCTTTCACGGGCAGGGTCATTGCGCCTGGATGTTTACTTAACCATGCGGAAGCCGCTTCGTTTGAACTGAAAAAATTCACGTAGTCGCAAAATGAACGTCGGATGTCGGCTGAAGCGCCTGGAGCCACCAAGGAAACGACCGCTTCGGCTGGCTCAACTTGCTCAACACCGTTCGGTGTTACCTTTACTCGCACGGGAATGTTTGTGGTAACACACGGCGACTCAACCTGGACTGTCTGCTTAAGTAGCCCTGGGAACATCAACGCATCCAACGCGCACCAGGTAAACATCGTTCGGTCGTTGATCGTGAAACGGTGCGGCGTTGGACGAAGCGTCAAGCCTGCGCCGACAACATTTCCATCTTCATCAAGCTCGATGCTGGGCATTTGGCGCAGGGTGGTTTCGATCTCTTCGATGGAGCGTTCCAACGCTCCCGCAATACGCGCAGGGGATACAGCCTGTCCCTCTGCCAGGAGCAGGATCAAGCGGTGAAACAGGGCATAACCTTCCGCGTTGCTGTTTTCGCGGAAACTGGCATCCAGCAACGCCGTCAGTTCTTCAATCTCATGGTTTTTCATTGTGTTACCTTTCTTTGGTCGTATAGTGTTCATGGCAGGAGTTTTTCCAATTCGCCCTTGAGGGCGGCATGCGTGGTTGGGACCTGATCTCGATAGACGATGATGCCTTTCGCATCCAAAATGAGTGTGGTATCCAGAGCGTTTACTTGGTATGAAGAAGCCACTTTGAAATCGGAATCAAATGCCCACGTATACGCTCCATTGTCGGCGGCTTGCTTGAACTGCTCCAGACTTTCCGCTGTGCTGGATGCGTCAACATCCAGCGCGATAACGTTGATCTGATCGTCATATTCATTTTTCAGTTGCGCCAAAGCGCGCGCCTCTGGAAGGCAGGTGCCGCACCAATACGCCATAAACAGGATAATGGTAGGTTTGCCCCGATTCTCGCTGAGTACGAAGAGCTCGCCTTCCTCCAGTGTCAGCACGCTAAAATCAGGGGCGATGTCACCAATGCCAACTCCAGATTGAGGCGGTTTGGAATCGGTCTGGAGCGGCGAACGGGATAGGACAAATATCATTGCCACTCCAACAATCAAGAGCAGGGGTATACCCCATCGAAGCAGGGTTGACGATGCTTTGTTTTTCCCCGCGCGTTTTTGTGAAGATTTTGTTTTCATTTTTGTTCCTCATTGGAAGCCAGCGTAAAGAGATGACGGATAACCTCTGGCGGGGGCGGGACATCGCTGTGAAAGACCAGTTTTCCAGAGGGGTCAATCACCAGAAACGTGCCCAACCCGTAAACATCGTAACCCTCGAGGAACGTGGGTGTATCCAAGACAGCCCAGCGATAATTCGGCTGTTTGATTGTTTCTGCGTAACTTTGCCAATACTCGGGCAGATCTGGAATATAGATGTCTAAAACGAGAACATTCATGCTGTGTGGATTTTCAGGCTTAGCCTCTTCGGTGAGCAAGTACAAACTATATACGCACTCTCCACAGCCAAAGGAAGTCGGCAAAACCAGCAAGTATTTCCCCAATTCCTTTGAAAGGACAAACGTACCGCCTCCCAACAGCCGCGCAGTAAAATCTGCGGCGGGCTGACCAGTTGCCCGATTTCCAGGCATCTGATCGAAACTTGTGATTCCTTCCAAAGAGATTTCATTACCACCAAACGAATCAAGCGGAGCAATGGACAAGGTTGCCTGCGGCGTTGGCAGAGGGGTCGGAGTTTCGATCACGGATACGGTTTGAGTGGGAGGCATATCCGTTGCAGATAGTGGCTCCACTGTTGGTGTTGGCAATGCTGATTCAGGTGAACCACATGCCGCAAGAAACATCAACAGAAACGGAATGAACAAGCGTTTCATACCGTTTATTTATTCTTTGCTGTGGATACGGAAGAAATCGAACGATTTGGGCGCGGCTCGCAAACTTCGCCAGCCTTTTCATCTGGCGATCCCATCCACACAAAGCCCAAAGCCAGACTGAGGAGGAAGATACCCGTCAAAATCCCATATACCCAGCCGCTATGTTGCGTGATCCATACCGCCGCAGGCGTGCCCGCTAAGAAAACGAGAAAGAGCGGCATAGTGATGGGTAAATGACATGGACAACTGACGAACGCAACAACGTACATAACTCCACTGCGAATTTTTTGCCAGAACATGATTAACTCCATTTATCTCTAAACTGTTGCAACAACCAACTTTTCTGCCTGTTTGATTACGCCGCGCACATTCCCCAAACAGCATGAGCCTTGCGGGTTTCGCCAATCGCAGGCGCATTGCCCTGCCTTGATACCTGCGTTGATGTCGTCCAAAATGGCTGCTTGACTTTCAGACGAAGCGGTGCGAACTTCGCCGACGGTATGTCGAAAGCAATAGCAAACGAAAGTGTCATCCATATCAGGCTCTTTTTGGTAAACACGCTCCCGAACTTCATCCCTGCCGAACGTTTGCAGACCATCGTTTGAAAAATATACGGTGGGACAATTGCGGTTTTGGCAGAAAAAATACGGAACATCTTTGATCTGATTGAGGGAAACGGACAACATGGATTTCACCGTCGCCGTATCTACAGGTTTTCCCTTCTGCCCGCAGGTGGGACAGGCATTTTTGGCGCGTAGGGGGATCTGCGCGTTCTCTTCTGGGATTTCAATCAAGAACCCTTTTTCGTCAACAGGCAATGAACAACAACTTGACATTTCATACTCCTTTCAAAACACAGATGCAATTTACTCTGCGCAACAAGACAACTTGGCAGGGTCTTTGAAATACGAAATTGCCGCGATCTTCAACGCCTCCGCCATTGTCGGGTAGACATGGATCATGTCAATATAATCTTCAAGTTTGGCGCGGAATCTCAAAGCCATTGCCGCCTCATGGATTACCTCTCCCGCATTAGGCATGACCAATGAGACGCCTACTACTTCCTGCGTTTCTCTATTAATCACCATTTTCGCAATGCCGTTGGTTTGATGAGTCGCGCCTGCGCGGGGAACGAGTTCCAGCGGAATCGTACCGCACCAGCAACGAATGCCTGACCCAACCGCTTCTTCATCGGTCTGCCCAACGACTGCCACCTGTGGGTCTGTAAAAATCGTGCGGGGAATCACGCGATGGTCAACCTTCTGATGCGCACCTGCGAGCGCATTCTTGGCAACAATCACGCCATCATGCGCGCCAACAGGCGTGGCTGGCTGGCTTTCTGTTTGACGACCAATCACATCCCCCGCCGCCCAAATGTTGGAAATATTGGTTTGCAATTCGTCATTGACTTTCACGAAACCATGTTCATCGAGTTGAACACCGACCTTATCCAGACCTGCATTATCGGTGTTTGGCTCTCTGCCTGTGGCAACCAGGAGTTTCTGAGCTTTGAAAGGTTGTTCTTTGCCGCCAAGATTCGCAACTACTTCAATTTCCTTGCTTGATTTATTTGAGACGCGCACAACCTGCGCGCCCGTCACAATCTGGAGACCTTCTTCTCGCAGGGCAAACGTCAAAGCCTCGGAAACTTCTGGCTCGTAGTTGGGAAGGATGACTTGATTGCGTTCCAGAATTGTTAACCGTGTGCCAAAGCGATGAAACATTTGCCCTAACTCAAGCGCGATGTAACCACCGCCAATAATTACCATAGACTCGGGAAGTTCCTTTAATTCCTGTCCTTCGTCTGATGTCAAAAGGTCAGAAGTTAAATATGGAACATGGTCAAGACCCTCAATCTGAGGGATCGTTGGGCGTGTGCCTGTGGCAATCAGTATTTGGTCGCCGCTGACTTTCTGCCCGCCAACGAGAACAGTGTGCTTGTCGATCAATTCTGCCAGACCGTTAAAGACTTTGATTTTGTCCTCTTCATACACGAGGGATTGATATTTCTTATCGCGATAAGCATGAACGACATCCTGTTTTTGAGAAATCAATTCCCCGAAATCGAGTTTCATCTTTGCGGGTTTGAGACCTTTGTAACGCGGATGGGAAGATTCCCAAACAATACGCGCGGCTTCAATCAGGTTCTTGCTGGGCAGACAACCGCGATTGACACATGTGCCGCCCAACGTCCGCATTTCGGTCATGGCGGCAGTCTTGCCGAGTTCAGCCGCGCGTAATGCCGCCGCAAATGCGGTTGAACCAGAACCTAAAATTAACAAGTCAAAATGATTTTCCATGAAATTCTCCTTGTGGTTTCAATTGTTTTTTCGTTCTTTCACAAGATGGCAAATGCAATTTTTACCGTCTACGTCATCAGTCGGGAATGTCAAGCCGAGTTTATAAAGTTTCCGTAAATCTTTTTCCATTTGCTGTAATAGCACAATTCGCTCGTTAATTTGTTCTGCTTTGTGTTTGATCTGATTCAACATGGTTCGGCACGGAGCCTCTCTTTGATCTTGCATAGCCAGCAATTCCGAAATCTCATCCAACGAAAGTTCAAGGGAGCGCGCTCCCGCCACAAAACGAGCGCGCTCCAAATCTTGTTCGCTGTATTCACGGTAGCCATTCGGCGCACGTTGCGGAGAACGCAATATGCCAATCGATTCATAGTAACGAATTGTTTTGGCAGATAGACCAGTTTGTTGAGAAAACTCTTGTATTTTCATGGAATTACTCCTGTTTAATATACACCTTCCAGTTACTGGAATGTCAAGGATGGATTTTCAATCAATCATGGCATTTTTCTGCCGACACGAACAGACCACCCGTCTATATCTTTTTGTATCCTCACGTGTATGTCATCACTAACAGAACAACCCATCCAAATCCCTTTCATCCTGCGCGGGCAGGAAGTCACTGCAAAGGATCTGTTGTACCAAAGCCGGGACAGAAAGAATCAGTTCCTTTATCCCGACCCGCGTCCCCTGCTTGACCGGATCGTGCTTTCGAATCCAGTACAACTCCAGCGTGACTTTGCCTCCATACATGTTGGCGAGATCATCGACTTCCTTGCCGAAGCAGGCAAAGCCATGACCCTTAATCATGCCCGCATGGAACAGGCTTGTCGTTTCAGCGTGCCGTTCAGCGCCCTGCCGGAGTCCATCGTGCGCGGCAGTTATGACCTGATCCCGGTGGTGTTCTCGAAGCTGGCGTTGCGCACGATGGTCGAGAATGAGATCGGTTCCAAGTATCTGGACGGCTGGGTTGAGATGCCCTATGCGGACAAGATCGCCAGACGACGAGCCTATGGAGCGCGCACCCTGCATTTCATCTCCGGCAATGTCCCGGTCGTGGCTGCCCTGAGCATCGCCCGCGCCGCCTTGATCAAGTCGGACAACATCATCAAGGTCACGCCCAACGATCCGCTCACCGCCTCTGCCATCGTCGGCGCGATGATGGATGTCGATTCAAATCATCCGGTCACCAAACATTTCTCGGTCGTGTACTGGTCGAAGGAATTGCAGGACTTCGAGCACGAGCTGATCCAACCCCGCTATCTGGAAAAGATCATCTCGTGGGGCGGCGCGCTGGGCGGGATCAACTCGACCCTCAATCATGGCAACCTGCAAGCCTCCGGCATTGATGTGATCGCCCTCGGTCCGAAGTTCAGCATTTCCATTTTGGGTCGTGAAGCCTTTCGATCCAGCGCCGAGATCGAACAGGTTGCAAAACGTACCGCCAAAGATGCGGGTTCCTTCAACATGGAGTCCTGCGGTTCATCGCGCTTCCATTTTGTGCAGGCATCCCCGGGTCAGGCGATGGAATATGCGCGACGTTTATATGATCACATGCAACACCAGGATCCATCCTTGAGTGCCATGCCGAAGAATTTCCCAGCTGACCTACGGGATGAGATCAACGCTACCCGTGCCCAGGACGATTTCTATTATGTCGTCGGCGGGGATAGGAACGAAGGCGCTGTGGTGGTGAGTCTCACCGGCGATCTACCCGACTTCTTCCCCATCCACAAAGTGGTAGTGGTCCTCCCATTCGAGGATCCCATTCAGCTCATGGACCGCATCCATCCTTCCACACAGACGGTTGGCATCTATCCTGAAACCCTCAAGAAGCCATTACGCGACCTCCTGGTGGCGCGCGGTGTGTGTCGTTTCATTTCCATCGGACATACTGTGGAGTATTCCATCGGTGGTCCCTTCAATTCAACCGAGATCATGCGGCGTGCCTGCCGCTGGATCCTGGATGAGTCCCATCCATCCCAATGGGAACTGCCTGGCTTCTATCTGCGCAAAGCCTGGCAGATCCTCAAACACCATATTCTTTAGGAGATTTATTTCATGACTGACCCCATTCTTTCGGGCACACCCGAATCCTGGACGCGCCTGCCGGTCCAGACCTTGTTCTCGCTATCCAAACCGGAACTGGACTCTTTGCAATTGCATTGGGCGCAAACCCGCTTTCAACAATTGCAGGAGCGCATTCCCGCCCTGGATGCCCTGGCGGAAAAGCAGGGCGTGAAGATCATCGCCGACTTCGAGACTCTTGCAACCATCCTCTTCACCCATCAGGTTTACAAGAACTATCCCTTTGCGTTCATCGAACGCAAGTTGTTCACCGAATTGACGCGTTGGTTGAACAAGTTGACGGCGCATGATCTCTCCACGCTTGACATGCGCGGCGTGGATACCATCGACGAATGGCTGACTCGTCTGGATGAAGCCGGCATGTTCGTCTTTCACTCGACCGGCACGAGCGGCAAGTTGAGTTTCTTCCCGCGCAGCCAGACCGAAAAGGAAGCCTGGGTGGAAGGCACATACACCTTCCTGGAAGCCTTCATACCGGGCATCCGCGATCTCCATCTGCCTGTCTTCTGGCCCGCGTATCGCAGCGGAAGGCAGGCGTCCATGCGCCTGATCACACATTTCGGCCCGGCGCTGGCAGGGGATGAGGCGGAGTATCACAGCCTGTTCAATGCACCCATGTCGGCGGATTTCATGTCGCTGGCCATGCGCATGAAACATGCCCAGGAACACGGCGATCTGACGGCGATGGATACGATCAAAGCCATCTTCAAGACCAAAGGCGAGATTGTCACCCTCAAGGCGCGCAAGGCAGGTCTCACCAAAGCCTTCTTCGACAAGATGGTGCGCGAGTATCGTGGTCAGCGGGTCTTCCTGATGGCTTCCGCCACGGATCTCCTGGATGTCGCAATGGAGGGTTTGGCAGCCGGACAGGAGAAAGTCTTTGCGTCCGACTCGGTTCTTTTGACAGGCGGTGGTTTCAAAGGACGCCAGACCATTTCGGATTGGAAGGACATCCTCAAAAAGTTTTACGGTGTCGATCAGGTTTTCATGTCCTATGGCATGACCGAACTCAACACCTATAACATCGCCTGTTCCAAGGGTGTTTATCACGTCTTCCCCTGGAACATCCCGATGGTATTAGACCCGGACGGTACGCCTTTACCGCGTACTGGTGTACAGACCGGACGGGCTGGCTATTTTGATCTGCTCGCCCAGACCTATTGGGGCGGCATCCTGACTGGTGACTGCATTACAGTTCATTATGATGAAGAATGCGACTGCGGCTGGAAGGGTCCGTGGATCGAGGACAATGTGCAGCGTTTCAGCGAACTGACGGGCGGCGAGGACATCATTTCCTGCGCCGGGGTACAGTCTGCCTACAGTGACTTCATGGAATACATCGCCGCCGATGTGCCGGAAGGAGAATAGGCAAATGGATATCGCCGCTCTGACCATGTTGGTCTTTGGCATGGTGATCGTGGGGTCCGGTCTGACCGGGTTACTCGCACCGCAACTTCTTCTTACTGTGTTGGGTATCACGGACACCGGTTCTGCCACTCTACTATTTCTGATGGCGACCTCCCAGGCGTCACTTGCGATGGGACTGTATTACATCCTGGCTTCCGTCAACGGAACCCGCGTCTTCTTTCAGTGGAGCGTGCCTTTGCGGATCATCAACTTCATGGTGTTTGCCGCCATGATCCCACTGGGCATCGCGCCGATGCAATGGCTGCAGGTGGCTGGACTCGAACTGGCAGGCGCATCGGCAACCGCGATTGCGATGGCTTCGAAGAGTCATTACACCCTGGATCATTTTCATGTGTTACGGATCGCCAGCCTGACTCTGGCATTGATTGGAGGCATCCTCGCGTTCAAGCCATTTGGCATCTATGGCAGCGCCTCCGCCTTTCTGCTGATCTCCAGCGTTGGCATGATGTATGCTTATCGCAGGTTCAACCCGGTACAGACAGGGGAGCAGTGATGCGGCATCCTTCCTTTGAGTTTCATTGCATTCCAGTCGGGATTGACAACTGTTATCTGTTGCGCGGGAGAACCACCATCCTGATCGATGCCGGCGCACCGGGGCATGTGAAAGAGTTTATGCGCGGCATGGATCGCCTCGGCATTTCGCTGCGGGAGATCGAACTCATCCTGTTGACCCACGGACATGCCGATCATATTGGCTGTTTGCATCAAATCCAAACCCTCTCGGAGGCGGAGATTGCCATGCATGAGGCGGAGTGTGCCTGGGTTGAAAGCGGTGAACCGGATCTGTCGCCTGGCGTCACTCTATGGGGGCGCATGTTGGCTGGCTTGGGGCAGGTTTTATACAAACCCCGTCTGTATCCCCGTGCGGTGGATTATTCCATCACCACCACCCTATCCTCCCTGATGAAGCTGGGCTATGGCGTCCCAGGACAGGTGGTTCACACGCCAGGTCATTGGCCCGGTTCAATCAGTGTTCTGCTTGAATCAGGCGAGGTCTTTGTGGGTGATCTGGCCATGAATGCCTGGTACTTGCGTTCGACACCGGGGCTGCCGATCCTGGCACAGGATATGGATCTGGTGGTGCAAAGTTGGAAGCGGCTGATCGGGATGGGCGCCAGACAGGTCTACCCGGCACATGGAGCTGACTTCCCGATTGAGATCATCCAAAAGGAAATCCAGGCATGGGAGCGCAGGTCCGGAACTCCGTAATAAATAGAGCAACATCCTTAGCGACACGGACGGAGCACCCGTCCGTGTCTTTTTGTATCATGCCGTTCATGCCTGAACCTCAAGACCAATTCGTTACCTCCATTGCTTCAGAAGCCGTGGAAGTGCTGGAAGATCATCTGCTCTTTCCGGGTGGATATCTATTGCCTCTTTCCGCCCGTGGCACGGGTGTGCCCGGCATGACCGACCGCCCCTGGTCACGTTTATCAGCGGATGTCTTCTATCCCAATCTGCCGGTGATGTATTCCCTATCCATGCACCGTGAACCGCCGGATGTTTTGCGCGGTTCCCTGCGCGCACGCCGCACGCTCTTCGAAGGCTTCATGATGGCACTGGCGGAGAAGACCGGTCGGCGTCCTTCGATGGCGGAACGTTCCGCCGATCACGCAATGGATGCTGCCGAGTCGGAACTGACCTTTGGTAAACCCGCCTTCAAGATCGCCCTAATGAGTTCGCTCTTTGTCGAGCGTAATCGCTTTGAAGAAGCGGAAGCCGCACGCAGAGTGATCGAGTCCAATCTTCGCGCGCGTGGGCTCACAGCCCAAAGACTCTTCTATATTGCCGAACGTGCCTTGCATCACTTCCAACCCGGAGGAAAGTTATTTCCAGGATTGGATGAGCCGACGCTGTTCCTGGAAGAAACACTTCCATTATTGCCTGCCCCTTCCCGGCAGGTCATGCCGGTCGAGGATTCGGTTTGGATCGGGACTCACGCTCGCGATGGACGCGACATCCACTTCTCCTTCACCAAAGGACTCGATCCTGCCGTTCCACCTCCACCCCATGCCACCACACTGATCCTCGGTGAACCCGGTGCGGGCAAGACCAGCCTGTTGCGCTGGATCATGTTGCAACGTTTATTACAAGGCAGGACGGTCATCTCCATCGATCCCGAAGGCGAGAACAACAAACTGTGTGAAGCCGTGGGCGGGAGAATCGTGCCGGCTGGCATTCCCGAAGACACAGAAACCTGCCTCATTCATCCCCTGCAAGGCGAGAACCCGGCGGAGTTATTACTGGCTGTTCGTTTCCTAATCGCATCCCTTGCCGGTGAGTCGGTCTTATCCCCCGGTGTGCAAGCTGCCTTGCATGAAGCGGTAAAGAGACGTTGGGATCGCAGACCCGGCGCGATGTCCATTGCGGAATTCGTGGAAACATTGGGAACCATCAATGTCCCGGAAGCCGCCATGCCCTTGGCATTACTCAGACCTTTTATGCGCGGCGGACTCTTCGAAGGGTTCTTCGACAGACCCAAAGCTCTATTATCTCCGCACTTCCCCGCCGGTCAGTGGTGGAATTTCGATCTGTCCTCCCTGCGTGAAGAAAACCGTGCCATTGTGCATTCGGTGTTGGCATGGTTTTTGTATCATGCCGTCACAGTCGGTAAACAACCGATGGACATCTTCATCGATGAGGGCTGGCGCTTGTTGCGCAGTGGTCCATTCACCGACTTGCTGGATGAGCTTGGCAGACGCGCCCGCAAACGTGGGGTCGGCGTGACGCTCATCACGCATCTGCCCGCCGACCTGATGAAAAACCCCACCTCCTTGAGTCTGGCATCCACAGCTTTCATCGGTCGGCTCGGACCGGAGGAAGCCTTTACCTTCTATCGTTCACTGGGCGTGCCTGAAAGCGAAGCCAGGAAGAATGCTGAGACCACCTCACGTTTACCGCCGCGAGTCTTTCTGGCAGCTCCTTCTGCGGGACGTGGTGCTTTGTTCCCTGTCCTTGTCTCCATTCCACCGACATGGATCCATTTCTGGAAACAGCTTGGGGCATTGGGAGTTCAGCGATGATCTGTATCAATTGCGGTTATGAACACGCCACCGCTCCAGATCACTGTCCCTTGTGCAAAGGGGAGTGGCAGGGATGGGAGCTACTCTTTGCGCCGCACGCCTTGGAGGATCTGCGTGCGCAGGTCATGGGCTGGATCGCGCAACTGCCGTTTCCCACTCTCATGGAATGGATCGCATCACCAAAAGGATTGCGTGTCAGGTTGTATCTGCCGCCGCATGTGGCAGAAGGTGTGATGAATTCCTGGTCTGCCATGACCGGGCAGCATTCCAGATGGCGCAGTTTGGGAGTGGCAAAGATTCAATTCGATGGATATGCCCTACACACATCGAACCGTTTGCCGTCGCTGATCGCCTCTGCCAAAGATAGCGACCCCCTGCTTGCCATTGGCAGCCGGCTGATCAGTGCCGCAAGAGAAGGAAAGGATGCCACTCTGCGCCTATGGCTGCTTGGGAATGAAGATCAACTTCAGGAAAAATTGCGTAGCTTGTCTTCCTACTCGTATGGCACCGAAGGTGGCGTCGGCAATGACACGCCGAATTCCTGGGGCATGCAACTGGACTTCCTGCGGGCAGGCTTATTTTTCGGGATGATTATGGCGGGCATCAGCGGCGGGATTTTGTTCGCAGATTGGTTCAATCCCTTTGCGGTCTCCATGTTCGTGATCGCCGGCATCACGATCTGCCTTGCTTCGGCACTTGGTATTCGGGACTGGCTCGCCTGGAGATCGATCCCCAAGGAAGTTGTGGAGAGACGGATACAGGAGCCGTTGTTGAAGGTAGCCTTTTCCATCTCTGAACCGATCCAACTTCCGTTATTGGCTGGTGAACAATTTTGGCATCCCATTGAATCAGTCTGGCCTGCAATCCAGAAACACACCTTCCCCTTGCCTGTCGGCGAACTTGCCGGACTGATTGCTCCGCTACAACTGGGTGAAGGTTCGGGCTTGTTGGATCGCGCCGTCTGGCAGGAAGTGCCGGCGCCGCCGCCGTCCCAACCGTTGCTCGAAGCTGGTTTCAAGATCGGGCAGAGCGTGGCTACTGGCGCGCTGGTCGGCGTCGATCCGGATGGACATGGTCTGGCGACAGGCGGCAGCCGTTCGGGTAAATCTTCCTTTGTGTATTCCATGCTGGAGCAGTTGATCGCCAAAGGCGATGATGCACCGGGAATATTTTTAGTGGACCCGCATGTTTCATTGGCAGATGCCTTCCTGGATGCAATTGCACAATTACCGGAAGAGCAGAAGCAAAAAGCAATCAAGCGATTGAGAGTCATTACCCCGGATCAACCGCAGGTCATTCCCTTGAATCTACTGGCCGTTCCGGATTTCACCTGGGCAGGTAATGCCATCGTGCAGGTCGGTCGGCGTATCTGGGATGACTACTGGGGTCCGCGTATGCAGGCGGCGCTATTGGGATTGTTCCGTCTCGCACATGTCTGGAACCAGCACCATCCAGAAGCCGGGCTGGGACTCTTGCATATCGTTTTCATGGCCTTCAATAAGAGATGGCGGCACACGGCAATGGCGTTGCTGCCGCCCGGCGAACGTATGGGTGCCCTGGCGCTTGATGCCTTGTTGGGTCAGATCGGGGAGGAGGATAAAAAGAGTCAGAGCTGGATCACGGAGGTGATCAGCCCGGTGCTCTCCAAGGTCATGGCATTGGAACTCTCGCCGTGGTTGTTCTCCGCCATGCACCAGGAAAGTTTTGTGGACCTCAATCAATGGATCGACGAACGCGCCTGGATCGTATTACGTCTGCCTTCCGGTGAAATGGGACGTGAAGGGGCAAGGTTGACCGCCTCCGTGCTCTACAACGTCTTCGAGGCTGCTTATCGCAAGGCGACATTGGAGAAACCTGTCCCCTTTTACTTCATCGTCGATGAGGCGCAGGAGATCGGTTCGGGCATGCGCTTGGAGTCAATGCTGGCAGAAGGCGCGAAGTTCGGCGCGCGCATGTTCGTGCTGGCGCAGTCGCTTTCGATGATGCGCAAGGTGGAAGGCATGGAGCCGGTCGTACAGGCAATGCTTGCCAATACCTCCACGCAGATGTTCTTTTCCCCCGACCCGGAGGATGCCGACCTGATCCGCGCCACCTTGAGTTCCACGGTGCGTTACGGGAACATGACCCTTGACCTGCCTTCGTTGCAGTGCTGGCTGCGGGCGCGTATTGGTGGGCGCTGGCAGCCGCCGACCCTGACACAGATCAAACCTCTGCCGCGTGCGGATACCGCAAGAGTCCGGGCATTGATCGAGGAAGTGATCGCTGTCCATCCCCGTGATTATCTGCCAGCGAACGGCTGGCAGGAGAAGGCATCACGTGCGCTGAAGGACATGCTCCCCAAGGCTCTGGCGCCCCTCCTGGGTGAATTTTTAGCGGCGTGGATCGAGGAGCAAAACAATACCCAAATACAGCAGCCAGCGCCACAGGAAGATGAAAGGCGGTTGGGTTTCTGATGACGGCGATGACCTTGCGTTTTCTGTTGGTGACGTGTGGCGGTTCGCTTGCCTGCGTATTGACGTGTATTGGCGTTATTTATTCCGCCTGGAGAATGTCCCGGCGAGACAATGGATGGGATCGATGAGTGAGTTAAATGTGTTGATCGACCAAATGGTTTTGGATATCGGGACGCATGTCTTTCAGCTCGATGATCCACGTTTGCGAATGTTCCTGAATTGGCTGGCGGCTCATAGCGGCAGCATGAAGGTCCTCGCAGGCAATGTCCTCGATATGGACATCGCCGTGCTTCGAGGGACAGACTTGCAGGAAGGATTCAAGTCAGCTCTGAAGACCTGGCTGGAGTCCCTGCCGGCGCAGGGCATGCTTTGGGAATACCGCACCATTTCCTTTGAAATTGCCTGGTGGCGCAACCTGGACCCTGTGCGGTTGAAGATGATCGTGGAATCGGAAACTGGGCAGTGAGATGATGCGCTTCCTTGCCGGCCTGGGTGTCGGCATCTTTAGTGGGTATCTGCTGGGACTTGTGATTCCGCTCCAGGTGTTCATGATCGCCTGTCTTGTGCTTCTGGCGTTGGTGATTTTGTTGTTCTTCCTGTTCCATCTCGGCATCCGGGATTTCCAGGAATATTAGG
>QZIJ01000043.1 GCA_003598975.1 Anaerolineaceae bacterium | reverse complement strand
TGGATTCAAACCCCCAACCTCGACGCGCTGGCGCGGAAAAGTGTTGTTTTCGACAATGCCTATCTCGGCTCTTATCCATGTATGCCCGCCCGCCGCGATATGTGGACGGGACGCTTCGAGTTCCCCTGGCGCGGCTGGGGTCCGCTCGAAACGTCCGACCCCGACATCGCCAAAATCGTCACCCAAAACGGACATACCAGCATGGTCGTCAGCGACCACTATCACATGTGGGAGCGTGGCTCAGGCAACTACTTCTTCAACTTCTCTGGCGCGGAATTTATTCGCGGGCAGGAAAACGACTTGTGGATTACCGACCCCGACATCCCTGTTGAATTCCCCGGCGACCCCGAACGCATGGCGCGTCACGCCCTGCGCCCCGGCTCCTTTGCGCGCTACAAACGCAACACCGCCCACTTCCGCGTGGAGGAAGATTACTTCGCCCCGCAGGTCTTCCGCAAAGCCTCCGAATGGGTGGAGCGCAACCGCAACCAAAAGGACTTCTTCCTCATACTGGAAGTCTTCGACCCGCACGAACCCTTCGACCCGCCCTTCCCATACAACGAAATGTACAACCCCGGTTACGAAGGTCAGCGCTTCATCTGGCCCACCTACGGCAAATCCGACCTGTACAGCGAAGAGGAACTCAAGGAAATCCGCGCCCTGTATGCGGGCGAAGTCACGCTGGTGGATCGCTGGCTGGGACACCTGCTGGACAACGTCGAACATCTGGGCTTGATGGAAGACACCATGATCATCGTCGTCACCGATCATGGGCATCTCTTCGGCGAGCATGGCATGATCGGCAAGCCCTGGTCAGACCTGGGCGATTCCAATATGTATCAGGAAGTGGCGCACGTTCCGCTGCTCATCTATCATCCCAACGGACAAAAGGGCAAGCGCGTCTCGCACCTGGTACAGCCTGTGGACTTGTTCGCCACCGTCCTGGATGGATTCAATATTCCGCTGCCGGCCGGGACGCATGGGCAGAGTCTGCTCCCCTACATTCTCCACGCCGAAAGCGATCCGCCCATCCGCGAGACCGCCGTCTATGGGCGCTACGGCGAAGCCATGAACATCACCGACGGCGAATGGACACTCTATCTCTGGCCCCCCAACGACAAAAACGAACCGCTCTACTGGTACTCGCCCCTGCCGCCCCAATTCGGCGACGTGCGCGTAAACGACGATTTCGACGGGGTGCGTTACTCCGCCCGCGTCACACGCGGACCAATGTCCAGCGCCCTCTACAACGTCAAGGACGACCCGCAGCAGCAACGCGACTTATACGCCGAGCGCCCCGAAGTCGTCGAGCGGTTGAAAGCCAGCCTGCGCGAGTTCCTCACCTCCATCAACTCCCCGCATGAGCAGTTTACCCGTCTGGGACTATGAATTGCACTATATTGCCCAAAGGGATGAGATACATTCAATCGGTATATTGCGTAGACGAAGCCGGAACCTGCAAGATGGCGTGGATGTGGACGATCACAACTTCCACATGAATCACACCATCACTGCGGAGTCGCTGGCGGCAGTGAGAACATGGCTGGAAAAGTAGTTAAAAAGATGACAAGTAACAATTAATTTTCTTGTCATGTCATCCAATTTATGGAGAAGTATTTCCTCCAAAAAGGGACAATGACACAGTTTGTTCATTAGAACTAGGTTTCTACTCAACCTGCTGTATCATCTCTGTCAACTCATGGATTGACAACAAGATCTGCCCACTTTTCTCGTTGTCAATCAGCAAAGCTAAGTCATCCAGCCAGTGAAATCGGGTGGCGATCATGGCATCCACAAGTTTCTTTCCATGTTCCCCCAGTTCTATTTGGCGGACCCGCCTGTCGTCAGTTCCTTCATATCTCCGCACCAGATGTTCCAGTTCCAGTTTCCTGATAAGCTGACTGGCTGCTGCGTTGGTCGTCCCCAATTTTTCGGCAATATCAGAAACATTGCTTTTTCCTTTGTAATAAAGATGCATAAGTATTGAAATCTGGGAAAAAGAAATATTCCGGTCGCGCGTAAAAGCCAGCAGACCTTTCATGCTTTGGCGCATGGATTCCTCCATGAATTTTCGAAGTTCGTTTGATAGGGTGGCGGCTTTTGTCACAACGCGCTCCTTGCGTTACGGTGATAGTGTAACATTATTTCATCTTCATGGATTGGGATTGCTTCATCAGGGAGCATGATATAATATTTTCGGAATTTTCGGAAGATGTCTGTAAAACTTACCCGACGACAACAAGAGGTATTAAGCAAGCTTCTGGATCTCTACCATGAAGGCGGAGAGCCCATTCATTACACCACGCTTGCAAAACACCTTCGAATTAGCCCGGTCAGCGCTTATGAAATGTTGCGCCTTCTCGAAGCGCATGGGATGGTTGAAGCGGAACACCAACGTCCTGATCAGCCTGGCGGACCTGGACGGCCAACCATAGCATTTCGTCCCACGCTTGCCGCCGTCCGAAGACTGCGAACATTAGCTGGAAGCGATTTACGCAACGAGGAAGAATGGCAGCAAGTAAAAAAACGTATCCTGCAACAAATTGAGAATTACCGGGACAAAGACCTCGAAAGCCTCCTGGATAAATTGCTCGAACACATCCCAGGTGAAAACGTATCGCTCCCGAATCTGGCGAACATTACAACCGCCATTTTGCTCAATTTGAATTTAATGGATGAACATGAGGATATAACCAATGTGCGAAAGGCTTTTTTGAACCGGGAACTCTCGGTAGCTGCCAGCATAAGCGCCTTGATCGGGCTTGGATTTAGCCTTGCCATCTCGAAACGACTTTATTTTCGTTTAGGAAGCCTGTTGCTGAGCAGAGCGGGCCAGATTCTATCGGCAGTTTCCACATTGAACGCAGAGAAGTTGAACCGTCTTGCTGATTTGCTGCGGGAAGTTGTGCGTGCGTAGCAAGTCTACTTTGATAACTTTTTTTACTCTATTTTTTCGGTTTATTCGGAAATTCACCAACCCAATAACAAAGGATTGAAACACTTAATGAAGAAATTACCCGCTCATGGTTCTTGTTTCGTATGCGGTTCGGAAGATTCGTCGGGTATGGGTGTCACCTGGTACGCGCAAGACGACAATTCGATTTTTGCCGAAGTGATGTTGACCCGCGCCCAGCAGGGCCCGCCCGGTTTCGCGCACGGCGGCGCATCTGCCGCTCTGCTGGATGAAGCCATGGGCGCGGCGATCTGGCAAGCTGGGTATCGCGTCGCTTCGGTAAACCTCAACATTACATACCATAAGCCTGTGCCGCTTGGCCAGCCGTTCAAGGTCACGGCGCAGTTAAAGGAATCCAATGGAAAGAAGGTTACCGCCGTCGGTGAAATCCGTTTAGCGGACGGAGCGCTGGCTGTCAGCGGCGAAGGACTCTTCGTCCATGCTCCACAGTTGTTCCACAGCCTGGGAGCGGAAACCGGCGGAATGTCGAGGCATGAAACGAAAGGACGCAGAAAAGCGGAGAAATGAAGATGCAGGTGAAAAACCTTTACTGCGTAGGCTTGTTCGCCGTCGCCATGGCATACGTTGAATCGGCAGTGGTGGTCTATCTGCGGAAGATCTATGGCATCAGCGACCTCATCCTCAGTGTTCCTCATTTCGATCCGCAAATCGGAGCCATTGAGGCGGGCAGGGAACTGGCAACGCTGGTCATGCTGCTGGCTGTTGGCTGGGCGGCCGGGAGGAAGTTTCAGTCGCGCCTGGGATTTGCTGTTTTCGCTTTCGGTGTATGGGACATCTTCTATTACATCTGGCTCAGGGTTTTCATTGGCTGGCCGCAAACGGCATTCGACCCTGACCTCCTTTTCCTGTTGCCACTTCCATGGTGGGGACCTGTGCTTGCGCCTGTGCTGGTTGCCCTGCTGATGGTCATGGTGGGAGCGATCTTAATACGAAAGGACGCGCACGGGCTTGATGTGCACCCGACCTTCTTGGATTGGTCAACCCTGATTGCCGGCGTGATCATTGTCCTATACTCATTCATGTCTGACGCTCTTGCCGCCCTACCCGCCGATACACAAACACTCAGTCAATTACGCCCTTCTGAATTCAACTGGCCTGTTTACCTGGTTGGGCTTGCGATGTTGGCTCTGTTTGTCTGGCGTATGGGCAAACCAGCAGAAGCGAAGATGGACTAATGGAACAGAACAATAGACTCCGCAAGTTACATCCCAATATTTGGATTGTTACTGCTACATCGCTTCTCACGGACATCTCTTCAGAGATGATTGTCTATCTCATTCCATTGTTCCTCTCCAACGTGTTGGGCGTGCGGATGGCATTCATTGGTTTGATTGACGGTGTTGCAGAGACAACGTCCAGTTTGCTCAAGGTGTATTCGGGTGCGCTCTCCGATAAACTGGGTCAACGCAAGCGGCTGACGGTGATTGGATATGGCATCTCCGCCATTGCCAAGCCGTTCCTCTATTTTGCAAATACATGGGGATGGGTCATGGGCGTGCGTTTTGCAGACCGCGTAGGCAAGGGCATTCGCACCGCGCCGCGCGACGCGCTCGTAGCCGCCAGTACCGATGAAGGCAATCGCGGTTTTGCTTTCGGTTTTCATCGGGCGGGGGATACGGCAGGCGCCTTTATAGGCATTGCCATTGCCGCGTTGATTGTCTGGCTGACACAGGCGGGAGCCTTGCAGATCACACGCACCACATTTCAAACTGCGGTGTTGGTCAGCGTCATCCCTGGTGTGTTGGCGGTCATTGTTTTAGGGTTGGGAGCAAAAGATTTGGGAGGAGCAGGCAGCATGTCAGACGCGAAGCGCTTGTCTTTTAAGGAGTTCGATCCCCGTTTCAAGACCTTCCTCTTTATTGTGGTCATCTTCACGCTTGGGAATTCATCCGATTCTTTTATTATTTTACGCGCGCAGGAACGCGGTTTGAATGTGCTGCAAACATTATTCATGTTGATGACATTCACCGCGGTCTATGCGATCTTATCCAGCAGGCTCGGCGCGCTCTCCGATAAAGTGGGGCGGCGAAGAATGATCATCGCTGGCTGGCTCATGTATGGGCTGGTGTATCTGGGATTTGCATTTGCACAGGCGGGCTGGCAAATCTGGTTGATGTTCGGACTCTACGGAATTTACTACGCCGCCACAGAAGGCGTTGCCAAGGCGTTCGTTGCCGACCTTGTGCCGGATGCGCAGCGCGGCGCCGCCTATGGACTCTTCAACGCCGCGATTGGAATCACTGCTCTCCCCGCTTCGCTTCTTGCGGGACTTTTATGGCAGGGATTCGGTCAATGGATGGGATTCGGCCCCTCAGCCCCTTTCCTGTTTGGCGCGGCGCTGGCTTTGTTTGCAAGCACGCTGTTATGGCGGCGCGTTAAGTAACTCATGCGCAAAACCTGAAGATCGTTTCTCCCGTTTCAAAAAGGTGCCCACGCACAGAATCTCGTCAATTCCACTTATGGAGGCAGTTTTGAAAATTCGTTATCTTGGCCATTCCTGTGTAGAAATTACCTGCAAGCATCATATCCTGATTGATCCCGACTTTACCCGCGATCCCGAGCCGGGTGTGGAATACATTTGCATTACCCATGCGCACAAAGACCATATAGGCCGAGTGGCCGATGTGCCAAGCGGAATCGTTCTCGCCTCGCCGGATGTCTGTGAAATCGCGGCCGGACTCGGGGTCCCGCGTGAACGCTTGCATCCTGTTGTGCCGGGCGAGCAGGTTGCCAACATCCGGGTTCTGCCCGGATACAGCCGCGTCAACGACCCGATTTACACGTTTTTCAGCCTCTTATTTCGCTGGCGGCTTCCCGATCCCGGCGGCACGCCGCTTTCCTTCCTGGTGCAGGATGAAGCCGACCTGCTGCATATCGGCGACGCGCACGAAGCGCCGCTTCCAATATCCCCCGATATTCTATGCCTGCCCTGGCGCACTACCCCCTTTGGCGCCAAACGCTATAAACACATCTTGATTCGAATGGCAAACCGATTCGCCGCGCCCTACATCCTGCCCATTCATTATGACCTGCCCGGCACCGAAGCCGACCCACGCGAACTTACCAAACAGGTGAATTCGACTGTGCTGGAAGGCAAAGGCTGGTACGGTTTCCATGAAAAGAAAAAGGACGGCTGAAGGATGCAATGGATAACTCTTGATTTGTCCAATCCGGGTTCTATTTCCTTTGGACTGCTACAAAGAAAAATTAAGGAGTGAATAACCTGTAATGAAAATTTTACTTATCACCAACACCCTTGTCACTTTTTTTGGCTCCTACATATTAGGAGCAATACCTTTCGGATTACTGCTGGTTCGCTGGAAAACCGGGCAGGATGTGCGCCTGATTGGGAGCGGACGCACCGGCACGACCAATGCCTTGCGCGCTGCGGGTCCTGCCATTGCCATACTAACATTGCTCTTGGATGTTTTCAAAGGAGCCAGCGCCGTATGGCTGGCACATTGGCTGACGCCTGATAATGCCTGGTTGGAAATTCTTGCCCCCTTGGCAGCCATCCTGGGTCACAATTATTCCATTTTCCTTACCGAGCGTGACGAAGATGGACGGTTGCGCTTACGCGGAGGGGCTGGGGGTGCGCCTGCTTTAGGCGGGGCTTTAGGTTTATGGCCGACGAGTTTCCTGATCTTAATTCCAATTAGCATATTGATCTATTTTGGCGTGGGGTACGCATCTGTAACAACGATGACCGTCCCTCTAATAGCTATCATCCTTTTTGCGGTACGTGCCTGGCAAGGTTATTCCCCGTGGGTCTATGTTTTGTATTGCCTAATTGTAGAAGCGCTTTTGCTTTGGGCATTGCGTCCGAATATCCGTAATCTACTTGATGGCACAGAACGCGGTGTTGGTTGGCGCGCCAAGAGGAAAGGAGCAGGATCTAAATAGGAGAGTAAACGCTCAGAATAATGTTGTCCACTTCCAATCGCATTAAACCATTCCATTGATCAACCAAAGGAGATTATTATGTCGGCAAAGAAAAAAGTTGCAGTTGTTGCAGATGGAGCATGTTCCTTGACCCCTGCGCAAGGTCTGCAATATGGGATGCATGTTGTCCCTGTCCATTTAAACTTTGAGGATAAAAACTTTCAAGTGGGTGTAAATTTGGATGCAAAAGAATTCTATACTCTTTTGCGCGCCAGCAAGAAACTGCCCACCACCGCCCAACCTACGGCGCAGGATTTCATTAATGTGTACAGCAAACTGGCGCAGGATGCGGAGGAAATTGTTACAGTGACCATTTCCGATAAGATGAGCGCCACACTGCAATCGGCATTGATGGCGAATGAGCAGTTTAAGGATGTGCCTGTTCATATCGTCAATTCAGAGAATGTTTCGCTTGGGTTTGGAATGATGGCGATTGCCGCAGTCCGCGCGGCAGAGAATGGAAAGAACGCCAAAGAGGTGGTTGAGCTATTGGAGCGCATCAAGCAAAATATGAATCTGTTTTTCACCGTGGAAACACTTGAATACCTCCACAAAGGAGGGCGCATTGGAGGGGCAACTGCCTTTCTTGGGTCGGCACTAGCCATCAAACCAATTCTTTACGTTAAGGAAGGGCGAATCGAGCCCTTGGAACGCGCCCGTACCCGTAAGCGCGCGGTTGCGCGCCTATTTGAATTGGTGGAGGAAAAGATTGGTTCAAAGGAAACTCACTTCGCCGTGCTGCACTGCGAAGCGGAATCTGAAGCGCGAGAATTTGGAGAACAATTGAAGGCTAAATTTAATTGCGCGGACCTGATGATTGCAGAGGCTGGACCCGTAATCGGCACCCATGCAGGGCCTGGTACACTAGGTGTTGCTTTTTACACATTAGCATGATATTGATATCAACAGACTTTCATTGAATAAAAGTCTGTTGATATATTGCTTGGAGTAGCTACTCAGCATGACCAGATGCCTGATTATACTGTGATAATAAACGAGTTTTGGTAAAATTGAAATGTCTCAACTTGATGCCTCTCACGAAATTCTTCAAGCCGCCTCTCTGATGGCAAAAAACAAACGAGTCATAGCATTCACAGGCGCGGGGATGTCCACCCGTTCAGGTGTCCCTGATTTCCGCAGCCCGGGGACAGGTCTATGGGTGCATCTGGAGGCTGCCGGAACGGACGAAACGCAGTCTGGCACTATTCAGGCATTCGGGCGCGACCCTCAGACCTTCTACGAGCACATGAAGCCTCTCTTCCAGAAGATCCTCTCTGCCGAACCAAACGCCGCCCATTACGCTCTGGCTGAACTCGAAACTAGGGGAATCATTCATACTGTCATCACACAAAACGCTGACCTGCTTCAACAGCGGGCCGGCTCGAAAAACGTTATTGAAGTTCACGGCTCACTGGCTGAAGCCACGTGTATACAGTGTTACAAGGTCAAACCATTCCCTCCTTTGCTGGATCAATTTTTATCCGATGGCATCATGCCGCGCTGCCAAGAATGCGGAGGGGCGATGAAGCCAAACATTATTCTGACAGGAGAACAGCTGCCAGTTCGGGCCATGCTAGCCGCCCAACAAGCCCTCCGCCGCGCCGACATCCTGCTAATTGCCGGAACATCCCTGGCAGGCGGGCCGGCAACAGCGCTAGTTGATCGCGCATATTTGCAAGGCTCGAAACTGATTATCATCAACCAAACACCCACTTTGCTGGATCATGTTGCTGACGTTGTGGTTCACGATGATGTGGTGAAAGTTTTGCCAGCAATAAAGGCAACTTTGCAAAAATTGAAAGAGGGTCCCCATGTATAGGCTGATTTCAGCCCGAGCTTTATATATATTGAGAAGCCTAAACCATACCCCGATGACCAAAAAACAGCTGTCTAGGTATCTAAATTTCATGTCGATTTTGGGACAGGCCGATGATGCCGATCTTGCAAGTATCGACCGTGATGTCAGGTTCCTGCAACGTTGGGGGTTGATTCAATGGGCACGTCAGCAACAGGATATACATCGTATCTATCACATTACAGAAATGGGTCGCAGGTTCCTAAAAGATTGCATCCTAATCGAATCCAATCGTTTTTTCGAAGAATATCGTGGTTTTACTTCAGTTGCGACAATATTGGACCTCCCGGGAAAAAATGAGCGTAACCAGTATATCAACATGCGTCGGGCTTTTATAAATAAGATGATTGGCGAACTCAGGAAATCGCAGTCTGTATTGGGGAAAAAAGAAAGGGCCCGTGGACTCTTGATTCAATACCATCTCTATCGCTTGCAAGGCGAACTTGGGTGGTTGCGGGATATCAGCGGCTCACAGGGGGCGCAAAATGAGCAGAAATAGAATAAGCTGGATTGGTTCACCTAAAGAAGACCCCTCAAAGGTTACATGGATTGGAGATGCATTGGATTCATCAAACACCATTGAGCTATATTGCGAGAAATGCCGGAAAGTGACAGTATGGTTGCTGGTGCGGGAAAGCAAACTAACTAGCAGTGACTTCATAACAGAAAATGCACTGTTGGATGGCAGTGCAGGGGTATTTTTCGCACACTATAGAATCTGCACAGAATGTGAAACAAAAATCAGATATCATTAATCACGCGTAACTGCTTGATCTGCTGTTTAATCTGAATATGGTTTTTTATCGCCAACCCTGGAAGAAGTTTGCTGATCCAGTTCTTTTCGTGTCTGATGCACGTATTGACACGATCCTGGCTTTTATAATTCTTTTTTGCAACAGCTTGTGTTCGCTACTGAAAAAAATCTTTTATTCTTCGCAAAACCTGTTCCTTTGCATCATTGGCTTCGAGGCTACTGAGACTCTTGAGGCAGCCTTGAGCCACGGACTGGGCGCTTTCCGTTGAGGGGTGAGTTGCCCTCGCCTCAACACAATGCTGAAAAAATCTTTTGGCGTCGGCCGTTTGACCTTTTGTGACGGCGATAAACCCCAGACCCAGGGATAGGTTTATGAATACGTTGTGCTCGATATCCGTCTGTGGCGGTTGGCAATGGGTAAACAGCTCTTGGGCTTTATTGAGACACCGACCAGCATTTTGATAGAAGAAAAGTTCCCGCAGCCGATCACCGTTCTGCGATGCCGTTATTCCCAATCGAATGTATTGACCTGTAATGGCGTCATAGCATGAGCAAGCCAAGAGAGCAGCTTGTCTCATGCTGAAACGGTTCTGAGATGCAACTTCCGCAAAAAACGTTTCTTCCATTGAGAAAATAGTATCGAGTGTTTGTTCAGCCAAGAGCAAGTCGCCACGCTCGGCATATTTAACTACGAGTTGCATGGTGTTCAACAGCAAATTTTTCATCAGTACTCATTGCCTGCTGCAGCAAAATTTATTTGTAATAACTTTTGTTTCCAGTAGTACCTATGATAGAACATGAGCAAAGTCATTCGTGTGCAAGGAGCATTTTGGGGAAAGTCATTTTGTCAATTGTCTGTAATTTTTATTAAAATGTACAAAGAGTTGCGTGTTCTCCTATTGATTATCGTTGGCATGGGTGTATCTGCCAGCCTGGTTCTCTCATGAGCAATCCACCTTCTCGTTGTCAACCAGCAAAGAAAAGTCATCCAACCACCGAAAACGGCTTTCTGGGGGAGCATCCACAAGCTCCCAACCGTTATTCGCCCGTGCTATCTGACGGACTCGCCTGTCAGCAGTTCCTTCATGTCTTTTCACAAGGTGGTCTTGCTCCAGCTTTTTGATGAGCTGACTGGCTGCTGCGCGGGTCGTCCACCGATTTGTGCCAATATCATAAACGGTGCTTTTCTTTATCGTAAAGAAGCACGAGCACAGCGATTTGATGCGAGGAAATATTGTCGCGCACAAAAGCCAAGATTCCTTTCATTTTCTGGCGCATAATACTCTCTGCCAATATTCGGAGTTCCTGTGGGATGGGAACTGTTTTTTTATCATGATTGTGCTCTAGGCCTTGCACTTCTTGCTCTACCCATGAATCCTTATACACGTGGTTTACTCGATCTTGGGAGGCATGATATAATATTTTTGGAATTTTCGGAAGATGTCTGCCAAGCTAACCCGCCGCCAACTAGAGGTATTGAGCAAACTTCTGGATCTCTACCACCAAAATGGGGAGCCGATACATTACACCGCCTTGGCAGAACATCTGGGGGTAAGCCCGGTGAGCGCCTATGAAATGCTGCGTATACTTGAGACACATGGAATGGCTGATGCAGAACATCAACGTCCCGAACCGGCAGGCGGACCAGGACGTCCCACGGTAGCATTTCGCCCCTCGTTGGCTGCCATCCAAAGATTGCGAACGTTGACCGGAGGTGACATTCGCAACGAGGAAGAGTGGCAGCAAGTAAAGAACCGCATTTTGCAGCAGATTCAGAACTACCAGAGTCAAGATCTCGAAAAGCTCCTTGATAGGTTAATCGAACATATCCCGGAAGAAACTGTATCGCTCCCGAATCTAGCAAATATTGCAACAGCCATTTTGCTCAATTTGAATTTGATGGGTAAACAGGAAGAAGTAACTAATGTGCGTAGGGCTTTTGCGAACCGGGAACTGTCAGTAATGGCCAGACTGAGCGCGTTACTTGGGCTGGGATTCAGTCTTGCCGTCTCGAAACGGCTTTACTTTCCTTTGGGCAGTCTCTTGTTGAGTCGAGCGGGCGAGATCCTTTCGGCCGTTTCGACTTTGAGTACGGAGAGATCGAATCGCTTAGCCGATTTGCTTCGCGAGGTCTCGCGTATTCAGTGAGCCACTCCGACCCTTTTTTTTGTCCGATTGTTTCGGTTTATTTGGAAATCACGGTAAGGATTTTACATGAGGTACATATGAGAACATTCGGATTTGTTGGATGGTGGTAGTCTTGTCACTCCGATTGTTTGCAATAGCGCTGGCGGATGTGGAATTTGCCCGTCTCTGGCACCGTGTTGATCCTCGTCACGCCGCGCATAGTTCTCTAGCTCAACGGCGAGGCCGGCCAAAGACGGGCATATTATAGTGAAGCTTGAGCGGTACGCACGATGAAAAAGTTACCTGCTCATGGACCTTGTTTCGTATGCGGTTCGGAAGATGAACCGGAAATGGGTGTAATTTGGTATGTGCTGGAAGACGGCTCAATTTTTTCTCAAGCGATGTTCAATCACGTTCAAAAGGGTCATCCAGGGTTTGGGCAAGGCGGCGCATCGGCCGCTTTACTGGATGAAGCTATGGGCATGGCGATCTTGCTGGCTGGCTACCGTGTCGCCCCAGTTAACCTGAACATAAATTATCACAAACCTGTTCTGTTCGGACAATCGTTCGCGGTCATGGCGCAAGTAAAGGAAGCATATGGAAAGAAGATCACCGCCTCAGGCGAAATTCGCTTGCTGAATGGAACGTTGGCCGTTAGTGGCGAAGGAATTTTCGTGCAGGCTCCGCAGTGGTTTCAAGTCGTGGAAGCAGGCGTAGGCATAACGCCGAGTACCGAAAGAAAGTCCTGGAGCGAAGAGATGAGCGGAGAGGAAAAGATTTTCTGGAGGCTGAATTGAAGCTTCGATATCGCGGTCACTCCTGCGTAGAAATCAAAGGGAGGCATCATATTTTGATCGACCCGGATTTCACGCGTGAGCCAGATCCAGGCGTGGAATATATCTGCGTTACCTACGGTCATCGACATCACATCGGGCGCATAGCGGACGTGCAAACGGGAACTGTGCTTGCTTCGCTGGATGTATGTGAAATTGCCGGACGCATGGGCGTGCCGCGCAATCGATTACATCCGGTTAAGCCTGGGGAAAAAGTCGGTCCTGTCAAGATCCTGCCGGGCTTCATTCCATTCGACGATTTTGTTAATACGTTTTTCAAGGTGCTCTTCCTAGGGCGTCAGCCCGATCCGGGAGGCACACCGCTCTCTTTCCTGGTGGAGGATGAAATCAGCCTGCTACACATCGGGGATACCCACCGGGCGCCTCTGTCGGAATGCCCTGACTTGCTCTGCCTACCCTGGCACACGCCTCCCTTTCGTGCAGATCACTATAAAAATACACTCATTGAAATGGTAAATTACTTCTCACCTCGTTATATCCTGCCGATTCATTATGATCTGGAACATACTCAGGCGGATCCCCAGGAAATCGATGGGCGTACCAACGCGGTTCTTCTAAATGGATACGGCTGGTATGGATTTACGAATAAAAAGCTGGCAGACTAATTCATGTCATTTTTCCTTTTGATGATTTCTAATGCATTTACCGGAGCGGACAGGTTCACCGCTTCAGGCGTCCCTGACTTCCGCAGCCCGGAGACGGGACTGTGGGCGCGGGCAGAAGCTTTGCAGGAGGGGGGATTTGAGATGGGGACTCTGCAAGGTTTCTACCGCGCCCTCAGGTATGCTTGAAGAGTTTCGAATCGCTCTTCAATGCAAGATTTGCAGCAGAGCCTAATGTAGCGTACTGCACCCCTCCCGGGTTATGCCTGCCTGCTATGTCAGCAAGCCGATTCCAAAAATGCGATTGAACTACATGGCACAATGGAAGAAGTTGTATACATCTCTTGTCACAAAGTAAATCCATCCAAGTCATTTCTGGAACAATTCCTGCGTGGTGTAAGATTTCAGCGGCCCACCCGGGCTGCAAAATCAACAGAAATAGAATAGGCCACCTAGGCTTACTAAAAGTACTGTGCCTGGAGACTCGTCAAAGAAGGAAATGGATTCATCAAACACCGTTGAACTATATTGCGAGAAATGTCAGAGGGTGAAAGTATGGTTGCTTATGTGGGAAAGCAAATCAACTAGCTGTGGCTTCATAACAGGAAATGCACTGTTGGAGGGCTGGGCAGGAGTATTTTTCTCGCTATATGGAATCTGCTCGGAATGCGAAACGAGAATCCTGTCTCACGAGACCTGGGTACGGTACTGATTGGCTGTTCAAGGCATTTTTATATCCGTAACCCGAAAGGGATGTTGATGAAAATACTGTTATTCATACTTGTTGGACTTTTGGGACTTGTGTATGCCCTGTATTACTGGCGGGAAATCCGCCCGGAAATTAACACTCGACGCAACTTATCCACTCTGGGGGAAGAAGCTCCTCTCCTCCAAGAGGACGGTATCACATTTCGGGATCTGAATAAAAACGGGCGACTTGACCCTTATGAAGACCCGCGCTGTTCCGTTGAAGATAGGGTGGAAAATCTCTTGTCACAGATGACCTTGGAAGAAAAAGCAGGCATGATGTTCCATACCATGATCGGCATGAATGACGATGGCTCATTGCAGGAGAGGGGTATTCTCATGCCGCCATCGTCCGACCTGATCGTCGGCCGGCTCATGAATCACTTCAATGTGCTCCAAACTGCTGAACCGCGCCAGATGTCGGAATGGTACAACCGCATTCAAAAATTGGCAGAACGAACACGATTAGGCATCCCTATCACGATTTCATCCGATCCCCGGCATGCCGTCACTCAGAACCCGGCGACCACCATGCTGGCGGGGCAGTTCTCCCAATTCCCCGAGCAGACTGGACTTGCCGCTGCACGCGATGTTGAACTGGTTCAACAATTTGCCGATATCGCCCGGCAGGAATACCTGGCGGTAGGCATTCGCCTGGCATTGCATCCGATGGCAGACCTGTCCACCGAGCCGCGGTGGGGTCGGGCGAACGGTACGTTCGGCGAAGACGCCGACCTTGCCTCTGAGATGATTGCCGCTTATATCCGTGGCTTTCAAGGGGAGCGGTTGGATGCGCAAAGCGTTGCCTGTATGACCAAACACTTCCCAGGCGCGGGTCCGCAGAAGGATGGTGAGGACGCGCACTTCCCTTATGGCAGGGAACAAGTCTATCCCGGCGGAAAGTTTGAATATCACTTGAAACCGTTTGAAGCGGCGTTAAATGCCGGCACGGCGCAGATCATGCCATATTATGGAGTGCCGGTTGGTCTTCCGTTTGAAAAGGTCGGCTTTGGTTTTAACAAGGATGTCATCACCGGCCTGCTACGAGAGAAATACGGTTTCGATGGTGTGGTCTGCACAGCTTGGATGCTCATCAACCCGGTCAAGGTAATGGAACGTGAACTTATTCCTGCCAGAGCCTGGGGGGTGGAGCATCTATCAGCGGCTGGACGCATTCAAAAGGCCATTGAGGCGGGCGTGGATCAGTTCGGAGGCGAGGCATGTCCCGAAGTCCTTGTGGCACTGGTTCGCAGTGGTAGGATCAAGGAGGAGCGGATTGACCAATCCGTTCGCCGCCTGCTGCGAGATAAGTTTCGCCTGGGATTGTTCGACGATCCTTACGTTGATCCTCATATCGCTGAACAGACCGTTGGCAACCCTGAATTTCGCAAGGTTGGGGAACTTGCCCAGCGCAAATCCATCGTATTGTTGAAAAACGAAAAAGGGATCCTCCCGCTCAAGGGTGAGTTGAAGATTTACGTTGAGAATATTAATCCCGAAACCGCCAGCCAGTATGCGCAGGTCGTCAATAACCTGGCTGATGCAGACGTTGCCATTCTGCGCCTGAACGCTCCATATGAGAAACTCAAAGGTTTAATGGAGAGTTATTTCCATACCGGCGATCTGGATTTCAAAAGCAGGGAAAAGGAGCATATTTTGGATGTAATGAGCCGTGTGCCCACGATTGTTGATATTTACCTGGAACGCCCCGCGGTCATCCCCGAGATTGCTGAACAGAGTGCCGCCCTGCTGGCGAATTTTGGCGCAAACGATGGCGCGGCGCTGGATGTAATTTTTGGCAAATTTGCGCCCCAGGGGAAACTCCCCTTTGAATTACCCGCATCGATGGAAGCCGTGCGAAGGCAAAAAGAAGATGTGCCCTATGACTCTGAGAATCCATTGTTCCCATTCGGGCATGGGTTGATCTATTAGCACCACATCGCCTGCTTCAGGACAAAGCAGGCGATGTAATTTTATTGATTATCCAGGCTGCGCTCCGCTGTTATCAAATCCCTTAGTGACACGGAGATTGTCTTCAGTTGCTTTTCGGAAAGTGCCAGGGGCAGCCTCTCAATCCACTGGTTGCGGACCTCAATTGCCTTTTCAATCAGGGCGCGCCCTTTGGCGGTTAGTGTTAATTGTCTGACCCGTCTATCCTTGGGGGATTCCGCCCTGTCAACCAATTGTTCTTCCACCAATCTATTTATCAACTGACTGGCTGCCGCCACGGTGATATCCAAATGCTCACCCATTTCTGAGATGTCATTCGCGCCACGATAATACAGGTGCATCAGGATACCGAAATGAGACAATGACAACCCTGATGCTTTGACAAAGTGCATGTAATTGCGCATGGATCGGCTGATAAACCGTTCGGACCATTCCATCAAAACCTTGTTGAATTCAATCGCATCCGTCATCCTGACTCCAATCTGAAAATTTCGGTTTTAGATCTAATTTTACCTGACTGCAAAAGCTGTACATATTCGTATCCCGTCAATAAAGGTACTACTCAATACATAAATACCCAAAGACGGTCTCGATCATCCAGAGTGTGCCCCGTCAGGCTTTTCCAAACGAATGGCAATTCAACGTCAAAGAGTAATCCGCCATTCAACACGGATATTTCAAATACTTTTACATTTCGCGGCAAAGATAGCAATGGGTTGCCACCCGCGAACTGTACAAGTCGATTATGTTTGCTGTTCTTGATTTTGCGAAGATATTCGGGGGAAAGTGGTGTGAATACAATTTTGCTTATTCCGTCTCCGGAGGTACAAACCAGCGACAGCGGCTCTTCAAACGCCTCGATAATTTGTATATTCAGATCATAGCCGCAGGCTTTTGTAACAATACTGTTAAGCCAGATAAGCGGATTGTCAACATGAACATCACGCGCAAGTCTTTCCCGTTTGATTCGCAAGTCCTGCACCGCCCAAAGAACCACCTGTTCCCTCAGCCCATCAATAGCCCTTCTTTGCCGTTCATTCCCCATACTTATCAATGCGCCAAAAAAGATCACAGCAGATGCCACCACAATTGCAAGAAGTATTTCCATTTTACGTTTCCTTTTCCTTATATGTTGTTACTAGAGTCGTCTTTTGTTCGTTTGGACATCACTTTGAGTGTTTCGCTCAATCGCTCCAACGCCTTGGGACGTGGATCCACCACACTGGCAGAGACGATCACCATGAACAATCCCAGCAAGCCAATGATCTGCCAAAGCGGCAGGAAGGTCTGAGTAGTTTCAGGTATTTCTTCTGGAATTGGTGTTTCCAATACTAAAGTCGGTGTCGGCAATATTTGTGTCGCCACTGGCGTTATCGAAGGCGTCAACGTGCTGGTCGCTGTTGGAGATGGGGTCAGAGTGGCGGTCGATGTTGCCACATCCGGAACAACGATCCTGCCCTCATCCTGCCCGCACAATCCATTCACATCACATGCCACTGCCAGAACCGGGTATTTCCCTGCTGGCGCCAGTGTTCCATCCCCGAAGCGTCGATCCCATTTCACGACATAGGAATTCTTGCCGGGATCAAAGTCCAACACCAACTCCTTCCAACGCTTTTGTGGATCACGGATGGTTACCTGGATGTTGGCAATCGGAAAGTGATTGGGGGAAACCTTCAGCACGCCGACCTCCCAGATCCACCACCGTTCCGTGATGGACACGGCAGGCGGCGCATTGTCAACAGTCAACGCAACTGAAACCACATCGCCAACATTGCCGGCACGATCCCTGCCGCGCATCTGGATGGTGTATTCGCCATTGGGAACTTCACCGGAATGCCAGATGTAAGACCAGCCATCTCCTGCGCTTATCGAGACTGCCTGCCAGGTGTTTCCTTCATCAACCGAGATGTCACCACCCGCCGGACCGGACGTGCCATCCACCAAACTTCCAGCGAAGCGTACATCACCCTGTACAACCTCTCCATTGGAATGGGATGTGATTTGAGCGACCGGAGGAACCGTGTCTATGCGGATTACCTTGGATACCGTCACTTCATTTCCAGCCACATCCCTGGCATATATCAGGACAGCATGTGACCCATCTGTGAAGTGCATCGGTGGAGTGACCCAACTTGCTCCACCATCAGCGCTTGCCAGCAGGGATGAAAGTCCAGAGATCACATCTGTTGCCGTAGCAGACAAGTCCACTTCCGAGATGTGCCAGCCATTCCTGCCATCAAAAGGCGGAAGGCTGACTTCAAGATCAGGTGGCGTCCCATCCCGCTGCCATGTGGATAAACCACTGGCGGTCCGCCCACTGGTTGAAGTCACAGTGTAGTTGGCTGTACCAGTTCCCTCCGGTAAAGGCAAGTCACAGGAATCTCCACATGTAAACGGTACTCCGTTCAAATCACCGGCGATGGTCACGTCAAACCCCTGCGGATCACCGGCAGAGAGTTCCAGAGTCTCATTCCCTCGGCACCAACCGGCATCGCCCCACCGATCACAAACCACAACTCCTGTAATTTGTGGCGGCAGCGGGGTTGGTGTGGGCGATGGGGTGTTGGTATAGGTTGCCGTGGGCGTAAACGTCAGGGTCGGCGTGAAGGTCGACGTCGGCGTCAGACTGGGTGTAAAGGTTGCCGTCGGCGTGCGAGTTATGGTCGGTGTGAACGTGGGTGTCCGCGACGGGGTGGGTGTGGCAGTGGACGGTGGACCGATGTATTCCACGTCGATGGAACGAAAATCC
>QZIJ01000064.1 GCA_003598975.1 Anaerolineaceae bacterium | reverse complement strand
GCGGGACAGATGATCGAGCCGTCCGTCTCGGTGCCGACCGCCGCCGACGCAAAATTCGCGGCCACCGCCGCGCCCGATCCAGACGAGGAGCCGCATGCCGTACGATCCAGCGCGTAGGGATTGCGCGTCAGCCCGCCGCGCGAAGACCATCCGCTGGTGGAATTTTTACCGCGGAAATTGGCCCACTCGCTCAGGTTCGTCTTTCCGAGGATGACCGCACCCGCCTTCCGCAATTTTTCCACGAGGCCCGCGTCGCGCGCGGCGTGATGTCCATCCAGCGCGAGGGAGCCACTGGTGGTCTGCATTTTGTCGGCGGTATCAATGTTGTCCTTGAGGAGGATGGGGATGCCGTGGAGAGGTCCGCGCGTCGAACCCGCGGCCCGCTCCTCGTCGAGGGAGGAAGCGAGGGTCAGCGCGTCGGGATTCGTCTCGAGGATAGCGTTGACCTTCGCGTCGAGCGAGTCGATCCGCTCCAGAAACAATTCGGCGAGTCGACGCGCGGTCAACTCGCCTGAGTTCATTTTCTGCTGGAGTTCGGGGATGGTGTACTCTTGCATTAGCGCCCACCGCCTGTGATGTAACGTTCGAGTTCCGAGATCATGAATTTTTGGTAATCCACCATTTCCTTGAGCGCGTCGCGGACGGAGATGATTCCGATGAGTTTGCCTTCCTCGTAGACAGGCAGGTGGCGGATGTTTTTATCAATCATGATGGCGACGCACTCATCCAGCGACTGGCCGCCTTCCACGTAAAGCACTTTTGTGGTCATGATGTCACCCACTTTCGTCTCGCGCGAGGAACGTCCCTGCAAATCCAGCCTGCGGATGCAGTCGCGCTCAGAGAGGATGCCGACCACTTTGCCATCGTTGATGACCAGAACCGCGCCCGCGTTCTTGTCAGCCATGAGTTTGAGAGCCTCAAACACGGCCGCGTCCGAACCGACCGACCAGACTTCCTCGCCCTTCTTGTGGATCATCTCTCGAACCGTGATCATACTGCCTCCTTTGGTGGAATGGCGAAAGTATAGACGGAAACAGGCGGACTGACAAGAAGACTTCATGCAGAATCAAAATCCAGGTTTCTTATAGAAACCTGGATTTTTGAACTACATCAACCCGACATCCTTGTTGAACGCGACGATCAACTCATCAATCTCGTCAGTCTGTTTCTGGACGTCGGTCCAGTAATTCGGCTGATACCACTGTTGCTGGATTTCCTCATAGGTTTTGCCCTGCTGTTCGACCCACGTGTAATACTTCAGATTGTGGATGCGGCGGCGTTCGGGGTAGCGCAGTTCGGCCATGTTGTCTGTGGACTGTTGCAGAATCCAGCGGGCGTAATCGGAGGCGGCATTGCTGTCAGTGTAATCGCCCATCTCCTCGTGCATCTCATGGATACGGCTGTGGTAGAGTTCCATCGAGTCGGTCAGGACAGTGAGAACGATATCGTTCTCTTCCATCTCGTAATACTTCGCCATCTTGATGGCGGTCAGCACATTGGAAATGCCAGAGAAGCCGAGCAGGTCGAGTTGTGCCACCAGTTTTTCAGGGACGCCGCGCTCGACGAGGTAGGCGCGTCCCGTCTCTTCGTTGAATAGACGCGAGACGTTGACGACGGCGTTGTCATCTATCGCTACCACGAGATCAGTGTTCTTGGAATTGTGAATCCACGGGACGTGTTTGTCGCCAATGCCTTCGATGCGATGCGCGCCGAATCCGTTTTCGAGCAGGGTCGGACATTGCAGGGCTTCGCTGGCGGCGATCTTGCTATCGGGGAAGAGTTGCTTCATGTAATCGCCGCTGGCAATCGTCCCCGCAGAACCTGTGGCGGAAGCAATGCCGCGATAGCGGTCGTTCGGCCCCATGACTTTTTTCAAGACCTCTTCCATGGCATGACCCGTCACTTCATAGTGCCACAGGTAATTGCCAAATTCATCGAACTGGTTGAAGATCATCAAGTCCTGTCCTGACTTGCGGAGTTCCCAGCACTTGTCGAAAATTTCCTTGACATTCGATTCGGAGCCAGGCGTCTTGATGGTCTCGCCCGCGACTTTGGACAGCCACTCGAAGCGTTCCTTGGACATCTCTTCGGGCAGGATGGCAATCGACTCGCAAGCCAGCAATGCAGAATCGTACGCGCCGCCGCGGCAATAATTTCCCGTAGACGGCCAGACCGCCTTCTGCGTGGTCGGGTCAAATTGACCTGTCACCAGCCGCGGCACCAGACAGCCAAACGCGGCCCCAACTTTATGCGCGCCTGTCGGGAACCACTTGCCCACTAGGACAACGATGCGCGCCTTGACTCCCGTCAGCGAGGAGGGAAGCTCGAGGTAATTGACCCCGCCAAAGGTCCCGCCTGAAGCGACGGGCTGGTTCTTCCATGTGATGCGGAACAGGTTCCTCGGGTGGATATCCCAAAGCCCGATGCCCTTCAATTCATCCTTGATCTTGGAAGGAATCTTCGAGGGGTCTTTCATCTGTGCGTAGGTAGGGATGATGATATTGCGCTCACGAGCCCGCTGGACGGCGCGAGTGCGGCGGTCTTTTTCAATGGTGAGATCAATTGTGGTCATGGGTTTCTCCTGGAAAGTTGTCTGACAACTTGTATTATAACGCACAAACTTACCGGCAACAAAGGCGGGATGGAATTCTTGGCCGTTTTATGATAACCTTTATCCACTTTACTAGATCAGGAGACAATCATGAAAAACAGAAAAACTGGCGTCATTTCAGGTTGTGTTGTCTGGGTGATCGTCTTTGGGATTCTGGCTTCCTGCCTTGTGACTGTAGCCATGATGGCTGGTGGGTTTACGTCCGCCACAGGCTTCGCGGTTGACGTGGTGGGACCGTTGGTGTGTCCCGAGGAGACAACGCCGCGCATCCGCTCGTATGCCACCACCAGCAGGGACGACTTTGGCAACGATGTGCCCGCCACTGGCTATGAAATGCAATGCTTGAACGACGGCGGCGAAATTGTCAAAACCGACCCTGTGCTGTTCGCGTTTTTATGGATTGGTATTCTGGCAGTGGCCGGAATCATCCTGAGCGCGATCCTGGCTGTTTTCCTGGCCGCACCTGCCGGGTTGCTGATTGCCCGTCTATTCAAGCCCAAAGACCCAGCCAGCATGAATATCGAACCGCGTTGAGTAGATTGTATCTCTACAAAATTATCAACTATTTTTAATGTCCCGAATCGCTGTTGGGTGTATGATGATGTCAGACGAAAGGAGGTACCCATAGAGACACAAACTGAATACAAGTTCGAGGGAAAGAGCGAAGGCTCCAGACTGTCCAAAGTTTCGCTTTGGTGACAGACGTTCCCCACACGATAGGAAGGTCGCCGATCAATCTTTCCTGGTTAGAGAAAGTCCCGACGGATGGGTATCCCCCATCCGTCTTTTATTAATTCTGTGGAACGAACACTACCTGCATTGGGCGGACAAGCAACATGGGAACCTGAAGCGGAGGCATCTGTGGAAGTTGCGGCGAGCTGATCTCTGCCTCATAAATGGATAGCCACGGGGAATGGGTAATCTGCAAATTGGTGACCAAATCGGTCTGCGCAGAAGTACGCAAAAAACCTTTCACCATAAACAAACCCATTGCAACAAGGACTGGTTTATTGATTCGGTTGTCCTCACGTGGATTGTAGTCCAATGGTTCATCGGTGGGTGGGACAGGGTGAAATCCGATCAACTGCGATACGGGCAGGAGCAACTCGTTGTATGCCATTGACTTGATCGTTCCAGCAGATGCCTGAAGCCACTGCGAGTTATGGAAATGAATGTAATCAGGCGCGCTATCGGTGCGGAGCCAGGTATTGATTCGCACACTATCGCGGGTCACGATCTCGCCGCGCACCAATCCAGTTTGGAGATAAGCCATCACAAGGGATGCTTTTTCTTCGGGGCCGAGGGTGTACATGGGCACGCTCCTGATTCTTATCTCGATTATATCTCGTTCAGGGCCGCGAGCGCTTCTGGCAGGATCAATTCGGCCCAGTGGGAATACATCCTGCCAGAGGGATGCAACTGGTCGGACGCGAGGAGGGATGGATCGCCCGAAGCCAGACGGGAGGCGGGAGTCACATCCACATAGTGGACGTCTGCCTGTTGGGAAATTTCGCGGTTGACAGCGTTGAACGCGTCGATCTGCGCGGAAATCTGGGAATAATCGCGTCCCGCCGCGAACGGGGTGACGCTCCAATCGGGGATGGACAACACAATCACGCTCCGCGGCTTTCCATCCGCAAGCTGGATCGCCCCATCCAGCAGGCGGGAAAATTCTGCGCGGTACGCGTCCAAACTCAGACCGCGATATTGGTTGTTGACTCCTATTAGTAGAGAGACCAGACCATATCTGCCCGTGGGGGGAGTCGCGCGCATGGCCTCGAGCAGTTCTCCCGTCGTCCAACCCGTACGAGCAATCGTGGATACATCCACAGAATAGCCACGAGCGCGCAAACGTTCCTCGAGTTGATTCGGCCAGCGTTCGGGCTCGGGAACCCCTTCCCCAATGGTGTAGGAATCGCCCAATGCAAGGAAGCGAGTCACACATCACCAACGCTTTCTTTGTTTACAAAATTGTTTGACATGCGAAATCACCGTCCCGATTTGCTATTCCTATTCGATCAACTTCTCCATCAACTTCCTCTCCCCCTCCTCGCTCGTCACCTCGCCATCCAGCCACGCGGCGCGGAGGCGCCACAATATCTCTCCGACGCGCGGGCCAAAGGGCACGCCCATTTCGAACAACGTTTCACCTGTGGCGTACGGCTTCATGCTCTTCCATTTTTTTAAATACATTTCCAGGTTGGAGCGCGCTTCACCCTCCGCACAAACCGAAACGGCCCATAGCGCATCTTCAGGCAGGCCGTTCAATCGCCGCACACATCCGCTTGGGCGTAACTTCGCGATGGACTTCAACTCGGCAAATACCGAAGAAGCTGCGCTGGCCGCCCTTAAAAGTTCCGCGGAAAAATGCAGGCGTTTCGACAAGGCGCGTATTTCCTTCGGCATCAACCCCATCAACCAGACTGCCCACCGAAAGTGAACAGGATTTTCGACCGCAGTGAGGACGAGAACCACGCCCCGAACGCGCGCCCGCGTCGCCTCATCCGACGGGAGGGCGGGATGCACCTGCTGGATGATTCCCAACGTCCACAGTTTTTCCAGCATCGGGACAGAGTCTTCCTCTTCGAAGATCAAATCCAATTCGTGGCGTAATCGCTCGGGCGAGAGTTTATCCACATATTTCAGCGCGGCAGGGATAAGCGCCTCGGTGGAAGATTCGAGCTGGAAATCATAACGAGCCGCGTAACGGACGGCGCGAAAAAGCCGCGTCGGATCGTCCACGAAAGAGTTTAGGTGCAGGACGCGCACCAGTCCGCGTTCGAGATCAATGCGGCCGCCGAGGGGATCGGCCAACTCGCCGAAGTGGTCTCCGTCCAACCTGACGGCCATAGCGTTGATGGTGAAATCGCGGCGGCGGAGATCGTCAGCGAGTGAGCCGAGTTTGACAGTGGGAAGCGCGGCGGGATGTTCGTAGGTTTCGGAGCGGGCAGAAATTAAGTCAATAAAATCATCCTCGCCCTTCGACCGTGCTTCGCTCCGCTCGGGGCGATGCGAAGGGAACCAGGTGGCGGTTTTGAACGGCGCGTGGACGGTGACGCGTCCGCCATGTTTTTGGACGAGAGCGCGACCAAGTTTGGTGGCGTCGCCTTCAATGACGAGGTCGAAGTCGTTGATCGGTTTTCCAAGCAGGGCATCGCGGACAAATCCACCCACGAGGTAGGCAGGGGAGCCAAATCCCGCGGAAAGATCGGCAACCTGTCGAAGCAGAGACAGGCGCGAGGTCGGGATGAAGCGAGATATGCCCAATCGGTCAGGAGGCATCGGGCCGATCCCACTTATGAAGAGTGGCGGTCGGGTCAAGGGCTTCGGTCAGCCCATCACCGATCAAATTCCAGCCAATCCCAAAGAGAACGATGGCGATGGTGACGGGCAAAAAGACCCACCAGGCAGAGAGGAGGTTGCCGCCTGGGCCAATGACCCAGTTGCGTCCCAGCGAGAGCAGGATACCCCAGGCGGACGCGCCACCGAGGCCGATGAAGGTGATGGTGGCTTGTAGAATGACGGAACTGCCTACGTCGCGGGCGGCCAGCACAACCGCGGGGCCGATGGAATTGGGAAGCAGGTGGCGGCGGATGATCCACCACGGAGTGCCACCGAGTGCGCGCCCCGCCTGAATAAACTCGGTCTGCTTGAGCGTAATGACCATGGTATTGACGATGCGCGCAAATGGCATCCACGAGAATATGATGAGGCTGATGAGGATGGGGTCTACCGCCATCAAAAAGACGGCAAAAGGCGGCGGGGTGAAGTCAAAATAGACCAAGCGTCCAATATAATCATTGTTAAACCAGAAAATACCACCCTGCGATTCGATGGTTATGGCAACCAGTTGTTGCAGGAAGACAACGCCTGCCAGTGCAGGAAACGTGAGGAAGGCATCAGCGATGCGCATCATGACGTTGTTAACCACACCGCCAGCATAACCAGCAATTGCGCCGAAGAGACTACCAAACATGAACGCGCCAAGCGCCACCGAGAGGCCGAAGATCATGGCTTCGCGTCCGCCCCAGATGAGGGCGTGGTACACATCGAGTTGGCCTGGGACGGTGCCGAGAGGGGCTATTTCGGAAGGTGGATGCGGTTTCAGGTCACCCTGGCGACCCACTTTCTTGAAGGCGCCCTGGGTGGTGTCGTTGGGCGGGGAAAGCAGAGGCGCGGTCAATGCTGTGACAGCAAAGACCAGAACGATGATCATACCGAGCCAGTTCTGCCAGTGAGAGAGGAAGATGCGCAGGCGTCTCATGTTTTGAAGACCTCATCACGCACACGCGGATCAAGAACGGCCTGAATGGTGTCCAGCAGGAACATCAAGCCGATCACCATCAATACGCTGTAGACCGCAAACCCCAGCGCGGCGGGAGCATCGGGATAACCGCTCATCGAGATGACGATCACCTGCGAAACGCCCGTCAGCCCAAAGATGATCTCCACCACAAAAATACTGGTTACCACGCTGGCGGCGGAAAGCGCTATGGCTGTCAACGAGGGAGCCAGGATGGCGCGCAGGGCGTGTCTCCAGAGCAGGGCCCTTTCGTTCACACCGCGGGCACGCGCAGCAATGATGTATTCCTTGTTGCGTTGTCCAATAACCGTGGCGCGGGTGATGCGCCCCAGTGTGGCCCAATGAAAAATGGATAAAGTGAACACAGGCATGGCCAAATGCCGCAAAGCGATCAGAAAGATATCCACACGGCCATTAAGCAGGCTGTCAAGCGTCAGGAAACCCGTGTAATCCACAAACCCGATACGTGTCATCAACAGGTCTGTGGTCACATCCACGCGGCCGGGAGCAAGCCACCCGAGGTTGACGTAAAAAACCGAAATTAGGATCATCGAAAGGATGAAGGGCGGCATGGAGGTCCCAAAGAAGGCCGTGCCGCGGAAGAGGCCGTCGAACCAGCGGTTTGGGCGCCAGCCCGCCACCAGTCCGCTGGCGAGGCCGAGGGGAATCAACAAGAGCAGGGAATACAGGGAAAGTTCGAGCGTGGCGGGGGTGCGACGCAAGAGCTCGGACAACACGTCACCGCGCAGGGTGGGGCTGTACCCCCATTTACCCGTCAACAGAGATTTTGCCCAATATCCATACTGAACAAGATAGGGTTCATCCAGGTGATATTGCCTGATAAGCGAGTTGATGAATGCATCGGAGGCAGTATGGTCTCCACTCTTGCCAGGCGGGACATAGAGACGCGCCCGCGCTTCGGGCGGTGTCAACATGACGCCCGCGTAGAGCACCATGGTGATGACCACTAGTGAAACAAACATGGCAAAGATGCGGCGGATCAGGAATTGCAGGAAGGGGGGCATGAAGGATCCTAAATTGCGGTTTCTTGGCGGTTGAATGATTTATTTTACCCGAACTGCCATGAAGAACGCATCATACCTGAGAACCGTTTTATTAAAAGCCTTGCCTGCTTTCCAACTCTCGCCTATAATCGGCGTATGGTATTTTTCCGCCCGAACCCGTCCCCTGACATTCAAACTACCTGGTCTGGATAGGTTCGTTTTGTCGTGCCCCAACGGCTCCCAGACTTGGCGAGCCGTTTTTGTTTGGAGAAGAACGAAGATGCCCAACCTCACCATCCGACGCGCAAAACCCGAGGACAAGCCCGAATGGCAACGGATGCGCCTGCTCCTATGGCCTGATGAGGCCAGCGAAGCAGACTTGAGCGATCTCGACCGTATGCTCGCCGAACCGACCGAACCCGTCTTTGTGGCGGTTCGGGAAAATGGCAAACTCGGCGGCTTTCTCGAAGGAGGCTTGCGTAAGTATGCGGACGGGTGCGACACCAGTCCCGTCGGCTACATCGAAGGCTGGTACGTGGATGAAGACCTGCGAAAACAAGGCGTTGGCGGTGACCTTGTCCGCGCGCTGGAAGGCTGGGCGCGTGAGCAGGGTCGTGTCGAAGTTGCCTCCGATACGTGGCTGGATAACGAGACCAGCATCCAGGCGCATTTTGCGCTCGGATACGAAGAGATGGAAAGATTGATCCATTTTCGGAAGAAGTTGTAATCCTGCCTCACTCCCTGCCCCTCTCCCTTTGGGAGAGGGGAGAAATGAAAAATGGACATCAAAGAACTCACACAACACATGCACGAATTGGTCGAGTCAAAGGGCTGGTACGCGGCGGACAGCAAACGTCCGCAAACGCCGCGCAATCTTTCGATTTCGCTGGCGCTTGAAGCCGCGGAAGTTCTGGAGCATTTCCAATTCCGCGAGGATGTGAAAGACGCGGATGAACTCGCGGGCGAACTGGCGGATGTGACACTCTACCTCCTGCAACTCGCCTCCGTCACTGGCATTGATTTGGAGCAAGCTGTTTTGAAAAAACTGGAAGTCAACCAATCCCGTGAATGGGATGTGGAATAACAAGCAGGGCGACCCGCCACGATCTTTCGGGAATCTTGGCAAACCTTGTCGGGTCGCCCCAACGGAGAATAAATGAAAGTCTCAGTATTCGGCGGTTCACAACCCAAGGAAGGGGACGCGGCTTACGAGGAGGCCCGCACTCTCGGCAAACTTCTCGCTGAGCGCGGACACGTCCTCCTCAACGGCGGCTACATCGGCACAATGGAAGCGGTCTCGCGCGGCGCGGCCGAGGCGGGCGGACATGTCATTGGCGTGACGTGCGAAGATATCGAAGCGTGGCGCGGCGTTGGAGTCAATCGCTGGGTGAAAGAGGAAAGAAAAAAGAAGACCTTGATCGAGCGTTTAAAGGTTTTGATCGAGGAATGTGACGCGGCCATCGCCCTGCCCGGCGGCCCTGGCACGTTGACCGAAATCATGCTCACGTGGAATTTGATGATCGTGGAGTCCCGTCACCGAAGCCCGTTGATACTGGTCGGGGCTGGCTGGCTGTCCACCTTCGATCAGTTCTTCCACGAATTTATGTCCTACATGCCCCACAACCAGCGCGACCTGCTACAATTCGCGGCGGATGTGAAAACTGCTGTAGAAATGTTGAAACGCTAAAAATCATTCCGTCATTGCGAGCGAAGCGAAGCAATCTCCTGTTTGTTGAATGGATTGCTTCGGCGGAAAAACACCGCCTCGCAATGACGAAATTAAACAAGAGGAAAAATGGCTGAAGAAAAACTCCCTACCCGCGCCGAGAATTTTGCGGAATGGTACAACCAACTGGTATTGAAAGCCGAACTGGCCGACTACGCGCCCGTGCGCGGTTGCATGGTCGTGCGTCCCTACGGCTGGGCGCTGTGGGAAAACATCACCGCCGCGCTCGACAAGAGATTCAAGGACACGGGTCACGTCAACGCACAATTCCCCACACTCATCCCCATGTCGTTCTTTGAAAAGGAAAAGGAACACGTGGAAGGCTTCGCGCCGCAACTGGCTGTCGTTACGCACGGCGGCGGCGAGAAACTCGAAGAGCCTCTGGTCTTCCGCCCCACCTCCGAGACGATGATCGGACACATGTACTCGAAATGGATCAAATCCTGGCGCGACCTGCCCGTCCTCATCAATGTCTGGGGCAGCGTCCTGCGCTGGGAACTGCGGACGAAACTCTTCCTCCGCACCGCCGAGTTCTACTGGCAGGAAGGCCACACCGCGCACGCGTCCGCCGAGGAAGCCAAAGAGGAAATGTATCGGATGCTCGAGGTGTACACCGACTTCGCCGTCAACGAAGCCGCGCTCCCCGTTCTCAAAGGCTACAAGAGCGAGACGGAACGATTCGCGGGCGCGCAGGTCACCACATCCATCGAAGGCATGATGCAGGACAAGCGCGCCCTGCAATGCGGCACGTCACACTACTTCGGCACGAACTTTGCAAAAGCCTTCGAGATCCAATTCCTCGATAAGAACAACGCGCTCCAATTCGCCGAGACCACCTCGTGGGGACTCTCCACCCGCATCATCGGCGCGATCATCATGACGCACGGCGACGATCAGGGGCTCATCCTGCCTCCCCGCATCGCACCCATCCAGGCCGTCATCCTGCCCATCTTCAAGAACGATGCCGAGAAGGTCAAGGTGATGGAAGTGGCTGACCGCGTCTTTACGGAACTCAAGGCCGCGGGGATTCGCGTCAAAATGGACGACCGCGACAACGTCAGCACGGGATTCAAGTTCAACGACTGGGAAATGCGCGGCGTCCCCCTCCGCATCGAGATCGGCCCAAAGGATGTGGACAAAGGCTCGGTCGCGCTGGCCCGCCGCGACGTCCCTGGGCGAGACGGCAAGTCCTTCGTCCCCCAGATGAATCTCGCGGAGATTGTCGGCGGGATGCTGTCCGAGATTCAGTCCGCGCTCCTGAAGCGTGCCACCGAATTCCGCGACGCGAACGTCCACGAACCCAAAGACTACGAGCATCTCAAATCCATCGTTGCGGACGGCTGGGCGTTCGCCTGGTGGTGCGAGAGCAAGGAGTGTGAGGCCAAGGTGAAGGAAGACACCAAGGCTACCACCCGCAACATTCCTCTCGGCCAATCGGAAGGCCACGGGACCTGTGTGGTCTGCGGCAAACCCGCGAAGAAGAAAGTGTATTTCGCGAAGGCCTATTAATTACACGTAGGGGCGGGATGACCTCGCCCCTACAACTATTTATGCCCGCCATTGATCTTGCCCGCCTGAAAAAACAAGCCGCGCAACTGGCTGATCTTTTTAATCGGCCTGAGGAATTCGTACGCGCTTTGCATGGCATGTTGGATTTTTACGTCAATCGCAGTTTGCGCGAAGTGGACTCGGTCGCGCCTGCCTCGGTGCTGAACACCTACCGAACGCCTCCCGTCATTTTGAAACACATCGAAACCGAACTCGCACCGCTCGCGGCCGCGAAACCCAATCAAGCCCTCGAACTTGCCGATCATCTCTGGGACGAAGGCTGGCTGGAAATGCGCCTGCTCGCCGCCTCTTTGCTCGGACGGATTCCCCCGCGCGAGGAACGTCTCCTCCCTCGCCTCACCGCGTGGACTCAGCAGGTGCGCGACCCATCCGTGCGCGCCGCGCTGCTGACGACCAGCCTCGTCCGCCTGCGCCGCGAGACCCCCGACCAGTTCCTCCTGCTCGTCAGCGAATGGCTGAATCCCGAACGTCAACGCATGTGGTCGAACGGAATTCAAGCACTCCTGCCTCTCATACAAGATCCCGACTTTCACAATCTGCCTCCCGTCTTCGAAATGCTGACGGACGTTGTGGAAGCCGCGCCTGGCACACTCCAGGCCGATTTCGTGGATTTATTCCAAGCCCTCCATCGCGTCTCTCCCACCGAGACAACTTACTTCTTGCGACAAGTCATCACGAACTCGCCCACGCCAATCACCGCCACAACTTTCCGACGCATTTCGCCATCCCTGCCGCGGGCACTGGCAGAGGCAGTTCGCGATTTGGTTAAATCACGAAAGTAGACAGGTACACAGGTAAACACATAGACGCGTCGGAATTTCGTACGTGTGTACATGTATACTTCTCCATCGGAGGTACTCATGTTCATCATCAACCTTCTCCTCGGCGCATCCCTCATTTTCTGGGGGCGCAAGCTATTCTGGCTGTTCATCGCCGCGGCTGGATTCTTTACAGGCTGGCAACTCGCGCAGATCGTGACTCACAACGAATTAGTCGGCATCATCGTCGGCATTGTCTTCGCCATCATCGGCGCACTGCTGGCTGTCTTCCTCAAGACGATTGCCATCGGCGTGGCTGGCTTCCTGATGGGCGGCTCCGTGCTCCTCAGTCTCGCAGGCATGATCGGCCTCGATCAGGGAATGATTGCCTGGGTCGTCTACATCATCGGCGGCATCGGCGGGGCGATCCTCATCAGCATGTTCTTCGATTGGGTGGTGGTCGTCCTTTCCTCGTTGGGCGGCGCGGCGCTTGTGGTCGGCGCGTTGTCACTCGACGGCCCCATCCACGCACTGGTGTTCATTGGACTGTTCATTCTCGGTATCGTGGTTCAGGCTGGCGAGATGAGAAAAAACGAGAAGCATAAATAAAGCGACGGGAGACGCCATGCTCAAACAGCGGACTTTCTGGCTCGACACCGTGTCCATGCCCTCGGACGAAAATCCCTCGCCTCTTCCTGAACGTGTGGCGATCGTGGTCATCGGGAGCGGCTACACGGGACTGAGCGCCGCGTACGCCCTCGCGAAGCGCGGCGTCAGTGTTGCCGTCCTCGAAGCGGAGACCATCGGCTGGGGCGCGAGTTCGCGCAACGGCGGCATGGTGTTGACGGGACTCAAACTCCCGATGCAGACCGTCATCCAGCGCTACGGACGTGAATTGGCGAAACGTCTCTTCCAATGCTCGCTCGATTCGATTGACACCGTCGAGCAAATCGTCCGCGAGGAAAACATTGACTGCGGCTTCGCGCGGACGGGTCACCTGCTGGCGGCCAACAAACCGAAGCATTACGACGCGCTCAAAGACGAAGTGGACTTCATGGCGAGGGAGTTCAACCACAACGTGAGACTCGTCCCGCCGAGTGAACTCCAAAGCGAGATCGGGTCGCGCGTCTATCACGGCGCGCTCGTGGACGAGGTCAGCGCGGGGGTGAATCCCGCGCAGTACGTTGTGGGGCTGGCGCGGGCGGCGGAAAAGGCAGGGGCGAGTCTCCACGCGCGGGCGCGAGTCAACAGGCTGGAGCGAAGCGGGACGCGTTTCGTTGTCGAGACAGGGCGCGGCAAATTGGAAGCGGAATCCGTTTTCGTCGCCACGGCGGGATACACGGGAAGCGCGACGAAGTCCTTGCAGAAGAAGGTTATACCGATTGGGTCGTTCATCATCGCCACGGAAAAACTCCCCGACGATCTGGCGCGGGAACTCAGCCCGAAAAACCGCATGATCTTCGATTACAAACATTACCTGAATTATTTTCGGCTGTGGGACGGGCGGATGATCTTCGGCGGGCGCGCCGCGTTCTTCCCCGAAAACGAAAACACGATTGCGAAGAGCGCCGAAATTTTACGCCGCGAAATGGTGACGGTGTATCCGCAACTGAAAGATGTCGCGGTGGAATACGCCTGGGGCGGGACGCTGGACTTCGCCTTCGACATGATGACGCACGTGGGCGAAGAAAATGGGATGTACTACGCGCTCGGCTTCGCGGGTCATGGCGTGGCAATGGGGACGTATCTCGGCAAGACTGTCGCCGAGGCGATGCTGGCAGGCGGGACGATCCGCGAGCATCCGTTTGCGCAATTCAAATTTCCCAACGCTCCATTGGGACTCTACGATGGCCGTCCGTGGTTCCTGCCCTTTGCGGGGATGTGGCACAAGGCGTTGGATTGGGTGGAGTGAATTCTAACGACTGCTTTTCAATAAACACTCGTTATATTTTCTCTGCGCATTTAGTAATTCACTTTTGTATTTCTCGTAATTGCTACCAAAGTAAGGCTCGATTTGATCAATATTTCCATTTAGCAACCGCGCCAATCTTTCAAATTGCCTTTTCTTCTCCTGAAAGAGATTCCCGTCAAAATAACCGATGAAAGTTTTTCCTTCACTCAAAAAATAAATCATCGATTCAAGTGCAATTTGATTTTTCGGCTCCGACATATGAGGTGCAAAAGAAACGAGAAGTTCGCTTCGATCCTGGGTAACAACAATCACGCAACGCGAAGATTGAAGTACAACCCACCAATTCCCAAAAGTTCGACTATCGTAATGAATCTCATTAATCGTATATCCCCTTTCAAACAAGAATCCTAAATAATGTTTTATATCGCGAGCAATGAGATATTTCACAATGAAACTCATCTGATATATTTGAAGCAAGTTACCCACCCGCCAGCACGAGCAACTGCGGCGGAACCCAGAAATTCCCCAAGCCTAGCGTACTGAGCGCCATTGAGAATAGCAAAATCGTGAGACCGACTCCAATCAGGATGCGGTCTTTTATTTTGTAATCCAGTTTCTGCAACCACGTGCGCGGACCGATGCCGAAGGCGCGCAAGTCCATGGCGTCGATGATGTCCTCGCTGCCGATGATGGCGTGGATGGTGACGGGGACCATCAGCGGGCCGATTTTCCGCACCTGCTGGATGAGTCCGCCGCTGATTTTTTCGAGTTCGAAGCCGCGCGCCTTCTGCGCGTCCATCGTCAGTTGGAAATCGCGGCTGAAAGTCGGGATGAAGCGCATGGTCAGGTCCATGGCGTAGGCGATCTTGTCGGGTAGTCCCAATCCGCGGAAGGTGATCCCGTATAGCGCGGGATTGAGCGAGTACGGAATCAGGATCGTCATAATGGCGATGCTGAAGACGCGCACGAATTGACTGACCCCGAAGAAGGCGCGCTCGACGGTGATGTCCAGCGCGGGAGTCCAGCCGAGGATGGAGAAGGACGCTTCCAACCGTCGGATGAGGTGCTCCTGCTCGTAGAGTTCCGTCCCGCCGCGGCCCGTCAAGAAGGTGAAAAATGCAAAAATGGTCACGAAACCGACAATGAACAAAACCGCGCGGCGGATTTCGTTCCACGTCACGCCCGAGGTGAGCAGGACGAAGAGCGCGATGGCCGCGAAGAAAAGCAGATAGCGCACGTCCCAGAACGCGAGGGTCGAGAAGAGGAAGCAGCCGTAGAACATGATCCAGGCGCGCGGATCGAACGACTGGATGAAGGAACGCGCACGTTCGCGATATCGCCAGGCGACGAGCATAATGTTTCCTTGTAGGGGCGACTCAATGAGTCGCCCCTACCGATTTTTGAATCACCGACCAGATTGCTTCTGCACTGCCGCGTAGGCCGCAACGAGCAGCGGGACGAGGATGGCGGCGAAGATCAGGTTCGGGCCCGCCGCGGGCAGAAACTCGCCTACGATGGCGGCCGCGGGACTGAATCCGTTGATCCAGATGTCAGAGATGGCCGCAAAGCCAATGCCGAGGATGTTCCCAAGCATGCCCCAGATGACGGCTTCACCCACATTGACATTCTTCCCGAATGCAAAGCGGACGACCAGCACCAGCACGAAGCCGATCAGCAGGGCAATGCCTGCGGTCAACGCGATGGGTTGGTCACCGAAGACACCGTTCTCCACATCGTAGAACATCATGTTCGTCTCGCCGCGGTTCAGGAAGAAAACGACCGTAGCAAGCAGAGCCAGCGCGCCGCCCACCCACAGGACAGTGTCGGTGGCTTTCTTGCGGTTCGCGAACAGCGCGGGCAGACCAGCGATGAAGCCGACCAATCCATTGCCGATGCTCCACTGCGGGGAGAGGCCGAAGCCCGAGATGGCATCACCGAACATGTTGCCGACCGCGCCCGTGAAGAAGCCGACGATGGGGCCGAAGGCATAGCCAAAGAACATCGGAATGGCAATCGCGGGGCGGAGCGCAACCTGGCTCAGCGAGGGGACGACGAACACGGTGGCGTTGAAGTACCAGGAGAACACGGCATACAGCGCCGCGCCGATGGCCATCCACACCACTTCACGCGTGCCAACTTCCCAGGCCTTGTTATCCTTGTTGAAGAAGTAGACCGCGAAGGCGATCAACAGGCCGAGGATGACGAATCCAAAGCGCAGGCCGAGCGTGGCATTGTCGGTCTGGAAGCGTTCGATGCCGAGCATGTTACCCAGCACGAACACGATCACGGCAAAGATGGCGAAGATCGCCACCAGCCAGATCAACACGGAAGACAAACGTTTATCCATCTCATTCTCCTTTGTGATTTTCTCCCCTCTCCATTGATGGTCGAGTAGGCCGAAGGCCATATCGAGACCAGAGAGGGGTCGGGGGTGAGGTCAATAATTACACATGCGCCAGCGCCTCCGCCCGCAGGAACCGTCCCGTTTGTGGGAAGCGGTTCACGTTCAGGGCGAGGAGTGAGCTCGGGACGACGCGGCAGGCCTCCAGTCGGGAAAAGTCGCGCAGGACTTCGTGCGGCGAACCGTCAGCGACAAGTCGTCCATCCGCCACGAGCAGGACGCGGTTGGCGTAGATCACCGCCAGGTCCACATCGTGCGTGATGAACATGACCGCCTCGAAGCCAGGCAATTGCAGAATGGCATCCATGAAATTCATGTAGTTCTGGTAGTCCTGCCCCGCGGTCGGCTCGTCCATGACGAGGATGCGGGAGCGCATCGCCAGGATGGCCGCGATGCTGACGCGCTTTTGCTGGCCGAACGAAAGCGCCAGCGGGGGGTCTTGCTCGTATTCGGAAAGGTTCACAATTCTCAGCGCCTCTTTCACCTCCGTTTCGATCTCATCCTTTGGATGTTTCAGATTCGTCGGACCGAATGCCAGTTCCTCGCGCACGGTCGGCGCAAATAGCATGTGGCTGGGACTCTGAAAAACATAACCGAGCGTGCTGGCAATTTCGGCCACGCTCGACTCTTTGGTATCTTTTCCGTTCACGAGCACGCGTCCCGACTTTGGTTTGAGCAAACCAATGGCATGTTTGACAAATGTCGTCTTGCCCGAGCCGTTCGGACCGAGCACCGCGATCACATCGCCGCGTTTGATTTCGAGATTGATCCCGTGCAGGATTTCGACATCCGACTCGTAACCGAAGGCGACATCCTCGAATCGGACCAGCGCCTCTTCCTTCGACGTTGGGCCTGCCGCGCCAGGCAGGACGCGAATCTCGGCTGGGGCGGGGTCCCGCTTGGCGCGCTGGACAATCTGTTCTGCAGGGAGTTTGACCTCGTGATAGTTCACTACTCTTGATAACCCGTCCACCTCGCCGAGGTAACGGATTTCACCCTCCCCCATGTACATGACGCGCTCGGGATGGATGCGAAGCACGTCTTCGACGCGATGTTCCACCATCAGTACGGTCATCCCCTCGTCGGCCAGCGTGCGAACGGCATCCAACGTCTCCGCGGCGGAGGCGGGGTCGAGACTCGCCAGCGGTTCATCCAACAGCAAAATGGAAGGCCGCATGGCAAGCACGCCTGCCAGCGCGACTTTTTGTTTTTCTCCACCCGAAAGCAGGAACGTGTCGCGGTCGCGCAAATGCTGAATCTTCAAATGCGCCAGCGACTCGTCCACGCGCTGATAGATTTCCTCGCGCGAGAGGCCGAGGTTTTCCAATCCAAACGCGACTTCGTTCAACACTTTCGTGCCAAGAATTTGCCGCTCGGGATCCTGCAACACCGTCCCGACCTTCTGCGAGATCGTGGACAGTTTCATCTTTTCTGTATCTTCGCCGTGGATGAGGATGCGTCCGCCCACCTCCCCCTTGTAACTGCGCGGGATGAGTCCATTGATGCATCGGATGAGTGTGGTTTTGCCGCATCCACTCGCGCCCGCGATTAAAAGAATTTCGCCCGCGTTCGCCGCGAACGAAATATCACGGATGGCCGTTTCCTGACGATCACGGTAACGAAATGAAAGGTTTTCGACGATGAGGGGATAATCGGACATCAGTGTCTATTATCAACGGGGCGGGTGGGGATGTCAAGAAAGAAACCAGGTATCCCTGTAAAAAATCCAGGTTTCTTGTAGAAACCTGGATTTTTCGTCACTGCAGGTATTGTGCAAATGCACTTTCCAATTGCTCCTGCGTTACAAAGCCAACCCACTTCTGCAACACTGCCCCGTTCGCATCGAGCAGATACAACTCAGGCTGGTAACGGAAGCCCAGCACGCGCTGAAAATCGAACGTGGCGGGATCGTCTGCATCGAGGTAGGTGAATTGGATTTGGCCAAAGTATTTCGCTTCGAGCCCATGCACCATGGGCGCCATCGAGCGGCAGGTGCTTCAGGTGAAGCGGAAGAACTCGACGAGTTGCAACCCTCCCGACGCGAACGAGACCGAAGACGGATCGGTGGCTTCGAGACCCGGTCCACGCGATGTGGCGACGGGCAACGCGGCAGCCTCCGTCGGCGCGAGCGTCGCTTCAGGCTGGACCGTTAGATTGGGCACAACAACTTCAGCCGTCGGCTGGCTGACGGGCGTCGCGGACGCGTCCACGGGCGCGGTGGGAGAGGAGGAAGCGGCTGGGGCGCAGGCCGAGGCCAGTAAAATAGCGAGCAAGCCCACGGTCAAGAGAGAGAGGCGGGGATTTTTCATCGGTTCTCCTTTGGAAGCATTGACAGTTCATTCTACCCGCAAATTACCCCTGAATTAGTCCTATTAGGGACTTATGCTAAATCGGGAAAGCTAATGCTTTGATTTGGAGAAAAGCAGGCTTACCGAGGAGGCGATTGATATAGATGCACAGAGTATGTGCGGC
>QZIJ01000146.1 GCA_003598975.1 Anaerolineaceae bacterium | reverse complement strand
CCTGCGGCTGGCGTGGAACAGCCCGAACGGGTCGCCGCTGCGGACGACCGTCGGGCCCAACGCGAAGCGCCCGCGATGCGTGAGGTAGGTGCGCGAAAGATAGGTGACCGTGCGCCGCCCGCCGATGCGCGTCAGCAGGCGCGAACCAGCCGCGCCCGGCAATTTCGACTCGTTGGCGACCTCGACATCGGGCACAAGGAAGGGGCTGGTGTTGCGAACCTCGAAATGCTCCTCGAACACGTCCCCTGCGCCCGCTTTTTGCAAACGCGCGTGCCGCTGGATGCGCAACCCGACCACAGACAAGCGCGTCCAGAGGAGGGCCACCAGCACGATCAACAGGCTCAGGTAAAGCAGGCGCGGGAAGACATCCGAACTGGTGATCAGCGATCCGACCCCGCCGACGAGGAACATCAGCGCGACGAGGACGCGCCCAGCCTTCATTTCGCTTCCTTCCTGGCTTTCGTTCTTCGACTGCGTTCCGCCCCGCTCAGGACTTCGTCGCTGCGTTCGGGACGAGTCTTCTGCCGCGGCCCAGACGAGAAATCGCCGCCGGGCGAGGGCTGGGCGCGGACGATCTCTTCGACGAGTTGGTCGGCGCTCAAATCACGGAGACGCGCCGCCGGGCTGACGATGATGCGGTGTCCAAGCACGGGAACGGCCATGGCTTTCACGTCATCGGGCAGGACGAACTCGCGTCCGAGAATGGCGGCACGCGCCTGCGCCGAGCGGAAGAGTCCCAGTGAGCCGCGCGGACTGGCCCCGAGGTAGACATCGTCACTTTCGCGGGTGCGCCGCGTCAGGTCCACGATGTAGCGCTTCACCTGCGGCGAGACGTACACGCGGCGGATGGCGTCTGCGGCATCCAGAATCTCCTTCGTCTTCACCACCGATTTGAGCGTCTGAAGCGGATGCTGGAGTTGTTGTTCCTCGAGAATCCGCACTTCGTCCTGAATGTTCGGGTATCCGAGGCGGACGCGGAGCAGGAAGCGGTCCAGTTGGGCTTCGGGAAGCGGGAAGGTGCCCTCGTATTCAACAGGGTTTTGCGTGGCCAGCACCATGAAGGGACGCGCCAGCAGATGCGTCACGCCGTCCACTGTCACCTGGTGTTCCTCCATGGCTTCGAGCAGGGCGGCCTGCGTCTTGGGCGTGGCGCGGTTGATCTCGTCGGCAAGGACAATCTGTCCCATGACGGGACCCGGGCGGAACTCGAACTTCTTTTTGGATTGGTCATAAATGGAGACGCCCGTCACGTCGCTGGGAAGCATATCGGGCGTGAATTGGATGCGGCTGAAGGTGCAATCGAGTGAACGGGCGAGACTGCGCGCCAGCACCGTCTTGCCCACACCGGGCACGTCCTCGATCAGCACGTGGCCCTCGCACAGCAGGCCGATGACGATCGTTTCCACCGTGTCGCGCTTGCCGACCATCACTTTCTGTAAATTGTTGATCACGCGTTCGCCGAAGGCTTTAATGTCTTTCATGATGAGTCCTTTTTGTAAAGCGAGAATGTCTGGATTCTACGTGGGATTGGCAGTCAAGACAAGGATACCATGGAGGGGTTTTATTGTCTTTTCAATTGATATTAACCACGATATTAACCGCTAAGATCGCCAAGACCGCTAAGAAAACCTTTTAAACCTTCGCACACTTCGCGGTAAAAAATTCTTTCCTTTTGGTATAATCCCCGTCACGCCCCCGTAGCTCAATGGATAGAGTGCCTGACTTCGAATCAGTCGGTTGTGGGTTCGAATCCCGCCGGGGGCGCCTTATAATCATTCAGTCGGTTGCCCCCATTGAAGGGATGATATGGGTTCGAATCCCGCCGGGGGCGCCTTTTCTAACAAGAACGCTTTGGGAATGCTTGTAAATGGTAACTGGGCGAAACCCGCCATAGAATACAAATGAACAAAGAAGCCAAAGCCAGGATCAAAATCAACAAACTTTTAGAAGAAGCAGGGTGGCGTTTTTTTGATTCGGAAGTTGGGCCTGCCAACATTCAGCTTGAGTTGCACACCAAGATCACCCAAAAGGAGTTTGACGCTTTTGGTGAAGATTTCGAGATGACAAAACACGGTTTTTTAGATTTTTTGCTATTGGACGAGCGGGGTTATCCATTGATTGTGCTGGAGGCAAAATCCGAAGATAAAAACCCATTGTCGGCAAAAGAACAGGCGCGCAAATACGCCAAATCACAAAACTGCCGATTTGTGATTCTCTCCAATGGCAATCTGCACTACTTCTGGGATCTGGAACGCGGCAATCCCTATGTGATTACGCAGTTTCCCAAGCCGTGGTCGGTAAGGGGTTACCAAACAACCCGCCCCAATCCAGGAAAACTGATTGCCGAGTCTATTTCTGTTGATTACATCACACTAACCCAATATCCGACGTACAAAGAAGAAGCCGCATGGAAGAGCGAAAAGGAACGACCCGCCTTCATTGAGAAGAATTCCCTGCGTTTCTTGCGTGAGTATCAAATCCGAGCAATTCAAGCTCTTCAAAAGTCCGTCAAAGAAGGAAATGACCGTTTCCTGTTTGAAATGGCAACAGGTACAGGCAAAACCCTGATTGCCGCGGCAGTCATCAAACTCTTCCTGAAAACGGGGAATGCCAAACGCGTTCTATTTCTGGTAGACAGGCTTGAATTGGAAGACCAGGCAAACAAGCGCTTTGTGCAGTTCCTAAAAAACGATTTCAAGACTGTCGTTTACAAGGAAAAACGCGAAGATTGGCGCAAGGCAGAGATAGTTGTCACTACAGTTCAATCGTTGTTGTTCAACAACAAATACAAGAAACTGTTTTCTCCCACCGATTTCGATTTGATCATTTCCGACGAGGCGCATCGCTCCATCGGCGGGAATGCCCGCGCCGTATTCGAGTATTTCATCGGCTACAAACTCGGATTAACCGCAACGCCAAAGGATTATCTCAAAAAGTTCAACCACAGCAATGTTCGCGACCCGCGCGAACTGGAAAGACGCACCTTGCTGGACACGTATCGAACATTCGGTTGCGAAGGTGGACCACCAACCTTCCGCTATTCGCTTTTGGATGGCGTTCGCGAGGGTTTCCTTATCAATCCCTTGGTAGTGGATGCGCGCACGGATGTAACCACACAACTTCTTGCAGATGAAGGCTATTCCGTAATTGTTGATACTGAGGAAGGCCAGCAGGAAGATACATTTTTCCAGCGCTCCTTTGAAAAGAAGTTCTTTTCTGAACCCACCAATTACACCTTCTGCAAGACGTTTCTCGAAAAGGCTTTGCGCGACCCCGTTAGTGGCGAGATCGGAAAGAGTATTGTTTTCGCTGTCAGCCAGCATCATGCGGCCAAATTGACGCAAATTCTCAACGAATTGGCCGACCAGATATTTCCAGGCAAATATCAATCCGATTTTGCCATGCAAGTGACCTCCCAGGTACAAGACGCCCAGCAATTCACCATCAACTTTTCAAATAATAATCTGGGCGGATCGGCAAATTTCATTTCCACCTATAAAACCAGCAAGACCCGCGTTTGTGTGACGGTTGGTATGATGACTACGGGGTACGATTGCGAAGACATTCTCAATCTGTGTTTGATGCGTCCCATCTTTTCGCCGACTGATTTTATTCAAATCAAAGGACGCGGCACGAGGACCTATGAATTTACGAAAGATATCTTCGATGCCGAATTGAAATCGCGTTTCGGAAAAACACCCAAGACCCGCTACAAATTATTTGATTTCTTCGCGAACTGTGAATACTTTGAAGAGAAATATAACTACGATGAAATCCTGAAATTGCCGCGGCGTTCTGAAATGAGATCGGGTTCAGGTTCTGGCGTTGACACAGGAACGACTGTCATTATCGAAGGCTACGAACGCTTCGACCCCGACATGTTGAAGTCCATTCAGGAACAACAAATCGGACTGGATGGCATGAAGATTGACCGCATGTTCTTCGAGAAGTTCGAGGAACGCGTCAAAGATGATGAGTTCATCAAAACCAACGTTCAGGCAGGAAATTGGGAACGTATTATTGAGTATGTTTCAACGCATATCCTCGACAAGCCCGAAGAATTCTTCACGCTCGATAAACTCCGCAGGGCCGCAGGTATTGACCGCAGGCTTTCCCTGCGTGAGATCATCGAAAAAGCGTATGGATTTATCCAACAATTCAAGAGCAGGGATGATCTGCTGGAAGAAGAATTCGAGAAATTCATTGCAGACACCAAGCCCGAAAAGCCCGATATCATCATGCCGTTGAAATATTTCTTCAAAGCTTACATCACCGACCATCAGGTGCGCGATATTATCGAAAATAAGCGCCTGACCGAATTGAACACCAACCCGACCTTTACCATGCAGGATTTTCGAGCCGTCCCGCCAGCATGGCGGACACGTGTGCCCGAATACATCAAGGATTACGTGTCGTTGAATCAATTTATGTGATGGAGACCCTAAAAGTCTTAAAAACCTTTAGGGTCTTAGGGACAATATGACCAGCCCATCTCCCCTTCTCTTCAATAACTACTACCACATCTACGTTCGCGGAACGAACAGGGAAAACATCTTCGTTCAAGAACGAAACTATACCCATTTCATGAACCTGTACTGGAAATATATCGAGCCGATTACAGATACCTTCGCGTATTGCCTTTTGAGAAATCACGCTCACATCATGGTGAGGACAAAGTCCCAAGAAGAGATACTCGAAAACAAGAAGATCCTGGTAAAGACCCTAAAGGTTTCCCTGCCCAATCCAGGATATGATAAGCAAGACTCTCCTGCCAACCGTGGCGAAAATTTACAAAGAAAACCTTTAGGGTCTGATTACATCTCCCGACAGTTCTCGAATTTCCTCAATGCCTATGCCAAAGCCATTAACAATGCATATAGCAGAACAGGGAGTCTCTTCGAGCATCCATTTGGACGCGTACTCATCACTTCCGAGCGGCAGTTCTGGAATGTGATCGCCTATATTCATAAAAACCCGCAGAAGCATAAATTCGTGAAGGATTTTCGAGACTGGAAGTATTCATCCTATGGGATAATATTGTCCGAGAAGCGCACCAGCATCAGCCGCAACGAAGTCATGAAATGGTTTGGAAGCAAAGACGATTACTTGCGAATGCACGAACAATGGGTTGAAGGTGCAAATAGCCATTGGCTTTCAGAAGATGATTTTGATTGAAACAATAAGACCCTAAAGGTTTCCCTTGCCATCCAAGGCCGTGACAAGCAAGACTCTTCGGCAAATCAGGACGAATGTTTAACAAAAAAACCTTTAGGGTCTCTCACCAGGAGCCTCAATGTTAGATTCCGAAACCAAACGCCGCATTGACTCTGCCCGCGACATTCTCGTGGGGAAAGTGCCCGACCCGAAGAGTCAGGTGGAGCAGATTACGATTGCGTTGATCTATAAGTTCATGGATGATATGGATGCGGAAGCCGAAGAGTTGGGTGGCAAGCGCAGTTTCTTTGTGGGCGAGTATAAAAAATTCAGTTGGGCAAAGTTATTAAGTCCCGCGTTGAGCGGATACGATATGCTCAACCTGTACGGCGAGTCGATTGACAAGATGACGCGCAACCAGGGCGTGCCGCAGCTGTTCCGCGATATTTTCAAGAACGCGTATTTGCCGTATCGTGACCCCGAAACACTGAAAATGTTTCTCAAGGTGATCAACGACTTCAACTACGACCACTCTGAAAAGTTGGGAGATGCTTTCGAATATCTGCTATCAGTTCTCGGGTCGCAGGGAGACGCGGGACAGTTCCGCACGCCGCGCCACATCATTGATTTCATGGTCAAGGTAGTTGATCCGCAGAAAGACGAAACCATCCTTGACCCTGCCTGCGGCACGGCGGGATTTTTGATCTCGGCTTATAAGCATGTGATGGCGAGCAATGCAAAGGACGGGAAACCTGGCGGCGCGTTGAAACCCGCCGAACGCAAGAAACTGGCGGATAACATTCGCGGGTACGACATCTCGCCCGATATGGTGCGGCTTTCGCTGGTCAACTTGTACCTGCATGGCTTCACCACGCCGAATATTTTCGAATACGATACGCTTGCCAGCGAAGAGCGCTGGAACGATACCGCCGATGTGATCCTTGCCAACCCGCCGTTTATGTCGCCAAAGGGCGGCATCATGCCGCACAAAAAGTTTTCGGTGCAATCGAACCGCAGTGAGGTGCTGTTCGTGGATTACATGGCGGAGCATCTCACGCCAAACGGACGCGCCGCCATCATCGTGCCTGAGGGCATTATCTTTCAATCGGCGGGGGCGTACAAGCAATTACGCAAATATCTGATCGAGCATAATTTCCTGTGGGCGGTGGTCTCTCTGCCTGCGGGCGCGTTCAATCCATACTCAGGCGTCAAGACTTCCATTTTGTTCTTGGATAAGTCGCTCGCCAAAAAGACCGATAAAGTTCTGTTCGTCAAAGTCGAAAACGACGGATTTGATTTGGGCGCGCAACGCCGCCCGATTGATAGGAATGATCTTCCAGAGACCCTAAGGGTCTTAAAGACCCTTAGGGTCTGTATACAGGAAGGAAAAACCGCTTCATTCTCCCCCGAAGCTGATACTGCTTTACTGGTTTCAATCTCCAAGCTGGCAGAGACGGGCGACTACAACCTGAGTGCCGACCGTTACCGCGAAGTGATAAAAGTTAATCATCATTATGAAATGGTGAAACTTTCAGATGTCTGTTTGATAAATCCGAAGAAGTCTGAAGTAAACGAATTAGATTCTGATACGCTTGTCTCGTTTATTCCAATGGAAGACATTGACGAACATAGAATTGAAGTGAGTCCGAAACGAGAAAGAAAAATTGGCGAAGTTTATAAAGGCTATACATATTTCAAGGATAATGATGTTCTTGTTGCTAAAGTTACGCCTTGCTTTGAAAATGGCAAAGGCGGGATTGCCCGAAATTTGGTTAATGGAATTGGCTTTGGTACAAGCGAACTTTATGTTTTGCGGGCAACTGAAAAAGTAATCCCTGAATATATCTATTGGATAATTAACCGAGAAGATTTTGTTCAAAAGGGTAAAGACCGCATGACAGGTACTGGCGGATTGCAAAGAGTGCCGAGTGATTATGTAGCAAATTACCAAATTCCCCTGCCGCCGCTCGAAATCCAGCGTCAACTCGTGGACGAAATCGCCGCCCACCAGCACATCATAGACGGCGCACGTCAGGTCGTCGAAAGCTGGAAGCCTAGTGTTGAAATCAATTCTGAATGGAAATCTGTGAACCTAGGAGATATTGCAGAATTCAAAAACGGTGTCAACTTCACAAAAGAATCAAAGGGTAAATCAGTCAAAATACTTGGCGTCAGGCATTTTCAAGACCACACAATTGCGCCATTGAATGATTTGGATGAAGTTGTTGCAGAAGCGAATTTTGATAAATCTCACCTTCTCCAAGAAGGCGATATTCTATTTGTAAGGTCTAATGGCAATAAAGAATTAGTCGGGCGAAGCATAATGATTCCTAAAATAAAGGAAGATATTACATTTTCGGGTTTTACAATCAGATGTCGCTTGAATAAAAAAGCCTATCCTTTGTTTTATGCTTACTTATTCAAAACAGACTTCTATCGAAACATCTTGAAACAAGTTGGTGTAGGTGCAAATATCAATAACCTTTCTCAAGGTGTCTTGAAAGAAATAAAAATTCCCCTGCCGCCACTAGAAATCCAGCGTGAAATCGTCGCCCGCATCGAGACCGAGCGCGCCATTGTCCACGGCAATCGGGAGTTGATTCGGTTGTATGAGGAGAAGGTCAAGAAGGTGATCGAGCGGGTGTGGGAGGGGTGACAAAAGACCCTAATCCCAAAACCCTAAAGGTTTCTTCCGTTGACGGTTGCCATGTCAAGCGGGAGAGGCTTGTATATCGGGTCACACGTCAGTCGAGAAAACCTTTAGGGTTTAAAGTCTACATCGAGACCGAGCGCGCCATTGTCCACGGCAATCGGGAGTTGATCCGCTTGTACGAGGAGAAGGTCAAGAAGGTGATTAAAAGGGTGTGGGAAGGGTGACAAAAGACCCTACAGGTTTTGGAAACCTTTAGGGTCTTTTAAATTAATTTCCTCAGCGCTTGATTTTAGAAAGCAGTTTTGCAGTCTTTTCCAAAGCTGGGCCATGTTTGCCCAACGGGCCTATCACACGTGCAGGGTGCTGGGAGATGACTATTTTCGATTCTCTGTCCTCAATAAGTTTCGCCAATGAAGGATATCCTGAATCAGACGCGCCAACACCATCTTCCTTCATCTTCACTCCCTGATCGCGCAAGAAAGTTTCGATTTCATTTTTCAACTGTTTTCCTGGCTGACCTAAATCTTCTACAAGATTTAAGAGTGCCTTTATTTGATCTATCACCTTTTCCTTGTCTTTCTGAACAACAAAAGTAGTGTATTTCAATTTATATTTGTCAAATCGCTTTCGATAAATATCAATCTTCTTATCGCTCTTACTGCCCTTACTGCTTCGGTGGTTTTTGCCTTTCATACCTTTTGAAAGTTTATCAATGTCGATTAGTGATGGCATAATTTATCTCCCGAAAATCGAGAATCCTGTTAGTGCAAATAAGAGAAGAATAAAGCCAAAAATATATGTTTGCAGACCATAAGCAAGGTATTTGGCTTTTTTATTGTTCACAAGAAAGTTCCTCTCTGTGGCAACAACATAGTGCGAAATTATTGAACCTATTAACCTTTCTTCAGTTTCAAAATAATCGGCTTCAACAACAAATTCCTTAGGGTTGCATAATCGCTCAAACGATCTTACTTTAACAACCAGGAGAGTAAATATAAGAGACAATAAAATAGAAACAATGGATATTCCAAAACACACCCAAAGAGCGACTTGAAACCTGTGATCTGCAATCAATGATGAATTTCCAGACTCAGGAAAAAGCCAACTTAATAAACCAGCAAGAAATGTAAATGCAAAAGTAATTACAACCAGATAGATGTTGGTGGCAAACGTTAATTTTTCATTTCGTTGGTTCTCTTGTTCGTAAAGATATTTCGAGTAATCTAATAGACGAACAAGATTACCCAGCTTTTGCTTTTTTTGTTTCTGATTTGCCATAATATGTCCTTGACCTTTGGGTAATTTTCATTTCTACATATTATTATCGCGCATAATTGCTGAAAATGGACTACAGTAGAGAGAAATCTAAAGTTATAAAGCGCCCAATTTTCTCCCCCTCAAAACATCTAAGACTTGTCGCCTTACGAGTCTAGACTTGTTTGAGCACGAGTCTCAGACCTTTTTGGGGGTGGTTTATACTGACTATACGCAAAACATGAGATGCTCCTGTTGCCAGAAGCCGCTCAAACGCGAATTCGGGATAAAAGTATGCCTCGTCATTGTGAGGGTGGTGGTTTTCCGCCCGAAGCAATCCCCTCACCGATTTCGGGATTTCTTCGGGTCTTCGGGCTTGCTCGGGTTTCCACGTTCGATGAAATTGAACTCGAACCACATAATCAAACGACCCTGCTATAATACAGACACATTCAGTAGTATTTACTGAGAATAATTTCACATGCAACTCAAGCACCCCCTCCCGCCTGGCCGCACGTACGAACAGATCCTGAATCACTACGAAGTGGAAAAGGCCATCGCGGCGCGGTTGATGTCTGCCACGCGGGAGGAGCGCAAGGTCATCTACGCGGGGATGTACGACGAGTTATTCACCAAAGTCCCCGACCATTCGCGCCTCGCCCGCCGCAGGGACGAAGCCGAGACGCGCCGCGTCAACCGCGGCAAATTCGCCCTCATCCGCCGCGCCATCCACCGCTCCACCATCTTTGCCGAGTTCGCCCCCGGCGATTGCCGCTTCGTCATGGAAGTCGCCCCGTCCGTTAAACAGGCCATCGGCATTGATATCTCCGACCAGCGCAATCCCGCCGACCCAGTCCCTGAAAACTTCAGGCTCATCATCTACGATGGCTACGACCTGGGCCAACTCCCCGATGCAGGCATTGATGTTCTGTTCAGCGACCAGTTGGTGGAACACTTTCACCCCGAAGATACTCCCCTCCATTTTCAAACCGCAAGCCGTATCCTCAAGAAAGGCGGGCAGTACATCTTCCGCACGCCCCACCTCTTCTGCGGCCCGCATGATGTTTCAAAATACTTCTCCGACACGCCGCAGGGGTTTCACCTGAAGGAATGGACGTATGCTGAAATCCGTCCCGTCTTGAAACAGGCGGGCTTCACAAAAATTTCGGCACAGGTGATGCTGAAGCGCAGGGTCTTTTCCCTCCCGTTTTTCTACTTCACCGCCTGGGAAGGTATTCTCGGACGCTTCTCCCACGCCAAAATCCGCAGGCTGGCCGCCAACCTGATCCGCGAGATCATTATCGTTGCCGTGAAATAACTCGAAACATCTTCGGATAGATACTATGGGCGTTTGCGACAGAGCATCGGAAAAACCACTTTTTACCGCAAAGCACACGATTAAGTGCCTAAAAGGAGAAACACCATGCTGGCAAAACTCAAGAACCTCAAGAAGTCTCATCTCCTGGTCCTGCTCCTCCTGGCTGACCTGTTCTTCATCTTCTTCCACATCCTCCACGTAGCCCCCGACGAATGGCTTCCCTACTTCTCGAACGATTCCTTCGCCGTCACCGAAGACCTCAGCATGGCAGAGGGCTTCCAATACGTCAAGGAGTTCTGGATCATTCTCCTGCTCGGGTTCCTTGCATTGCGCCAGCACAAAAAGGAACTCATCGGCTGGGGCCTGCTCTACGGTTACTTCCTCTTCGATGATATGTTCGGCCTGCATGAAAAACTGGGCGATTTCATCGCAGGGCTGATCGGAAACCGTCTCGACGCCATCCTGTTTGCCAGCCTCGAACTGGACGACATCGGCGAGGTGATCGGCATCCTCGGCCTCGGACTCGTCTTTGCGCTCATCCTCGTCCCCTCCTACCTGCGCCTCAAGCCCGACGCCCGGCCGGTCTACCGCACCCTGACCTGGTTGCTGGCCGCTCTGCTCTTCTTCGGCCTCGGCCTCGACCTGTTCGACCGCTTCTTTGATTCGCGCCTCATCCAGGAGATGCTCAAACTCGCGGAGGACGGCGGCGAAATGCTCGTGATGAGCGTCACCTGCTGGTACGTCTACACTCTCGCCGCGCCGCCCGAACAAACTTCATGAATTCACTACAACAGAAAGCCTTCATCATCCCCACCCTATTGGCGCGGCTCGAACGCATCTCCGCCGATTCGCATTGCGCCCACCTTGCCAGCGGCATCCGCGGCGCGCTCCTGCGCGCGCAGGAAAGGCTCGAAGCGGGACGTCCGCTGGATGAACGCCGCCTGCAAAGACTGATCGAAGGGGGATTCGAAATCCTCGAGGACGCGGCACGGGAGAAGATCGGCGCATGAGACGTATCCTCCTCGCACTCCTCTTCGCTTCCCTCCTGACCTCCTGCCTGCCGGCCTCCTCCCCGGGCCTATCCACGCGGATGTCTCCTCCGACCGACGCGCCCACCACAACGCCATCCGCCCCTACCATGACCCCGCCGGGGAACATCATCCTCCCGCAACTGGCGTGGTTCTACAAACCACCCTTCGAAGATGAAGAGTTGTTCTTCCTCGCTCGCGAATTCGGCTTCTTCATCCTCACCCGCGGCGACGAGGAGGAACGCGACCAGTTGCTCGCGCTCGGCGCGTCCCGTCCCATCCTGCAATACCTGCGCTTCGACGCCATCCACGCCGAGGAGAATTGCCAGGCGCGCCCGCGTCGCAACCAGGTTGCCTATCGAGAAGGCGACTATTGCACCATCAGCGCGGAGCATCCCGACTGGTTCCTGCTCAACCGTCAGGGAGAGAGAATTTATCAGGATTTCGAAGATCAGGTCTACGTCATGATGGACGCGGGAAGTCCAGGCTGGCGCACCTTCTTTTTGGAGCGCGTCCGCGACAGCCAGTCCGACGCCAATTGGGGAGGCGTCTTCCTCGATAACGTTGAAGTCACGTTCTCGTTCCGCGAATCCGCAAACGAATTTCCGCTGGCCTACGCGGACGAGGCCGCTTATCTCGCCGCCTCGCAGGGCATGTTGGAAATGTTGCAGAGGGAATATTTCCAACCGAGCGGAAAATTGTTGTTTGCCAACATCGCCGCCCGCAAAGGCGATTACGAGTGGATGGCCTACCTTGCCCACATCGACGGCGCCATGCACGAAGGCTGGGCTGTGGACTGGCCCGACCGTTTTCGTTCCGCAGACCGCTGGGAACGGCAGATGACTCTGGCAGAAGAGACACAGGCGGCTGGCAAGTTCATCATCCTTGTCTCGCAAGGCACGCAGGGAGACGTGGAACTGCAACAATTCGCGTACGCATCCTATCTGCTGGTCAATCATGGACGCGCCGCCTTCCGATACGCGAACAGCAATAACTATCGAGAAGTCTGGTATTACAGCAAATATGATTTCGAATTGGGACGGCCACTCGGCCCGCGCTACCCCGACGGGGATGCCTGGCGAAGGGAATACGAGTTCGGAAGCGTGATGGTCAATCCACACACCCACGAAGCCAGTATTACCTTGAAATAAAAAAACGGGTCACGCCAAAAGCGTGACCCGTTTTACCAAGTTTACTCGCTCTTTTTGGCGGGCGGATGTTTGCGGTTCTGGGCCGCGTTGCGGATGAGCGCGACCACCAGGATGAGTACGGCCAAACCAGCGGCGATGCCAATGGCGGGCAATATCCACGCTGGGCGCGCAACGGGCTCGACCGGCTGGGCAGGTTGCGGCTTCTCCGGCGTGACGGGTTCGACTGGCAGGGTGGTTTCCAGCCGCGTATCGGCGGTCACCACCTGCTGGTCGGTGACTGCGGCAAAGTTGCCAGACAGGCGCGAACGCAGATTAGAATCCACCAGCGCGATCCCGGCCCACGTCACGCCCTGGGCGGTGTTCCCGAGCACGGCCAGGACGGTGTTGCCCTGATTCCAGCGGGACGGCAACAACTCGATGTAGCCAACGGGCGCGGTCGGCGGAATGCGGAAGATGACCTGCATGTTGCGTTCCTCGGCCACATCACTGCCTGCGGCAAAGGGCACCGGCAGAACGTCGTTCAGCGCCACCACAGGCGGCAACTGGCTTGGACGCCCGACCATGATCAGGTTGTAATCGGCCAGTTCCTCGTCCGTCACACTGCCGGCAAAAAACACGCGCGGCGCAAAGAAAGAACCGCCAGACCGGTCTCCGAGGAAGCCAGCCAGGTTAAAGCCCGCCTTCCAGGCTACCAGATCGTTCTCAGGCAAAACAAAGGCCAGAGTGCTCAGGCTGGGATCGTATGTAAAGGGCGCGGGATAGTAATCCAGCGAAATGGCGGATGTGGCGGTGGGCAGTGTCGGCTGAAGCGGCAAATGGAAGCGCGATTCCGGCCAGACCACCGCGTACAGATCGTCGAAGTTGGGAGCACTGCAATCATAGATCGGATAGAGGGCCGCGGTCACATCCAGGCGGTTGCTTCCCGTCAAAACCGCGGCGGGCGGAATGGTGATCTGGATCAGGTTGTTGGCGTTGCTGGCAGTCGCCTCCGTGAAGCGCACACTGCCGATGGGCTGTCCATTCAACGAGACCACGATGCCCGAGCGGTCATAATTCAACAACGCCGAGTGTCCCATCACCAACTCAAAGAAAGCATCATTGGTCACAGACTGGCCCGGGGGAATGTAAAAATCGTACGAAACCGTGCTGACGCCCAGTCGTTCAAGGATGTCGCGGTTTTGACCGAGGTCGGCCAGGGTCTGATCTATGGGGATGGTGGTCGGGTATGCAACGGTCTCCACGAATTTGACAATCGAGAGATTCGGGGATGTGTTCGGTCTCAGCAGGCCGGTGCTGACCGCCTGCGCGGCCTTGATGATCCCCGCGTCGGTATTGCCCGAAACGACCAGGATCGCCTTCGACACGCTCCACGGGGAATTGACCATTGCGACGACGCCGTCATCCTCGCCGCCCGCGTCCAGTTTGAAGGCTCCAGCCGAGACTGTGATCGGCATCGCCAGTTCCGCGAGGATCGGCAGGGACGCGGCTTTTCCAACTAGCACCAGGTGTTCCGCGGCTTTTTGTTCGGCAGTCAACAGGCCAAGCGTGGTCAGGTCCATCAGCAGGTTGCCGCCCGTCAGGTTGGACAGTCCCGCCGAAACGGTCAGCGCGGTTTGCATCTCGGATGCGGTGGGGTTATCGGGGAGAACGATCAGCGCTGAATCCTGGTAGATCGTATCCTGATAAAGTGGCCGCGGGAACTTGACCAGGCTGGTATCTGGCTGGGTCAACTCATGGGGGAACGTCAACTGCGAGGAGGAATGAACAATGATGTTCAGATTCTGGCTGAGATCGCAATCAATCCCGCTCTCCAGCGAGAGCACCAGTTCCATGCGCCCGTCCGTCCGCCGGGAGACCAATGCCGCGGCTGGAATCGCCACCGTGTGGCTGACCTCCCCTGTCGTGCTGATGGGAATCACGGCCAGCAGGTTGCGATTCATCGTTATTCCCAGGGTGCCACCATACGCCTGTGATGTTCCGCCGCTCGTGAACACCACATTGAACGAGACGCCCATGAGCAGGTCGAGAGTTGCCGGGCCGTTCAATTTCCATTCCGAGGGCATTCCAAACAGAATGGTCTGGGAATCGTACGGCCCGCTCAGTTCAATCTCGGATTCGCCGAGTTGAAAGAACGTGACCGTCTCTGCGCCAGTCGTCGTCTGTGCGCTGGCGGGACCAACAAATCCGCCAGCCAGCATCAGGCACAGAAAAAGAACCATCAAGCCATTGAAAAATCGGTTATTCATACTGCCTCCATTAAATCAATCCTGCAACGGGCGGTTGGCGGCCGCCATCAATGCAGGTTCAAGACGATCCACAACTCGGTCCCATGTGAATTCGCTCTCCACCAATGTACGCGCTGTCTGTCCCATGCGCTGGCGCATGGCTGGCTGGCTCAGCAGGCGAATCAGCGCGCCCGCCAGATCGTTGGTCTGGCTTTGGTCCACCAACAAACCCGTGGATTCATGCTGAATTATATCCTCCATCGCCTGACCGCGCACGCCCACGCAGGGTAGTCCAAAAGCCATGGCTTCGAGCAAAACATCGCCCCAGGTTTCCAGCCGCGAAGGCAAAACGAAAACATCGGCGCGGCGGTAATGCGCGGCGATCTCTTCGCGGTCCCATGATGGTGGGCACACCTCCACATTTTCCATGGAATATCCCATGGGGATGGGGCCGCGAGTCACGATGCAGAGCCTGGCTTGCGGCACATGCAAGCGCGCCTGGGCGAACGCGCGCAGGAGCAGGTCGCCGCCTTTTCGATGGAAACCTTCGCCGATGAACAATACCGTTGGCGGCGAATTTGACGAACGGCTTACGGGCTCGGGCAGGGGCGAGAAATTGACGCCGCCGCCAATCACCGAGAGGCGCTTCGCGTCCACGCCGTAGTCATTGATGAGAGAATCCCGCACCAGACTTGCGCGGACTGCAATGTGGCTGGCTCCCTGATACAAATTCCGTTCGTGTTCCACCCAACGTTCGGTCTCCTGCTGTGAAAGGGCCAGACGGCCCCCTTCGGGACGGCGACTGGTGATGCGCGTGGTGTTATCAGTGTAGATGACCAGCGGCAGGCAGTCTTTTCCGCACCCCGAATTAAGCAGTGCACCAATTTGCAGAATAACATCTGCCCTGGATTTGAGTGTTTTCAGGTATGCCATCGTGCGAAGGGAGCGCGACTTGAACGCAGGGACGTTTTTGAAGAAATGCTCCTTCCAGACCGCGACCGAGGGATTGAAAGTCCACAAGGCATTCCAGTAACGAGCCGGGCCGCGCAGGTTTGCATCGTGGATGTCCACCAAATCGAAACGACGGTCGAGCGCGTCGAAAAAGGCGCCGTACTTCACGCGCATATCGGGCATGCGCTGAATATCGCCAACCAAAACTGCCGCTACACGAAGTCGGTTACTTTTCATTCTGCAGGTTCCAACACTGCTGATTTCGAGGGTGAGAAAGCAAGATAACGCCTCAGGAGTGCGGAGAAATACCAGCGCACCCATGGACGGAAAAAGATTCCAACGCTCTTGATCGCACCGGAGGCGAATCGCCTTTCGTTGATCATCCATTTATCCAGCACCGTCATCGCACAATAAAAATCAAGGATGGAATCATCATGCGGCTGTCCTTCAAAATAGCCGTTCAAAATGGACTGGCGCGCCAGCGCGAAAAACCTGTGCGGAAGCAACAGTCCGCCTGTCAGAATCGAGGCAACCCTGGTGGCAGGGTCTAACAAAAGAGTCGCGAGATCGGCATAAATCGGGTTGCGGACGGAGCGGCGGCGTGCATCCAGGCCGCAGGCGCGCCCTTCAGGGGAAATCAGCACGTTCGAGTAGTGATAATCGTCGTGGGTGCGCGCGACGGGGACACGCCAGCCGTCGGAGGCCGCGGCCTGCAACAAGGTGCGAATGGAGGCGGTGTCCACTTGTCCATTTGAGTATTTGGCCAAGTCGGTCAGCAGGGAGTCCAGTCGCGATTCGATCTCCGCGCGCGAAACCGTCTCGATGCTCAGGTCGCCGATGCGCTCGTGAAAAATCCGCACCCAACGGGCGGCATTTTCAAGATGCAATTGGAAAGCGCCCGTTTGCGGCGGTCGTCCAAAATGAAGCATTTCTTTAAGCGGGCGTCCCTGTGCCTCGAGCATGGCGATGGCATTCCACGTTTCAAAATATTCCAGCGGACGAATGGCAAAACAATGCGCTTCCTGTGCGCGTTCGAAAGCGCGCCAGGCGGCCAGCATAAAATCAAAATAGTCGCGGGTGTGGGCGCGCAGGTAATCGTTTTGCAAGGCTTCTGTGATGGTCTGATGCACGGGCTTGCGCGGAATTTTTACGAGGACGGTTCGCTGGCTGTTTTCCACCTGGACGCGGTAGCGCAACATAAACGAGTTCGGGTACATCCGCACTTCGGCAGGGGCAGAATCCAGCGACGCACCCGCGCCAAACCAGTCTCCCACACGCGCGGCAAGCGTCGCGGCGATCTCATTCACATAAGCCTGATTGGAATCTAAAGCACGCACAACACACCTCTAAACTCGCTCACCAAATCACAAAAAAAAGCAGTGCGTTTCATCCGATTTTCACACAGTTGATTGATACACCTGCATCAGTTTGTCCATCATCTGCGCGCGGGTAAATTCCTGCTCCACGCGCCGCCGCGCGTTTGCGCCCATTCGCCGCGCCAGTTCGCGGTCTTCGAGAATTTCCAAAACCGAGACGCTCATGCCATCCACGTCATCCACCGAATGAAGATAACCGCTTTCACCATTCGTCACTGCCTCGGCAATGCCAGGCAGGTTGGATGTCACCGTCGGAAGTTCACAGGCCATGGCCTCGAGCAACGCCAGCGAAAACGCTTCCCAGTGCGAAGTCATCACAAACACATCCAGCGCGCGCAGGTCAGACGGCACGTCCGTGCGTTGCCCAACAAAGTGTAGCACATTTTTTACACCCAACTCAATAGCCAATTGGCGGGATTGCTTTTCGAGCGGTCCTTCACCGATCCAGACAAAATGTGCGTTTGGATCTTTCTCGTGGACGCGTGCCGCCAGACGGACGAACGCCAGCGGGTTTTTCTGCTCGCTGAGACGTCCCACCGCGCCGACAACCTGCGCCTCACGCGGGACGCCGAGGGCGGCTTTCTGCTCCGAGATGTTTACGCGGCGGCTGAAAGCGGACAAGTCCACGCCGCTGTGGACGGTGACAAACAGGTCGGGCGTCCCCACCCCAAACTGGCGCGCCATCGCCTGCTCGCCATCAGAGACAGTGATGATCTTCGCCGTAAAAAAACGCGCCGCCAGTTTTTCGATAAACGCAAAGATGTGTGCCTGCCAGCGCGGCACACCCGCGTGAAAAGCAAAATTATGCGGCGAATAGACAACAGGTATGCCGCTCCCGATGGCCGCCACGCGGGCGATGAATCCCGCCTTCGAGCCATGCGCGTGGACGAGATCAAATTTTTCGCGGCGGAAAAGTTGCCTCAATCGCAGAATTACCTGCGCGTCGGTGAAGGGATTGATCTTGTAGCGATTCATCTGCCACGACACGGACACATACCCGCGCGCCGACAACTCCGCGGCCAGCGCGTCCGCGCCTTCGGAGAGGCAGGCGAAGGTCAGCGCGAAGCGGGAGCGGTCAATGCCATCCGCCAGCCAGCGCATATACGTCCCCAGTCCGCCTGTGGACTTGGAGACTTCAAGCACGCGGATTTGCGACATGGTTCCAGAGTTCCTCATACAGAGCCAGCGTTCGATCCAGCATGGAATCGAGGCTGTATTTTTCGCGCACGCGTTCGCGCGCGGCGGCTGAAAGTTTGCGCGCCAGCGCGGGGTCGCGCAGGACGCGGATCACCGCGTCGGCCAGCACGGAGGCCATCCCCGCGGGGACGAGCAACGCCGATTCGCCATCACCGACGACGCCAGGCACGCCACCCACCGCCGTCGAGACGATGGGACGCGCCGCCGCCATTCCCTCGAGCAGGGTGACGGGCAATCCCTCCCAGCGCGACGAAAAGACCAGCACATCCAACGCGGCCATCACCGCGGGGATGTCGCTTCGCAAGCCAGCAAAGATCACGGCTTCATCCAATCCAAGCGAACGCGCCTGCCCGACCAAACTTTCGCGCAAGCCTCCATCGCCCACCACAAGAAAGCGCGCCTTTGGGAGTTCGGCGCGGACCCGCGCCGCGGCCTGCAAAAACATGGTGTGGTCTTTCTGCTCGGTCAGGCGGCCGATAATTCCAACCAGCGGCGCGTCGGGGTCAATTCCCAATTCGATGCGTAGAGTGCGACCTGCTTCCTCCTGCCCCTCGAAGCGGCGCATGTCCACGCCGTTGTCAATCGTCATAATTTTTTCGGGAGGCACGAAGGTGTATTTCATCTGATACTCACGCACCTCTTCCGAAACTGCG